>NZ_JBSGCR010000009.1:0-214518 GCF_053601935.1 Streptosporangium sp. NPDC004631 | reverse complement strand
CCAACATCGCCGCCGCCACCGACCACTACCGCAGCCACCCCGCAGACGGTCTTCAGCTACTCGGTCTCACGACGTGAGAACGCTTCGGCCCTGGGGTGTCAAGAGCCTCGTGAGATCACCGTCGACACCGACGGAACCAAGGGCACCAAGACCGGCGTGGTCATCGCCACCGATACCCCCCTTCTGGGTCAACCTACGCGAATGGGTACCGGCCACCCGGCTCACCCCCGGAGCCTGGCTACGCACCAGCACCGGAACCCACGTCCAGATCACTGCCATTACCAAACAAACCGTGGGACATCAGCGAGTCCACAACCTCACCATCGCCGACACCCACACCTACCACGTCGGTGTCGGGACCGAAAACGTCCTCGTTCATAATACTGGTCTCTGCAATGTTGGAATCGATGCGCTTAATGACGCGCGAGCCATGAACTATAAGCGTTTCGCGAGCAAGCTTACGAAGTATCGAGACAATATCGAAATCACTCTATATGGCACTGGAAATGTGAAATTTGAGGTTCGGGTGTCCGGTAGAGCGCCAGGATCATATGCGATTTATCGCAAAATTGTTGACGTCAACGGCAAGACACTATCGGTTCAGAAGGTTACTATCGCTCCAGACGGAAGTGTCGTCCACATTAAGGACAAGATGTGATGCCCGAAGAGGTGAACGAAGATCGTCGCGGCTTGCTTAGGGATCTGATTGAGCTGCGACGATCGGTATCCAATCTTGTCGATAGGCTTCGCGAATATTCGTGGGATGTTGACTTCCCTCTCGTGTCCGTCGAGGTTGAAGATGTTGTGCGAATCCTTGACTTCTATCTGTCCGGGCGAATTCTCGGGACTACTGTAACGGAGTGGGCTGATGCGCTAGAGATGAGAGAAAATGTGCAAATTAATGAGCATCTCTCCGAATTCTTCTCTGAAGCTTCTTCTCCTGAAATATACGAGCCGATATCGACGAAATTTGCTGCACGATGGATATTGCGCCTGAGGTTAATGTTAGGCCAGTAGTGGCTGCGTAAGAGAGAATTCCAGGGCGATTCTATTAGCCCTGGAGATTCGTTTGACGGCTACGCGAACCGTGATCGTTTTCTGACGGCTACGGTTCGGGGCTGTCGTCGAGGGCGTCGTTCATACGGTCGATGGCGTCGCGTTGGAGGCGGAGCCGGACGTGGGCGTAGACATCGGCGGTGATCGAGATGTGCGCATGGCCGAGGAGTTCCTTGATGACGATCAGGTCCTACGCCCTGATCGAGCAGGAGCGAGGCGCACGAATGCCACAGGTCGTGGAAGCAGATCGGGTGGATTCCGGCGCGCTGGAGTAGGGCTCGGAAGGCACGGCCTAGGTTGATCGGGGTGCCGACGCGGGTGGTGAAGACGAGCCCGGTGTCCGGCCAGTCCGCGCCGAGGGTCGCGCGCTCGTCGTCGTGCTGGTCACGATGGGCGGTGAGGGCGTCGATGCAGGGGCCAGGTAGGGGATGAGGTAGAGCCACAAGCAGGCGCGGTAGCGGGCCAGGGTGGAGGCCCGGACGGCGTGCACGGCCACGTGGTCGAGCCAGTTCGTAAGGTAGTCGGCCAGCAGCAGGTCCCGGGTGGTGCGCGGAGTGCTGTGCTGATGGTCGGCGATCTTCTTGGTGAGCTTGTCGGCGGCCTCGCGGCGGGTCTTGCCGTAGACCCGGACGCGGGTGGTCTGCCCCTTGGCGCTCAGGACGTAGGCGGCCCCTTCCCACCGACCGTCGGTGCGCTGGTAGAGGGTTCCCTCCCCGCTGGTCCGTCTGTGCAGGGTCCGGGCTTTCCTGGTCTGCGAAGTGGTGGGCTCTTCCTCAGGAGAGCCGATCAGGGTTGTGGTCATGCTGCGGCCTCCTTGTCGGTCAGGCGGATGACGTAGTCGTGCAGGGCAGAGAGCGGGATGCGGCGTGCGCCGTCGATGTGGATCGAGGAGAGCGCGCCGCAGGCGAGCAGCTGGTAGAGCTTGCTGCGGGAGATCGACAGCGCGGCGGCGGCCTCGGGCACGGTGAGCAGGAGCGTGATCATGTGTCACCTCCTCCCGGACTCATCGGGCCGGGCGGAGGCCGGTCGGTGATCTCGGCGAGAACTTGCTCCAGGGACGGCGCACGGCCGAGGTAGCGCCACTGGTTGATGACGAGGATCGAATCCTGGTCGGGGATCTCAAGGACAAGCTGAAGGTCGCCGAAAAGGCCCGGGAAGCCGCCCAGCACGCCTTCTCAGCATGCGCCAGACCGAACAGCTTCGTGCCCGGCACCCTCGTGCTGATGGCCGACGGCACCCACAAGCCCATCGAACAGGTCAAGACCGGCGACAAGGTCCTGGCCACCGACCCCGACACCGGCAAGACCAAGGCCAAACCCGTCATCGCGCTAATCACCGGCGAAGGCGCCAAGAACCTCGTTCAGATCACCGTCGACACCGACGGCACCAAGGGCAACAAGACCGGCGCGATCATCGCCACCGACACCCACCCCTTCTGGGTCACCAACCTGCGCACCTGGGTCCCCGCCACCCGGCTCACCCCCGGAGCCTGGCTCCGCACCAGCACCGGAACCCACCTCCAAATCACCGCCATCACCAAGCGAACCGTCAACAACCAACAAGTCCACAACCTCACCATCGCCGACATTCACACCTACTATGTAGCGGTCGGTGAGGTTGATGTCCTCGTTCACGACGCTGGCTGCTGGTCGACAGCCTACGAGAATGCCAGTGATCTCGCTAAGAAGTACAAGGAGGGGCAGTCGACTCGGGATCCAGCATCGCAGTGGTATCACGAAGAGCTGAGCAACAAAGAACTCCCGGACGCGATCAACAACGCCGCAGATGGAGACGGGATTGTCGTCTCGCGCAATGGGAGGATTCTTGGAGGTCATCACCGTTGGGACGAACTCCTGCGAAGAATCAAAGGTGGGCGTATCGACCCAAAGACGAGAGTCCGTATCGACGTCTACGGCGGAGAATAGTGCTCTGATGTCTATAATTCATTCGACTGACCCCGATTTTCGGGTGTGTCAGATCAGTTTCGATACTCTGCTTGAGATCCAATTGGAGGCGGAGGGTCGAGGCTGGGCGACTCGGTGGAGCTCGGTGGACGCACTTCGCAGCCAGGTCAAGGAAGAAATCGTATTCCTCCAATCACTGATGCGTGAGGAGCGAGGAGGGGTTGTTCGAGCCTACCGATGCCTCCTGATCTTCTCGACCGTGAATGGCAAGGATGCTGGCGGAATTGCCACGATCGATCTTGATCCGGGGAGATTTGAATCGCTGGGTCGGCTCGATCGAGACCCGGATGTTCGGAAGGCGCTTGTCCGGATTTTCTCACTTGCGCTAGGTGAGATTTCGGCGGTCTCAAAGAAGTAGCGGGGCGGCCCGACGGGATGATCGATTTCCATGAGTCCAGCCGATGCGGAGCTTGTCCAAGATTTTCGCGACTGCATTGGCGCCCTATTGAGAATGGGGGCATTGATTGCGGAATCAAGGACTCTGTGGATTCATGGTATTGGCGCTGTTTGATGGCTACGCGAACCGTGATCGTTTTCTGACGGCTACGGTTCTGGATGATCGCCGAGAGCGTCATTCATGCGGTCGACGGCCTCGCATTGAAGGCGGAGGCGGACGTGGGCGTAGACGTCAGCGGTGATGGAGGTGTGAGCGTGGCCGAGTAGAAAATGTCCGAAAAGTTCCTAAATGAGGATGATGATGGCGTAGCGTCCCGTCTGGAAGTACGGGAGGCCGCCGATGCCGGGGAAGGGCGCCGCGTATCCGGCGGACCTGTCCGATCCCGAAACGGAGGTTCGCGGGGCGTTGGGGGGCGGTGACCGCCACGCCGAGGCCGCGCGGTCTGGCATGCTGTACATGATCTCGGCGAAGGACACCAAACCGCACCTTATTCCGATATACATATACGGATAAAATGGGATTCCTTCCCTGCCCTGTCCGCTCAGTGGCCGCCCGCGAGCCCTTCGCTCCGCCCTACCATCTCCCTGCGGCGCTCAGGCGCGAGGGAGATCGGGGAGCAGGTGCGGAACAGATCGAAGCCGCAGGGGGCATTCGCGGTCATCGGATGGACGGCCCTGTCCGTCGTCGCGCCGGGGGCCGCCCACCTGCGCGCCGGATGGCGGAAGACCGGACTGGCACTGCTCTCCACTCATACGGCGCTACTGCTGGGCCTGCTCTGGACCGCGCTCACCGCGGACCTCGGCGAGCTGGCCGGACGGCTGGTCACCTCGTCCTGGCTGACCGGCGTCACGGTGATCTCCCTCACCCTCGGCGTCGCCTGGTTCACACTGGTCCTGCACTCGTTCATCGTGCTGAACCCCGGCACGCTCCCGAGGGTCCGGCGGGCGATCGCGGGCGGCGTCGCGGGGGTGCTCGCGGTGGCGGCGCTGCTGCCGTTCGGTCTGGCCGGGCAGTACGCCATGGTTTCGCAATCGGCGCTGGACCGGGTCTTCAACGCGGCGCCCACCCCCGCCCCCTCCCAGACCTCGGGGATCTCCGAGGCCTCGGCCCAGCGGGAGGAGGACCCGTGGGCGGGGCGCGATCGGGTGAACATCCTGCTGCTCGGCGGTGACGCCGGCGCCGATCGGGTGGGTGTGAGGACCGACAGCATCAACGTGGCCAGCATCGACGTCAAGACCGGCAACACCGTGCTGCTGAGCCTGCCGCGCAACCTGGAGAACGTCCGCTTCGTACCGGGGTCCCCGATGGCCAGGCGGTTCCCCGGCGGCTTCCGGCTGCCCGCCAATCCCGACGGCTCGCGGGAGGACCTGCTGTTCGCGGTCTGGGAGTACGCCGACGCCCATCCCGAGATCTTCGGTGGTCGCAGGGGGCAGGGCACCAGGACGCTCATGGAGACGGTGGGGCACGCCCTCGGCCTGAAGATCGACTGGTACGCCCTGGTGAACATGTGGGGCTTCGCCCGGCTGATCGACGCCATCGGCGGCGTGCGGCTGACCGTACCGCAGGACGTGGTCTTCGGCAGATACAACGAGGGCCTGGTCAAGGCGGGAACCCGCAGGCTGGACGGGGCCGACGCCATGTGGTTCGCCCGCTCGCGCACCTACAGCGACGACTACAGCCGGATGGGACGCCAGCGTTGCGTGCTGGGCGCCCTGCTCCGGCAGGCCGATCCGGCGACCGTGCTCTCCCGGTTCAACCGGATCGCGCTGGCCACCAGGGACCTGCTGAGAACCGACATCCCACGCCCGATGCTGGAGCACCTGGTCCCGCTGGCCCTGAAGGTCAAGAACGCCAGGGTGACCACCGTCCAGTTCGTCCCGCCGCTGATCAGCACCGGCTACCCCGACTGGCGGAAGATCCGCGCCGTCACCGCCCGGGCCGTCCGCGCCTCGGCGGCCTCCCCGGAGCGTTTCGATATGACCGCCGCACCCGTGGCCGCGCCCTCCTCCTCACCCGCCACTCCCGCCCCCTCGCGGGTCACCACCTCGCCCACGGGTACGCCCACGGCCTCACTCACGCCCGCTCCCACCGGCACGCCGACCGCCGGCCCGGCCGACACGGCGACCACCAGGCCGAAGGGCGGGTCCGAGGCCAGGCGGAGGGGTCCGGCCGTGCCGAAGGGCATCACCGAGGGCTGCGCCTGACCTCAACCGAGACGGACGGCCCCGGCACCGTCCGGAGAAGGCCGCCCAGGGAAGGGGCTCGGTCACGCCGCCGCATCTCGCCGGTTCGATTTCTCATCGATACGCTCTGGAACATCGATGGATCGTAGGAGAACGTAATTGCCGGCCTCCGCCGTGAGGTAAGAAAACCAAAGATGATGGCTTGAATGGACTCCGGGTTCGGGCGATCGGTTTCTCCTGATCGCCCGAACCAGGTCAGCGGTCGAACTCGCCGGTCTTGACCCCACCGACGAAGGATCGCCATGCGCCGGGGGTGAAGAGCAGCTTGGGGCCGCCAGGGTCCTTGCTGTCACGAACAGCGACCACTCCAGGCAGGTTGGCCACCTCCACACACTGGCCACCATTGTCCGAAGAACGCGATGACTTCCGCCACACAGCGGCGCTCAGGTCCATTCCCGCTTCACTTCCTCGATCTTTTTGAGGGATATGTGCTCAGGATAGGTCCATAGCCGTATCGCCTCATAGCGCTTCCAGATCGAGATCACAATGTCGTGGTCGGTCGTGACCTGCCCCTGGGCCGGTGAGTCTGCATGGACAACATTCGGCTCTCCATTCGGAAGCTCAGCGATCATAAAGGCTCCTGCCAGCCCCGCTACACATTCCGAATCCACAACCTGGATGGAGATGGTGGGCCGCTGCGCGGCCTCCAGCAGGTAAGAAAGTTGTTCCCGCATCAGCTCAGGACCGCCGATTCGACGGTGCAGCACACCCTCGTCGATGAGGACCAAGAACATGGGTGGGTCTTCCCTGTCAAAAATCCGCTGTCGCCGCATGCGGGCCTCGACACGTTGCTTCACCTCTTCGCACGCGACCTGAGGGCCTCGGCTGAAGAGGTGATGTGCATAGGCTTCGGTCTGGAGAAGTCCCGGCACGAGCAGAGGATCCCAGGAACGCAGGACGAGGGCGATAGGTTCGACCTCCTCGGCCCAGCTCCGGAACCAGACCGGACCGCCGGGCTGGGCGACGATGCGCTGGTAGAACCGGACGAAGGAGACGCCGTCGGCCGCTCCGAAGAGCCGGTCCAGCCTCTCGGCGTCGGACTTCGACGGGGTCCGGGTGGCCTTCTCCAGGCGGCTCACCTGGGTCTGGGTGCAGCCGAGGCGGGGGGCCACGGCGGCCTGCGAGAGCTGCGCGGCCTCCCGCATGCGGCGCAGCTCGACGCCGAATCGCACGCGCGGGGACCCAGGGTCGAGAGCCGGCACCACTTCCATCGCATTTCCTCCCGAATTATAAAAAACGGACTTAACATCCCGGCGGCGATACCGAATTCAGTCCAGGGCAGACCAATGAGTGTCATCATCTCCCCTGCTCTGGACTGCCGAACCGGTCACCGACCAGATGCCAGAAGGGCATCCTAAACGCAGATCTTCTCGTCCGGGAAGCGCAAAAGAGAAAGTAAGCCATCACCTTTCAAACCAGGAATGAATCACGTCGCCCGTGGATACGGCGGCGCTATTTCGCACCCCGGTCACTTGCGTTGGAAAGCACTTTGGAGGCGGCCTATGACGGCGGGCGAGCAATACGAAAGGTTCGAGCATCTGGTCCGGCTGAGCTGGGCGCTGCACGCCCTCGGCATCTGCACCTCGCTGGTCCTCCCCGTGACCGGGCAGCCGGTCCTGGAAGTCCGGTCGGTGTCCGGCTCCCTGGTCCGCATCACCGTCATATGGCGTTCCGGCTGGGTCTTCACCTGGCGCCCGTGGTGGGCACGCCTGTGGCTGTGGAACAAATGGGTGGTGGCCCACGCCGACAACGCCGCCGACATCATCATGGCGGAGGTAAGCGCGTGAGAGGCCAAGGGGCGATCCACCACTACGACGCCCCGCCACGGAAGACCTACACAAATGCGCCGTACGGCACCTGGAAGCGAGAATTCCCAGGAAAGGAGATATCCGTCCCTATCGCCCGAAAATGGGCACATGAAGTGCTGGCCGGGCGAATCGCGGCTCCGGTCCTCGACGACGTGCTGCTCCTGCTGAGCGAGCTGGTCACCAACGCGGTCACCCACTCGGACTCGGGGCGTACGCCGGACGGACAGGTCATGGTGCGGGTGCCCCACTTCCCCGGCGACATCCGCGTGGAGGTGACCGACGGCGGGTCCGCCACCAGCACACCAACCGTGCGCAGGCCCGAATCCGACGAGGACGGCGTGCGAGGCCTGTGGCTGGTGGACCTGCTCGCGACCGCGTGGGAGTCACACCGTGACGAGGCCACCGGATCGGCCTGGTTCCAGGTGGCCAAGTGCTGACAGGCGAACACGGAAAGAACGTGGCGGCGGCGAGCCGATTGAGTGAAGATCGATACGTCTCAGCGTCACCCACCCCGCGGAGGTAAGGCATGCGCGTCACACGGCTACTGGCCATTGGCTTGATACTGGCAATAGCGGCATCGGGATGCACCACTTCCGAGCCGTCCTTGAAGGAAGCCGCAGCAGAACTCCAGAAAGACACCCAACGCCTGGAAACCGACGACCTTTTCAAAAATCCCCTTATGAAGCTCCGCGTCCTACAGCGCCCAGACAAAGACATTCCCTGTGGGGAGGATGGGTTCAAACGGGTACTGCGGGCGACGGCCGACGAGGAACGGGGTAAAGAACAGTCTCTGGACTCGCACCTGGACGGAGCCGAGAGAGTTATGGAGAACACTCTTTCCCGGATCCTGGGATATAAGATGGAATATGATATCAGCCAGGTAGACGCTCCGGAAGGACGATTCATCAAAGGCAGCAAGAAGACAGGGATCACCGTGAACGTGTATGTGTCACCGGAGGCCCCGACCTGGCGGTTGCACGCACAAACCGATTGCCTGCCACGGTGAGGAAATCACTGCGTCATTTCGGGATCCTCAATAGGCTTTCAGCCAGATCGCTGCTCTGAAAGCGCGAGGAATACTCAATTTTTTTGTCGAGATTTCCGTTTTCATCCATCCAGTCCTCATAAACGTCCAGTTTCTTCTGGAGCACCTGCTCCCACTTCTTGGTGCCGGTGGCCTCCCGCTTGGCTTCGGCTACGAACTCTTCATACGTCTTGAGAGTGCCGTTGGCCGTACTGATGAGCTCTTGAGGAGGTTTGCTCACCGGATAACCGCCGCTGTAGAGAAGGTGCGCCATATCGAATTTCATACGTCTAGTGAGGTCGACCCGTTTCCCCGTTGCCACTTCTACTTGCTTCTCAAAGTCGGCGGCCCAATCATCCGATACAGAGCTGAAGACGTACGATTGGAAGACCTCCCAGCTGAGTGCTGCGATCTCATTTAAGGGTGAAATTCTACCCAATGCAAAGCCAGCGGTGTTCTTAATGAAATTACGAGCACTCAAACGTGCTGCGTCTTCCTCGCCGAGCACGTCCTTCGTCGCCTTGAACGCGACACTGCCAAAATCGCCAAACATCATCGAGATGTCATGAAAGTGGTCAGTACCGCTCTGCACGTCCAGGCGAGCGGCTGCCAGCAGGATGTCATGGCGGAACCTCGCCACCGTCGCATTGAACTCGCCAGCGGACTTCTCTTCGCCGACGAAGGTTCTCATGAAGCGATAGGTGTCTCCGGGACTGAGGTAAAACGCGGGGATCACCCCGGGAAGGGGGAGCCAGTGCTCAGGCATTGTGAATCCGGAGGCCCGATACGCGGCCCTGTCAAAGCGGGTGCCCGAGACCAGTTCATGGACGTACGATCTGGCGATCACTCCCATGGAGTCCTTAGCAGTTATCGGCAAGTTGGTGCCGAAGGGGCCTGCGGCCAGCATCGTGTCCAGGGCGAAGGCGGCGGCGGCCGGGCTGTGCTGCCCCGGCTTCTCCTCCACTGCCCCGGCGCCCGCCTCCATGACTCGGCCGAAGGCGTCGGCCACATCGTCCCCGGTCCCCACGCTCTTGGCGTAGTCGAGGAAGCGTTTCATCTTCTCGGTCCGGCTCAGCTTTACCTCGGCTCCGCCCATCGTGGCGAAAGCGTCTCGCACCGCCGTACCGTCCCCGGCGAGCACCTCCAGAGCCAGGGCGACCACGTCGGAGGACAGGCCGTACGCCTTCATCTCGGTGAAGGCGGCGCCGCGCCAGTCCTGGTGGGGGTTCTTCATGAAGTCGTCCAGGGCCAGCGCGCGGGCCGCCGCGACGCGCACCTTGGAGGGGGCGTTCGCACCCTTGAGCAGTGCGAGCCGGTTCCACGCGGCGACCTTGCCGCCGACCGGTTTCACCAGGTCGGCCCTGACCTTGGCGAACGCCGGGACGAGGGCGGGGGCGCGCAGGGCCGCGCCGAGGGCCTCGCTGAAGGCGGCCAGGTCCTGCTTGGCGGTCTTGCTGCCGGTGGCCGCGATGACGCTGGGCAGGGCGTCGCGGACCTTCGACGGCAGCAGGGCGAAGAAGGCTGCGGCGGCCTGGGGGTTGTCGGCCAGCCGGGCGATCTCGTCGGCGTGCTCGTGGATGAGCGCGGCCTGAAGCTCGCTGTTGCGTTGCACCAGAATGTCGTCGCCGTACATCCGGGCCAGCCCCCGGGCGAATTCGAAGCCTTCCAGCTCGTCGGGCAGGCGGATCAGCCCCTGACCGCCGCCTCCACCGTCCGGCTCCGCGGTGCACTTGGCCGGTACCACGGCGGCGCCGCCCAGCTCGGGAGCGCCGCTACCCAGATTTCTGACCAGGTCGATCCGGTTGTGGAGCATGGAGACCTGGGTGCCGCCCCAGTCGGCGATGTGGGCGATCTCGCGCAGCGCGGGGGTGCTGATGCCGTGCCGGCGGAGTGTGATCTCGAACTCCCCGCTGAACGCGGTCAGCCGGTCGGCCGCGCCGCGCAGAGAGGTGGCCAGCTGTCCCATCTCATCGGGGTCGATCCCGCAGAACTCTTCGGTGGGCGCCACGGAATCTTCCCCTCAATGGTCACGACGATCACGTGCGGCCGGCCATCTCCCGGCGCATGGCGTTCGCCTCGGTCTCCGTCACCAGCGGAGGATGCCGGCGCAGCTCCTCCTCGATCGCCTCCACCACCCGCCGCGCGAGCTGTCCCAGACGCTGGTGCCGCTCTCCCAGCTCGGTGGTCCATGTGACGGCCGTCGGCCCCGTCCAGACCTTTCCCGACCGCATCGCCGCCAGGGCGTGCTGGTAGGCCTGCCGTACCTCGTGCGCCCTGGTTTCGGCCTCCAGCAGCAGTTGCCTCAACCGCTCGTGCCGAGGGCTGGGCACCATCCGCTCGGCCATGCCGCCCCGTCTCCCCAGACCCATTATGGACGAAAAAGCCAGATATCACACTAAACACTGGACATTCATAACGACAAGACCCGGCCCCCGCCAGTGCCGCACTCCTGCCGCCGTCGTTTCGTTTACTTCGCCCGCTTCAGCTAATGCGATTACGAGGGGAAGATAGACGTGCCCGGCATTCACGTCAAGCTCTCGATCCCCCCGGGAGCGATAGACGTCCAGATCGCGGCCCGCGCCGCCAGATGGATCGAGAATCGCCTCAGGCGGCACCCCGGCGAGGCGGCCGTCCCGCTCACCGTGGGGTCCGGCGACGAGGAGGCCCTGATCTTGCCACGCGAGGCCGTGAACCTGCTCGCCTGCGCCCTGACGCAGGTCGCGGAGGGACGGGGCGTGTCGGTCATTGCCTCGCACACCGAACTGACCACCCAGCAGGCGGCGGACATATTAAACGTGTCCCGCCCCTACTTGATCGGGCTGCTGGAATCCGGCGCGATCCCCTACCGACTGGTGGGAAAACACCGCCGTATCACCGCCGAGGACCTCATGAAGTACACACACCGACGATGACCGGAGAACAGCTTTCCGTCGCATCATTGTCATGATCGCATGGAGCAGAATAGCCTGGCTTTCGGGTCGTCTCGCATCATACCGACCACTCCGTTCACAAGGAGCGCGTTAACGAATGTCGTTTTTCGACAGAATCATCGACGCCATGGAGACCGCCACTAAAATCGTGTTATGGGGAAGCGTCATAACCGGTCTCGCGCTTCGCTTCACCAATCATGTGGGCATGCCCTTGGCCATCTCGGTAACCATCACCTTCGTGTCCCTGGTCATCCTGTGTTCCATCAGGGAACCCCAGGAACACTGGAATGACAGGGCCGCCGAAGAGGTGGTGCTACGGCGTGAGCAGCTGCGGGCGAACCGTGAGATCGAGCTGCGCCGCGAGATTCGGCGGCTACAGCAGCAGGAGCAGAGGCGTTAACCGTACGGCTCGCGCCGGGTTCTCCCGTGATCACGGCCTGAAATGTCATGCCCTTCGCCATGAGGGGTGAGACGGTGCTCGAACGTCCCGATGAGGCCCGGATCCGGTGCGAACTGGAGGAGATGGTCGTTCACGATCGCCACAACCCCTCCACGGCGACGGTGAGTTCGGGGAACGCCCGACCGGCCGTTACACCCTGGGCAGGCTCGCCCCGGAGAGTGGGGTGGTCGAGCCGGACCCGACTGGGCCTGGACGGATCGGCCGAGGGTCGGCGGGTCGATTCCCGCGCTGCACGCGAAGGTCGTCGCCGCGGACGAGGACGTCGCACTGCTCGGCAGTGCGAACCTCACCGATCGGGCGCTCGCCCACAACCTCGAAGTCGGTGTGGTTCTCCGCGATCCCGACGTGGTGCGCAGACTCGTCGGGCATTTTCGCGCGCTCATGCGGCCGCAGGACGGCCCGCTGCGGCCCATCGGGTAACGGCCGGGGACGGCCGGTCCCTCCGCTCCGCGCCGCCGGGAGACGTCACCGGGGACGGTCAGATCGCGTAGGAGTCCTTGGCGAGGCGGCGGACGCGGGTCACGTCGACGGTGTGGCCGAGGCCGGGCTGGGTGAGGGGTACGGCCACGACTCCGCCGGAGGCGCCGACCGGCGGGGTGACGATCTGGGCGCTGCGCGGGGGCTCGGCCACGTCGCAGGGCAGCCCGCAGCCGGGCAGGCTGGCGGCGGCGACCGTCGCGGCCCTGGCCAGGCCGGTGCCCCGGCCTCCCGCGCAGGCGATCTCCCAGCCCGCCGCCACGGCCCGGTCGTGCATCCGCCGTACCTCGCGTAAGGAGCCCACCTCCGCGGGGCGCAGCAGCAGCGCCCGGCCCGCGTCCGCGCCGATCGCCTCGTCGAGTTCAGCCACCGAGGACGCCTCAAGCAGCACCGGGGCCGCGACGCGCTGTTGCAGGTCGGCGTGGCCGGTGAGGTCGGCGAACGGGCGCTCTATGGACGAGAGCGTGTAGGCGTCCAGCGCCTCCAGGGCGTCGATGTCGGTGTAGGCGGCGCGGGCGTCCACGCCGATGCCGAGCGCGGGGTACGCCCGGCGGACGGCGCGGAGCGGCTCGATGTCCCAGCCGGGGTGGATGTCCAGGGTGACGTGGGCGTATCCGGCGCAGACATGGCGGTTCACCCGCGCGACCAGGCTCTCCAGGTTACGCTCGGCGCCGATCCTGACGGTGGCCGTCAGCGAGGTACGGCTGCCGCCCAGCGCGTGGGCGAGCGGGACCCCGCGCATCCTGGCCCACAGGTCCCAGCAGGCCATGTCGGCGGCGGAGCCCCCGGGGACGTCGCCCAGCTCGTCGGGGTGTTCCCAGTCAAGGCCGACCAGCGCCTGTCCGAACCCCTCCTGCAGGAGTGCCCAGGTCTTGGGGTCGGGATCGACGACCTCTCCCCATCCGGTCATGCCCCCGTAGTCGGTGAGTCGGACGAGGATGCTCTCGGGCCGTCTGCCGTAGGGCAGGACCAGCCGGAACACCTCAAGCTCACACACGCGCGGCATGGACCCCCCTCGATCTCTCACAGTCCGGGAGAACGCGAATCCCGCCGGGGGCGGGGCTCGTCCGTCACCACGGAGCGGTTCGGCGTTCCTCCCATGGTGTCATGGCCTTCAGGTCCTGAAGCGCCCCCCGACCAGCACGCCGGTGCCCGCCAGGAGCGCCGTCAGCCCGAAGCAGGCCAGGTAGACGGGGCCGGCCGCCCCGAAGACCGCGACGATCGCACCGACGACGGCGACCGTGACCACGGTGAAGACCAGCTCCCCGATCCCCAGCGAGGCGCTGTTCTCCCCTTCCTCGCCGGGGTTCGACATCTCCAGGACGAGGACCGACAGTGTCGGGTAGACCAGCCCGATGCCGAACCCGGCGATGACCTCACCGAGGACGGCCACCAGGACGGGGACGCCCTGGAAGACGGTCAGGGCCATCAGCAGGATGCCGGCGGCGATCAGGGCGGGGCCGATCCGCAGGATCAGGACACGGTCGTACCGTTTGTGCCCCATGATCCACGCGGCGGCGGACCAGGCCAGCGCGCCCGAGGTGAGCACCATACCGGCCTGGGTGGGTGACAGGCCGCGCTCCGCGGTGAGCATGAGCGGCAGGAACACCTCGCTGCCGAGGACGGTGCCCGTGACGATGCCGCGCAGCGCGATCACCGCCGGCAGGCCGCGGGCGGCACGGAGGGTGCCGGGCGGCAGCAGCCTGGGCAGCGACAGGATCAGGACGGCCAGGCCGATGGCCAGCAGGACCGTTCCGGCGCCGCGCGCCGCTCCGCCGTACTGCATGAGCACGGCACCCACGGCCGTCAGCACCGTCCAGCCCAGTTTTCTGAGGATGGGGATGCGCTTGCCGGTCTCCGGGAGGTTTCCGGCCGAGCCGGAGGTGGTGGAGGCTGGGGCGAGACCGCGCCAGAGCAGCAGCGCCGCGGGGAGGACGAGCAGCGGCACCCCGAGGAAGACCCAGCGCCAGCCCAGATGTTCCACCACCGTACCCGCGACCGCCGGTCCGACCATGGAGGGCACCACCCAGCACGCGGCGAAGACGGCGAAGACCCTGGGATGCATGGCCGCCGGATAGACCCGCGACACCAGCACGTACATCGAGACCTGGAAGATCCCGCCGCCGAAGCCCTGGACGAAACGCCCGAGGACGAACACGTCCATGGTGTACGCCAGCCCGGCGATCACCAGGCCGCCGGAGAAGGTGGCGACGCCCGTCCAGAGCGGGGCGACCGGCCCGCGCAGGTCCGCCCACCGCCCGCCGAGCACGGTTGCGATCATGCTGGCGGCCAGCGTCCCGCTGAAGGCCAGGGCGTACAGCGAAAGCCCTTTGAGATCGTGTCCCACGACCGGCATGGCCGTCGCCACCGCGAGCGACTCGAACGCCACCAGGACGATCAGTGCCACCATGCCGACCGTCAGCGCACGGTACGGATGCCCGAATATCCCCGTAGATGGCGCGTTAGTCGCCGTAACCGTCATAGTCGGACAATACGGCTAACGCTCGGCCCACCGGCCGACGTCCCGGCGTTCGATGGCCGCGGCCATGAGACCGGGAAAGGCGTCGGGGGTGCAGGCGAAGGCGGGCACGCCCAGGGCGGCGAGCGCGGCGGCGTTGTCGTGGTCGTAGAAGGGCGCCCCCTCGTCCGAGAGCGCGAGCAGCACGATCACCTGCACTCCGGCCGCCGTCATCTGGGCGACCCTGCGGAGCATCTCCTCCCTGACACCGCCCTCGTAGAGGTCACTGATCAGGATGAGGATCGAGTCGGTGGGCCGGGTGATGAGGCCCTGGCCGTAGGCGATGGCCCGGTTGATGTCGGTGCCACCGCCGAGCTGCGTGCCGAAGAGCAGCTCGACCGGGTCGTGGAGCCGGTCGGTGAGATCGACGACCGAGGTGTCGAAGACCACCAGCGACGTCTTGAGCGAGCGCATCGAGGCGAGCACCGCGCCGAAGACACTCGAATAGACGACGGAGGCGGCCATCGACCCGCTCTGGTCGACGCAGAGCACGACCTCCCGCTGGACCGCCCGCTGCCGCCTGCCGTACCCGACGAGCCTGGAGGGCACCACGGTGTTCCGCTCGGGAAGATAGTTCTTCAGGTTGGCCCGGATCGTACGGTCCCAGTCGATGTCGGCGGCCCGTTTGGGCCGGTGGGTCCTCGCCGATCGGTCCAGTGCGCCGGTCACGGCCGCCTTCGTCTTCCGCGCGAGCCGGCGTTCGAGATCGGAGACGACCTTGTGGACCAGTGCCCGGGCGGACTCACGCGCCCTGTCCGGCATCACCCGGTTGAGTGACAGCAGCGTGCCGACCAGATGGACGTCCGGTTCGACCGCCTCCAGCATCTCCGGCTCCAGCAGCAGCCGGGTCAGGTTCAGCCGCTCGACGGCGTCCTTCTGCATGACCTGGACGACGGTCGAGGGAAAGTAGGAGCGGATGTCGCCCAGCCAGCGCGCCACCCTGGGGGCGGAGGCGCCGAGTCCCCCGCTACGCCCGCCCTCGCCGCCCGCGTTGTAGAGGGCGGCCAGGGCTCCGTCCATCCGGGTGTCGGTCCCGTCGAGCGCGCACCCGGTGCCGTCGGCGTCCCCGCCGAGCACCAGCCGCCAGCGGCGCAGCCTCTCGTCCGTCACGTGATCTCCGTCCTTCCCAGAATCGCCAGTACGGTCCGCACGGCCGCCGCCGCGCGCTCGTCGTCCACGTCCTCCAGGACCGCGGCCCCCTCTCCGGCCTCCAGCGACCGGATCCGCGAGCCGATCGAGCGCCGTTCGGGCGCGGCGAAGGCACCGAAGGTACGGCGGAGCAGGGGCAGCACGTCGACGAACGTCTCCGGGGCGAGCCCGGTGAGCCACCCGTCGACCAGCGCGAGCAGCCGGGCGTCGTGGACGAGCAGCAGGCCGCCTCCGGCCAGGAAGCCCTCGACCCAGGCGGCCGCACGGGCCGGTGGATGCCCCGCCGACATGGCCCTGGACATCAGCGTGCCCGCCTGATCCGGGTCAAGATCCCCGGCGTCCAGCAGGATCCTGGTGAACCGTCCCTCGATCACCCCGTGCAGGTCGGAGCGGCCGGACATCCCCCGCAGCGCGGCCAGCCACCGCCCCCGAGGCGTTTCCTCAGCGGAGGCTCCGGCCATACGGGACGTCCCGGAACGGCCGGACGTACGGGAATCACCCGGATCGCCGGAGCCGCCGGGGGGACCGCCACCGAAGGTGCCGGGGAGACCGAAGGCGTCGGGGAGCAGGGCCACGGCGGCGTGCACCGCGTCGACGTGCCCGAGCAGGTCGCGGGCGGCGTCGTCGTCCAGCCCGGCGACCACGCCCCCCAGCCCGACGCAGACCCTGGTGAGCAGGGCGTCGACGATGGCGGCCAGCCCGATCGCGGGGGTGCCGCGCACGTCGCCGTAGCGCTCGGCGCGGACCATCGCGGGAAGCGCGGCCATCAGGTGGGTGACGTCGCCGTCCAGCGCGGCCCGTTCCGACAGCGCGTCGAGCACGTACGGCAGCGCGTCCGGAAGGTCCGCGAGCAGGCACCGTTCCACCAGCCCGGTGAGACCCGCCAGCGAGGCTCCGGGGGCTGCCGCCCTCCCCGGCCCGCCTCCGGACGTACCCCGGCCACCCGGCGCCCCCGGACCACGCGACCCCGGGCCGGGGGACGCGGCCCCCTGTGCCGTGGCCGGGCCGGGTGCCCGTCCGCCGGCCGCCAGGTCGCGGACGCGGGCGGTGGCCGCGGCGGGGACGGTGGTGCCCCAGGCGCCGGCCTCGATCAGGTCGATGTCGAATTCGGGCCGCCAGGCGAGCGTCCAGGACTCGCGGAAAGTACCCTTGCCCCGGCTCTCCCGCTGGGTGCCCCAGTCGACGCCGAGCAGGCGCAGCCGGTGCAGCAGTCTGCTGCGCTCCAGGTCGAGGGGCTTGCGCAGATCGAGGTCGTGTTCGCGGCCGAGCGCCTCGGGCTTGAGCTTGAGCCGCCGCTGTTCCTGGCGGAGGTGGCGCTGGAGGGGGACCATCGGGGTCGAGTCGGGAACGTGGCCGAGCCGCTCCCCCACGACCAGGCGCCGCTGGATCAGCTCCACCGGCAGGTCGTCGCCCTCGCAGAGCACGGCCCTGACCGCTTCGGTGACCTCCGCGAGCCCGGCCAGCGGGCGCCCCCGGAGCGCGGCCAGACTCCGCGCGAGGCGTACCGCCTCGATGACGTGCGCGGAGGAGACCGGCAGGTCCTCTTCGCGTAGCACGCCTGCGGCGGCGGTCAGCCATCGCTCCACCGGCCGGTCGGGGGAGGCGAACAGGTGGTGGTACCAGCCGGGCGAGGTCACCCCCGCGCCGTAGCCACTCCAGGCGGCCAGCCGCCCGTACGTCCACGGCACCCATGTGGTCTCCACCTTGACTTTGGGCAGCCCCCGCAGCAGCGCGTCGTCGGCTCTGACGGTGGGCAGCCCGGCGCCCCAGGCGGATCCCCCGTCCTGCGACCCGGCCAGCGCGGGCACGTGCCAGGCGCCGCAGACGACGGCGATCCGCTCGAACCCGTCCCTGACCGCCCTGCGGATCGTACGCCGCATGAACGCCTCACGCCGGGCCTCGTGCCCGTCGGCGCGGTGGCCCTCGCGGACCGCCGCCATCGCCTCGGCGATGACCCGGAACGGTGTGTCCCCCCGGTGCTCGACCACGTCCTCCCACCAGCGCTCCGGATCGTCGTATCCGGCGGCGCGGGCCAGGACCCCAATCGGATCGACGTGTACGGCGGGCGTTCCGGCGTCCGGGTCGCCTGGGGCATCCGAGGTATCAGGGGTGTCCGGCCGGTTGGCGAGGCTGTGCGCGGCGGGCAGGTCACAGAAGCGGACCGGGACACCCGTCCGCACGGCGTGACGGATCGCCTGCCACTCGGGCGAGAACACCGCGAACGGCCAGAACGCCGCCCTGGACGGTTCGCCGGGCACATGGGCCAGGAGCGCCACCGGCGGTTCGAGGCCCGGATCCCCGGCCGGCTCGACCAGCGCGTCGGCCTCCGGCGGCCCCTCGATGAGCACGATGTCGGGTGCGAGGCGTTCCAGCTCGTCCTTCAGGGACCGGGCCGACCCGGGCCCGTGGTGCCGCACCCCCAGCACGGAGACGTTCATCGGCGATCTCCAGACCCCGTGACACCCCTCTGCCCGGCCGGTCCGCGCCGCACCGAACCCGGCCCACCGGCCTCAGTCCGCGTCACGGCAGGCCCGGTAGAAGTCACGCCAGTTCTGGCGCTCGCGGACGACGGTTTCCAGGTACTCGCGCCAGACGACCCGGTCGGAGACCGGGTCCTGGACCACGGCGCCGACGATTCCGGCGGCCACGTCGCAGGGGCGGAGCACACCGTCGCCGAAGTGGGCGGCCAGGGCGATGCCGTTGGTGAGGACCGAGATGGCCTCGGCCGTGCTGAGGATGCCGCTGGGAGACTTGATCTTGGTGCGGCCGTCCTCGGTGACTCCGGCGCGCAGCTCCCGGAAGACCGTGACGACCCGGCGGATCTCCTCCAGGCCGGTGACGGCCGGGGGCAGCTCCAGCGAGCGGCCGAGCTGGCCGACGCGGCGGGAGACGATGTCCACCTCCTCCTCCGCGGTGGCGGGGACCGGCAGCACGACGGTGTTGAACCTGCGGCGCAGCGCGCTGGACAGGTCGTTGACGCCCCGGTCGCGGTCATTGGCGGTGGCGATGACGTTGAACCCCCGGACGGCCTGGACCTCCTGGTTGAGCTCGGGGATCGGCAGCGTCTTCTCCGACAGCACGGTGATCAGCGCGTCCTGGACGTCGGAGGGCATGCGGGTCAGCTCCTCGACCCGGGCCAGGCGCCCCTCCGCCATCGCGCGCATCACCGGGCTGGGGGTGAGCGCCTCCCTGGACGGCCCCTCGGCCAGCAGCCGCGCGTAGTTCCAGCCGTAGCGGACGGCCTCCTCCGGGGTGCCCGCCGTACCCTGCACCAGCAGGGTGGAGTCGCCGCTGATCGCGGCGGCCAGGTGCTCGGACAGCCAGGTCTTGGCGGTGCCGGGCACACCGAGCAGCAGCAGGGCGCGGTCGGTGGCGAGGGTCGCCACGGCGACCTCCACGATGCGCCTGGGGCCGATGTACTTGGGGGTGATCCGGTCGCCGTCGCCCAGGATGTAGCCGGTCACCGCCCAGGGGGACAGTTTCCAGCCCGGTGGACGGACCCGGTCGTCGTCCTTGGCCAGGATCGCCAGCTCCTCGGCGTACTGGTCTTCGGCGTGGGCCCGCAGAACCGTTGTCACTGAAGCTCCTTCACCATGTCGTCGCGGAAACGCAGGAGGGCGGCGACCTCCTGGATGGGCGGTTCGGGGGAGAGCCCTTCCGCCAGGCCGTACAGAGTGGGGTCGATGCGTTCACCGGCGAGCCTGGTCAGCTCGCCGAGGTTCCAGGGCTGGGTGCCGGCGACCTCAAGGATCTTCTCCAGCACCGCCTGCGCCAGGTCCGGCCCCCAGGGGGCCGAGGCGCCGCCGAGGACCATGATCAGCTGGCCGTCCAGCCCATGCCTGCGGACGAAGTCGACCGTGACCCCCTCCCGCTCGGTGCGGGGCAGCACCGCCAGCAGGTCGGCCAGCGGATCCCAGGCGAACAGCTCCCGGGCCCACTCGGGGTCGCCCTGGAGCACGGCGGCCCTGACCCACCCGGCGGTGACCTCTCGGCCCCAGTCGGCGGCCCTCAGGCGGACGAGCTCGCCGGGCGGGCGGCCGAGCAGCCGGGTCCAGACGTCGAGCGGGGTACGGGCCACGGCCTGCTGAAGCCACCAGCCCCGCTCGCCGGTCCCCCTGGGCGGCCTGGCCCGGATGCCGTCGCGCTCCATCGCGGCGTCGCAGGCGGTGGGCGGGGTGACCTGGATCCTCCCGTCCTCGACGGCGAGGTAGCGGGTGGCCCGCTCGGCCATCCGCCGGCCCAGCCGTGAGCCGGGCAGCCGGGTGAGCAGGTCGGCGGCCTGGTGCCGGACCTCTCGGCGGCGGTCGTCGAGCGCGGCCTCCAGGAACGGCTCGTCGTCGAGGGAGAGCCGGTCGGCGAGAACCTCCAGGAAGGCCGCCCGGTCGTCGGGGGTCTCCGTCCCCCAGGTGGTCTCCAGCAGCAGCCTGGCCGCGGCCGGGTCCACCGCCCGCAGCGTGCCGAGGTGGGCACGGCGATCGCCGGGGGTGCCCAGTTCCCAGGTCTCCCGGCAGATCTCCCGGACCACGTCGGGGCCGGCCGCGCGGGGCGCGGTGATCTCCTGGAGCAGGAAGCCCCAGGCCGGGTTGAGCCCGGCCAGCCAGCGGCCCCGGTCGCCGGCGAGGACGCCGAGGTGCGGGCGGATCGATCGGTCCGCGGCGCCCTGTCCGAGAAGTTCGGGCAGCAGGTGGGGCGGGACACGGCGGCCTCGCGCGGCTGCGGTCTCCAGCCACTCGGTCAGCAGTCTCGGCTGCTCGCCCCCCAGGATCCGGGCGAGCCGGTCGCCCGCGGCCCGGGAGACCACGGGCTGCGTCTCGGCGGGGGCGGCGGCGAGCGGTCCGCCCTGGCGGAGCGTCTGACCGGCCCGCGCCCGGACGGTCCGTACGGCGGCGCGTTCGAGCAGTTCGACCTCGCTCGCCGCGGCTCCGGGGAGAGGGCGGCGGCCGGTGCCGACGAGCGCGGTGGAGACCAGGTCGTCCCATTCGGACGGAGCGTTCACAGCACGATCACCCTGCCTTCGGCGTCCCAGGTCGTGAGGGGGCGCAGGCCCCTGGGGGTCCACTCGGCGGCCACGGTCAGCGGATGTCCGCCGGAGGTGGCGACGAGCCGCCACGGGGTGCCCGCGGACGGGTGCAGCGGGAGACCTCCGGAGGGGCCGGTGAGCAGCCAGCGGCCGTTTCGCGCAGGGATGCCCGCCGAGGTCGCCGGGGGCATCGGGGTCACCGGGTCGAGCACGACGGGCCAGGAGTCCAGCCAGGGGTCTTTCGCAAGGGCCGCCGCCACCTCCGCGAGCGCCCGCTCAGGGGCGACCCCGGACGGCGGGGCCGCGGGAGCCGCTCCGTGGTGGACGGCGACCAGCGCGCGCAACGGCGCCGACCCGGGATAGAACGCCAGGTCGGCGTCGAGGGCGGTACCGGTGGCGGGCGGGGCGTCGAGCGCCTGACCGGCGTGGGCGTAGGAGAGCAGGAGCGCCACCCTGCCGGTGGTCCTGCCGAGGAGCCAGACCCGCCGCGCGGTCAGCCGGTCGTGCTCCTCGTCCCGGCCTCCCAGCACGTCCCAGACGTCGCGGACGGCGGGGGCGGCGAGCACCTCCTCCCTGGCGACCGGGAATCCGGCCCGCTCGCGGACCGTGTGGAGCAGGCCGGCCTCCGGACCCGCGCCGGACCGCTCGGCCCCGGGCAGCCGCCGGTACGCCACGGCGAGCAGGTACAGCAGGGCGTATTCGCCGAGCAGCCTGCCGGGCCAGTCGTCGGCGGCCAGGACGGCGCCGAGCCGTGAGACGGCGCCGGCCACGGCCGGGGCCTGAGCGTCGATCAGACGTTTGGCGAGGTCGTCCCAGTGGTCGTGCCGGGTCCCGGCGAGGCCCTGCCTGACCTGGTCGGCCAGTCGGCGCTCCAGCTCCGCCAGGCCCGCCGCGACCCGCCGCTCACGCTGCCCGGCCCGGCGGGGGTCCGGTCCCGTTCCCGGCTCCGCCGCCTGGGCGGCGCCGGGAAGGGGGACGACGCCGCGGGCGGAGGCAGGGCCGGGAACAGGGCCGGGAACAGGGGTGGCCGCGTGGGCGGAGACGGGGACCGGGCCGGGAACGGGGGCGGCGGCACGGGCGCGGCGCCGGTCGAGCCACTCGGTCACCCAGGCCGCGGGCTCGGCGACGGCCGGGACACCGTCCGCCGACCACAGGAGCAGCAGGCCGAGGACGTGCTTGCACGGGAACTTCCGGCTGGGGCAGCCGCACCGATAAGCGGGACCGGACAGATCCACGCACGCGCGGTAGGGTGTGGCACCACTGCCCGCGCACTCACCCCACAGCGCGTCGGCGGTGGCCCCGGCGCCGGACCATTTGCCGGGTGAGGAGACCCCCTGAGCCGCTTTTCTGGACGGGGCGTCGGGTGCGAGCGCGAGCACCTGATCCCGGTTCCACCGTTCGATCACGGTCGGAACGCTAGCCAAGCCCTCCGACAGAAAAGCCGCCGCGAATCGGTCTGGCGCATATCGGACATTCCGTCTATTGTATTCAAAACTCAGTATTCACCACATGACATACCACTGTCCGCCCAAGGAGCAGCATGGTGAAGAAAATCCACGTCATCGCAGGGGTCGCGATCGTCAGCGGGCTCACGATGAGCGGCTGCGCCACCGGAGGCGGCCCCGTCAAGGACGGGCCGAAAATCGCGCAGAGCCCCAGCGCCAAGCTCTCCGGAGAGATCAAGGTCTGGTCGTGGGACGTGGCGGCGAAGGCGCTGCAGCGCATGGCCCCCGCCTTCGAGAAGGCCAACCCCGGGGTGAAGGTCGAGGTGGTGGACATCGGCTACGACAACGCGTACGACAAGATCACCGTCGGCCTCAAGTCCGGCTCCGGCCTGCCGGATGTGATCACCCTGGAGGACACTCAGATCCCAGGGTACACCGAGAACTTCCCCGGCGGCCTGGTAGACCTGACCAGCGTCGCGAGCAAGTACAAGGCGGACTTCGACCCGGCCAAGTGGGCCGCGTCCTCCTCCGCCAAGGGCCTGTTCGCCCTGCCCTGGGACTCGGCCCCGGTGGGACTGTTCTACCGCCGTGACTACTTCAAGCAGGCGGGGATCGACCCCGAGTCCATCGTCACCTGGGACGACGCGGTCAAGGCCGGCGAGAAGATCAAGCAGGCCACCGGGAAGCGGCTCTTCGTCTCCGACCTCACCAGGCCCGACGGGTTCACCATGCTGCTCCAGCAGCTCGGCCAGGGCTACTTCAAGGACGGAAAGGTCGCGGTGAACAGCCCCGAGGCCGTCCGGGCGCTCACCCTGCTCAAGACCCTCAAGGACAAGGACCTGATCCAGAACGAGAAGGGCTGGGACGGCCGGGTCACCGCCACCAAGCAGGGCAAGGCCGCCACCCAGCCGACCGCCGCCTGGTGGAGTGGGACGCTGACCGGGGAGATGGCCGAGCTGTCGGGCAAGTTCGGGGTCATCCCGCTGCCCGCCTTCGACGCGAACGGCAGCCGCACCTCGGTGAACGGGGGCTCGGCGCTGTCGATCACCTCGCAGACGAAGAACCAGGACCTCTCCTGGGCGTTCGTCGAGTGGCTGCTCGCCAACAAGGAGAACCAGGTCTCCATGATGCGGACCGAGGCGCTGTTCCCCGCCTACCTGCCCGCGCTGGCCGACCCGCTGTTCGACGAGCCGCAGCCGTACTTCGGCGGGCAGCAGATCAACCGCCTCTTCGCCGACCAGGTGAAGGACATCCCCCCGGTGGAGCTGACCGGGGACGACACCCAGGCTCAGGAGTTCCTGAAGAAGGCGGTCTCCGCCTCGCTGCTGAACGGCGCGGACCCCAAGGCCGAGCTCGACGGTGCCGCCAAGCGGATCGCGACCGCGACCAAGCGCCCCCTGGCCCAGTGACGTCGCCGATGACCTCTCCCGTGACGTCGTCGGCGACCCGTTCGCCGCGCCGCGCCGCCCCGCCCCCGGCGCCTCCCTCCAGGAGGTCCGGGGTGCCCGGGCGGGGCCGTACGATGCCGTGGATCTTCGTGGGGCCGGCCGCGGCACTGTTCGTGCTCTTCTTCGCCTACCCGCTGGCCGCGTCGTTCCTGCAGAGCCTTCAGACCACGGAGGCCGGGGTCGCCGAGTGGACCGGTGTCGGCCAGTACACGCGCATGCTGGACGACCCGTCGTTCCTGCAGTCGCTCAGCAACGTCGCGCTGATCCTCGTCGTCCAGGTCCCCATCATGATCGGCCTGGCCGTGGTGCTGGCCTACGTGCTCAACCAGTCGTGGCTGCGTTTCCGGGCCACCCTTCGCGCCGCCTACTTCCTGCCCGCCGTGACGACCCTGGTCGCCTACGCCGTGGTCTTCCGGGTGCTGCTCAAGACCGAGGGCGGCGCGGTCAACCAGATCCTGGGCGTGGAGGTGGACTGGCTCAACGACCCGTTCTGGGCCAGGGTCGCGCTGATCGCCTCGATCACCTGGCGGTGGACGGGCTACAACGCGATCATCCTGCTGGCCGGGCTGCAGGCCGTCGGCCGCGAGCAGTACGAGGCCGCGGCGATCGACGGCGCGGGGCCGCTGGTAACGTTCCGGCGGGTCGTGCTGCCCCAGCTCCGGCCGGTGGTGCTGTTCTGCTCGATCACCTCGACGATCGGCACCCTGCAGCTCTTCGACGAGCCGCTGGTGCTGACCGGCGGCGGTCCCGCGGACTCCACGCTCACCCCGATCCTCTACCTGTACCAGGTGGGTTTCCGCCAGTTCGACTTCGGCTACGCGGCGGCCATCGCCTGGGTCGTGGTGGCGCTGATCGGCGGCCTGTCCTATCTGCAGTTCCGCTACTTCGGAAGGGAGCGGTCGTGAAGCGGACCCTGTTGTGGCTGGCGGCCGCGGCGGGCGCGGTGGTCAGCGTGGTGCCGTTCTACTGGATGGTCGTGGCGTCCACCCACGACAGCGGCGAGCTGTTCGCCGCTCCCCCGCCGTTCCTGCCGGGCGCCGAGCTGATGGCCAACCTGGCGGGCCTGGAGGAGACGATCCACTTCTCCCGGGTCATGGTCACCAGCGTCTGGACCGCGGTCGTCTACACGGTGCTCAGCGCGCTGGTGTCGGCGATGTGCGGGTACGGCCTGGCGAAGTACCGGTTCAAGGGCCGGGGGATGCTGCTCGGGGTGGTCCTGGCCACCATGATGATCCCGTTCCAGGTGCTGCTGGTCCCGCTGTTCCAGATGATGGCGAGCGTCGGCTGGGTGGACACCTATCAGGCGATCATCATACCGTTCCTGGCCAACTCGTTCGGCATCTTCCTGATGCGCCAGGCGTTCGTCGACTTCCCCGACGAGCTGCTGGAGAGCGGCCGCCTGGACGGCGCGGGAGATCTGCGGATCTTCTATCGGATCGTCCTGCCGTGTGTACGGCCCCAGCTCGGCGCGCTGGTCATCTTCACCTTCATGGGGCAGTGGAACGCGTTCATCTGGCCGTTGCTGATGCTCAACACCGAGGAGAGGTTCACCGTCCCGGTGGCGCTGAACCATCTGATCGGCCTGTCCCACGTGGACTACGCGGGGCTGATGCTGGGGGCGTTCCTGGCCACCCTTCCGCTGACGCTGATCTTCCTGCTGTTCCAGCGGCAGTTCGTCTCCGGTCTCCTCGGCGGCGCGCTCAAGGGGTGACGGTCACCCGATATCAGATCAAATATCCACTCAAAGGGTGATGCCCACCCGGGCTCCCACCTCACCCCTTCCGTATGATCTAACCGCGACGGCGTGACGCCCTTCCCCGCCGGGGGAAGGATGCGACCACAACCGAAACGAGGAGGTCAGCGGTGACCGACGAGATCGTCTCTGTCATCGGCGGAAAGCACGCTCTCCCCGGCGCGGCCTACGACTCGGTCAATCCGGCCCGGCCGGACGAGGTGGTCGCCCGGGTTCGGCTGGCGGACGCGGAGACGTTCGCCGCGGCGTGCCGTACGGCCGCCGCGGCACAGGCGGAGTGGGCCCGGGTGCCGGCCCCCGTCCGGGGCCGGGTGATCGCCTCGATGGGCCGGCTGGTCGAGGCCAACGCCGAGCCGCTGGCCCGCCTGGTCACCCGGGAGATCGGCAAGCCGTACGCCGAGGCTCTGGGGGAGGTCCGCGAGATCGTCGACACGTGCGACTTCTTCCTCGGCGAGGGGAGGCGGCTCTACGGGCAGACGGTGCCCTCGGAGATGCCGGACAAGAACCTGTTCACCTTCCGGGTCCCGGTCGGGGTGGCCGCGGTGATCACGGCGGGTAACTTCCCGGTCGCGGTGCCCTCCTGGTATCTCGTCCCGGCCCTGCTGTCCGGCAACGCGGTCGTGTGGAAGCCCGCCGAGTACGCCGCGGCCTCCGCGCACGCCCTCTACCTGCTCTTCGCGGCGGCCGGGCTCCCCGAGGGGGTGCTCAATCTGGTGCTCGCCGACGGCCCGGCGACCTTCGAGGGCCTCGGGACCGCGCTGGGCGAGGGCACGGTGCACAAGGTGGGGTTCACCGGCTCCACCGAGGTCGGCCGGAGGATCGGCGAGCTGTGCGGGCGGCACCTGCAGTCCCCCTGCCTGGAGCTCGGCGGCAAGAACCCGATGGTGGTCATGCCCGACGCCGACCTGGACCTGGCGGTGGAGGGCGCGCTGTTCGCCGGGTTCGGCACCGCGGGACAGCGCTGCACCTCGCTCGGCACGGCGATCGTGCACGAGAGCGTCCACGGCGAGTTCCTCGCCCGCTACGCGCGCGCCGTGGCGGACGCGGCGATCGGCGACCCGGCGGGGGACGTGCTGTGCGGGCCGCTGCTCGATCGGAGGTTCGCCTCCCGGTACGAGGAGTATCTGGGCTGGATCCAGCCGCACCACACGGTCGTCTCCGGGCCGACCGGCCGGATCACGCCGGAGAACCCGCGCGGGGACTTCACCGGGGACGGCGGGCTCTACTACCACCCGGTGATCGTGGACGGCGTGCGCGCCGACGACCGGCTGTTCCTGGAGGAGACCTTCGGCCCGATCGTGGGCGTGACCGGTTTCGCGACGCTGGACGAGGCCGTCGAACTGGCCAACCTTCCCGGTTACGGACTCTCGTCCTCCATCTACACCACCGACCCCGCGGCCGCCTTCCGGTTCCGCGCGGGCATCGGCGCGGGCATGGTCAGCGTCAACAACTCCACCTCCGGCGCGGAGGCCCACCTGCCCTTCGGCGGGAACGGCAAGTCGGGTAACGGCAGCCGCCAGTCGGGCGTCTGGGTGCTCGACCAGTTCACCCGCTGGCAGGCGATGAACTGGGACTACTCGGGCAGGCTGCAGAAGGCCCAGATGGACGTCGCCGAAATCATCCCGGATCTGGACTTCAGGCTCTGACTTTGCCATGCCGGGAGGTTCTCCCCATCATGATCGCGGGATGCCTCCTGGTGAGGACGGACGGGTACCGCGACGGCCGGTGTGCCCCTCGGGGCGGACCGGCCGCGCGCCGGCCCCCGGCGGGCATCCGGAGCCCCGCCCTCGTCACTCCGCCCACCGGTCCGCGCGCCGTACCGGGAACGTCCTGGTACGGCCCGCGCGGCCGCCACCCGCCTGGAAGGTCGTCAGACCTGCCGGGGACACGTGAGGGGCCGCGTGCTGCGGCGCGGCCCCTCACGGACTCGGTCTCCTCGGTGGTGCATGACTCAGTGGTGCATGACGACGTACTCGACGATCGTGAAGCCGGTGAGGAGCAGGAACGCGCTCCCGAGCAGAGCGTAGAGCAGGACGGGCTGCCGCTGACCTCCGGGCACGGGCCCCGTCTCCGTCTTCTCCGTCGTCTCCGTCTTCTTCTCCGCGTTGTTGGTGACGGGCGTCCCGGCGTCCTTGGCGACGGCCGCCCCGAGCCTCGTACGGCCCACGGGCGGCCGTGTCGTCCTTCCGGTGGTCATGGTGCCGGGTCTCACGGCGAGGCCCGCCGCGGCGACCTGGTACGAGCGGCTACCCGGCGGGAACACCGTCACCCGGCTGTGCCCGCAGTCCGGGCAGGTCATTCCCGACCAGGGCGGCTGGACCATGGTGCCGGCTCGGAGCCAGACCACGACGTCGCGACCGTATTTGTTGGTCAGGTGCCGGACGACGTATTCCTCCAGCCAGATGTGCCAGCAGTGCAGGCACTCCATCGGCCAGGTCTCGCGAGTGCTGAACTCCTCGTTCACGAGGATCACCCCCACTGTGACTCCGATATTTGACCGAGTGTGGGCGCGCTCTCTCACCGCAACAAGCGTCCTAACCATACAAAATCCTAATCATCAGGTTTTGATATGATTTCTCATTAAATCTGAGACAAACGCTAAGTTCTCCGGCAAGACGTCCGGGAAGGACCAGCATGTCCCGCCGACGGCGATCAGAGCCGGACTTCCGGCCGGGCCGGCCGGAAGTCCGGCTGCGGTCAGAGCTGTTGTGTGATCTTGACGTCGTCGATTCCGGCCTCGACCAGCGAGGCGCCCGCGGCGTCGGCCGCCTCGACGAGGATCCGGACCGTCTGCCCGGCGAAGGCGGAGATGTCGACGGCCGCGGCCGCCCAGGAGCCGTTACGGTTGCCGGCCGCACCGAGCTGCTGGAACACCTGGGTCGTGGTGGAGCCGACCACCTTCACCCGCAGGAAGTCGGCGCTTGAGGCGTTGGCCGCGTGGGCGAGATACCAGGAGAAACCCAGCTTGAGGGAGCCGCCCGGCGGCAGCGTGATGGCCGGTGACCGGATGCCGGTGGTACCGCCGTCGACGTCGTGCTCTCCGGCGGAGGCGCCGGCCGACCGGCCGGTGACCAGGTCGTTGACGCCGCTGACCGTGGTGCCGAGCTGCTTGGCCCCGCCGGAGGCGGTGGCCTCGGGGTCACCGCGCTCCCAGGCGCCTGAGGTGGCGGTGTCGGTGCCGCCCGGGTTGACGGTCCAGCCGGTCGCCGTCTCGAAGGTGTCGGAGTAGACCGGCACCGGCGGGTTGCCGGCGCCGCAGTGCCGGGACTCCTCGCCGATGATCCGGTAGACGCAGTCGGAGTACTCCAGGAAACGCAGCATGGCCTCCCGATTGCGGGTCGTCTGCGGGACGATCTGCTCGTCGGGTGGGTAGAAGCCCGGGGACACGCCGGTCGGATACATCTCGACGGTGTAGCTGAAGATCTTGAAAGAGGCCCACATCCAGTCCTCGATCGAACCGTCGGTGATGTAGAGGTCACTGGCCTGCTGGGGGGTGTAGCCGTTGGTGGAGGCCATGTTCCGGCCCAGGGCCGCGAAGGCGTCGCGGTCGTCCTGGGTCAGCCCGGGGGCGGTGTCGCTCACGGTGTAGCCGAAGGGCCACAGGATCAGCTCGCTGTAGGTGTGCCAGTCGATGTGCGACCTGATCTGCTGGACACCGCCGACCACCCGGCCGCGCACCCAGTCGGCGACCGCCTTGACCTCGGGTGCCGACTCGGGGGCCTCACCGCGGTAGGTGTCGCTGGAGGGGGATCCCGAGGAGCCGCCGCAACAGCCCCACTGGTGGGCCCAGTTGCGGTTCATGTCAACGCCCACCGCGGTCGAGCCGGGGTTGGGCCGGCGGTTCTTGCGCCAGTAGCGGTAGGAGCCGCCGGCGATGTCGTACTCGCCGCCGTCGGGGTTGAGGTCCGGCATGACCCAGATCTCACGCGAGTTCACCAGGTTGGTGATCCTGCCGTCGGTGCCGTAGCCGTCGGTGAGCGTGTTGAGGATGTAGAGCGCCATCTCGACGGTCAGGTGCTCCCGGGCGTGCTGGTGGTGGGTGAACAGCACCTCGGGCTCGTTCTCGTCCGTCCCGGCGTTGTCGCTGATCTTGATGGCGATCAGGTCACGGCCCTCATAGGAGGTGCCATAGCTGCTCCTCCTCGCGATCTCCGGATGGTCGGCGACAATCTTGTTGATCTCGGCGACCATCTCGCCGTAGTTGTGGTAGCCGGAGTCGGCCGGCGGGAAGTCGAAGGCCCGCGCGCCCAGGGACGACGGCCTGAGGATCTCTGCGACGGTGTAGCCGAGCCTCTTGATCGCGGCGACCTCGGCCTTGTCGGCGGTGACCACGACCCCGCCGGGCTCCACCAGGTCGATCGCGGCGCCTGTGGCCGCGACGGCGGTCCGCTGCGCGGAGTCGCCCGGGCCCCGCACCCTGTACTGGCCGTTGGGCGGCGGTTCGGCCGAGGCTCCCGCCCCGGTGACGCCAACGCACAACAGCGTCAGGACCGCGAGTAACACGGTCAGGCGACGTCTCACCTGTGTCCTCCTCGGGCGCGCGCTAGGGGGTTTTCACGCGCCTTCACCGAGAGTCAGGCAAGGCTGTCGATTGGCAAAGGCCCAAAACCAGGAGATCGCTGTGTTTTTCAACACAGCGCGTTTTTCAACACAGCGTCAGAAATCGACCTCGAACCACACCGTCCTGCGCCCGCCACGGCCGTCGTCCTTGATCCCCCACCGCGACGCGAGCAGGTCCACCAGGAACATCCCCCGCCCGCTCTCCGCCTCCGGGTCGTTGCGCACATGCGGCGCCGACGCCCCGGAGCCCGCGTCGGACACCTCCACCACCACGGTCCCCGGGCCCGCCGCCACCGTCATCGCGACCTCCCCGCCACCACAGGAGGTCGAGTGAACCACCGAGTTGGTCACCACCTCGCTCACCAGGAGGACGACCTCGTCGGACGCGGGATGTCCCGCACCGAGAAACCTCCTGACCCGGCACCGCGCCGCCGAAACCGACTGCGGCACGCCCCGCAGGGTCGTCGTCGACCCAGGCGGAAGGCTCCGCCGCGCGATCGCCATGATCGACCTCGCTCCCCGACACACATATTTCCATGCGCGTCGCGCTCTGAGATGGCACACTCACTCACGGTGAACTGTTCTATCAGGGACTTCAACAGCTCATATTGAGATTCCTCAGTTTTGTTGCCATCTGACGGAGAACGGAGGTGCCGCATGGCTTCACGGCGCAGCCCCACGGCCCGCCATCGCCGCCTGATGGCCGAGCTGAGCCGCCTGAGGAGGAGCAGCGGACTGTCGCGGGTGGAGGTGGCCGAGCGGATCGGCTCCACCGACACCACCATCTGGAGATACGAGACGGGTCTGACCCGCCCGAGACCCTCCGACGTGTCGGTCCTCACCGAGGTGTACGGCGTGACCGGGGAGGCCCGCGACTCCCTGATCCAGATGGCCGGGGAGGCCCGCAGGCGTGGCTGGTGGCACCGGTACCGGCAGGCGCTGAAACCCGGCTTCGACTCCTACATCGGGCTGGAGGCCGAAGCCGCCGTGGTGCGCTCCTACGAGCCGCTGGTCGTCCCCGGCCTCATGCAGACCGAACCGTACGCGCGGGCCGTCATCGAGGCGACCGCCATCACCCAGACCCCGGCCGAGGTCGACGAGAAGGTCTCCGTGCGCGTCTCACGTCAGCGGTTGCTGCACGGCCCCGGTGACCCGATCCAGCTCGTCGCGCTCCTCGACGAGGCGGTGCTCCGGCGCCGGATCGGCGGCCCCGGGGTGATGCGCGAGCAGCTGGAACACCTCGTCGATCTCGGCGGGCTGCCCAACGTGGAGATCCGGGTCGTCCCGTTCTCCGCGGGGGCGCACGCGGCGATGGACGGCAAGTTCTGCCTGCTCAGCTTCCCCGACCCCGAGGATCCCGACCTGGTCTACCTCGAACAGGCCACGAGCGGGCTCATGCCCGAGGACCCGGAGGAGGTGCGCCGGTACACGCTGATGTTCGGGAGCCTGACGGCACTGGCCCTCGGCGCGGAGGCGTCGGCCGCCTTCATCGCCCGGACGGCGCGGAGATGTTCCAGCCATTAGGAAGAGAGATGCGAGGATCACGATGGATCTGTCCAGCGTCGTGTGGCGCAAGAGCAGTCGCAGCACCAACGGAGGCGACTGCGTGGAGGTGGCGGTCGTCCCAGGCGACCCGGCTCTGGCCGCCCACAAGGCCGGTGCCGGCGAGCTCTACCTCGTCCGCGACTCCAAGAACCCCGACGGTCCGGCACTGGCCTTCACCCGGGGCGAGTGGGACGCCTTCGTCGGCGGCGTGAAGGACGGCGAGTTCGGCTGAGACGCGTCCGGGGGGAACCGGGCACCTGAGGTTCCCCCCGGATGTGTGCGGCACGACCGTACCGGCGCCCGGCGGCTCAGAGCCGCTCGACGTCGGCGCCCCGGCACCGGTCGCGCGTGTCGAAGACGAACGCGGCCGTCCGCTGGATGAGCTCGTAGTCGAAGCAGTCGTGGTCGGTGAGGATGACGACCACGTCCGCCTGGGTCAGCTCCACGGTCGTGGGCTCGACCATCTCGATCCCCGGTGGCAGCATGAAGTCGTCCACGTGGGGGTCGGCGGCCAGCACGTCGGCCCCCAGCTTGCACAGGATCCTGGCCACCTCGATCGCCGGGGACTCGCGGCAGTCTCCCGCGTTCTTCTTGTAGGCGAGCCCGAGCAGCAGCACCCGGCTGCCCTTGATCGGCTTGCAGCGCTGGTTCAGCGCGAGGATCAGCCGGTGGACGACGTGCTCCGGCATGTGGTCGTTGATGTCGTTGGCCAGCTCCACGAACCGGAAGTTGTGCCCGAGACTGCGCTTGACCTTCCACGACAGGTAGGACGGGTCGATCGGAAGGCAGTGGCCTCCGACACCCGGCCCCGGGGTGAAGCGCATGTAGCCGAACGGTTTGGTGGAGGCGGCGTCGATGGCCTCCCAGACGTCGATCCCCAGTTGCTGCGCGAAGATGGACAGCTCGTTCACCAGGGCGATGTTGACGTGCCTGAAGGTGTTCTCCAGGAGCTTGCACAGCTCGGCCACCCGCAGCGAGGAGACGGGCACGACCTGATGGACGATCCGCTCGTAGAACGCCTGGACCCTCTTCAGGGAGGCGGCGTCGAGGCCGGAGACGACCTTGGGGGTGTTCTCCAGGCGCCACCGCGCGTTCCCCGGGTCGATCCGTTCCGGGCTGTAGCCCAGCAGGAAGTCCTCGGGCGCGCGCAGCCCGGACCCCTCCTCAAGCAGGGGGCGGAGATACTCCTCGGTGGTTCCGGGATAGGTGGTGGACTCCAGGATCACCGTGGCGCCCGGCCGCAGCAGCGGGGCGATGGACTGGCCGGCCGAACCGATGTGCCGGAGGTCGGGTGCCCCCTCGCGCAGCGGTGTCGGCACCGTGATCACGCAGATGTCGAACGCCTCCGCGTCGGCGTAGCGGGTACCGGCCAGATAACGGCCGGAACGGTGGGCGGCGGCCAGCACGTCGTCGCCGACGTCCTCGACGTACGACTCGGCGGCGTTGAGCCGTTTGACCCGCCACTCGTCGACGTCGACCCCCACGACGTCGAACCCCGCCTCGACCGCCCGCATCGCCAGCGGCAGTCCTACGTACCCCTGGCCGACGACGACCAGCTTCTCTCCCATGTCGGGACCCCCGTCGCTTCGAGATGAGATACGACCCGACTGTAGGAGTCCGGGCTTCCCACGGTGGCGATTCGGCGCCGGTCCCGGCGTGTCGCTCCAGATCAGGTGAGCTCAACCCGGAGAAGCGGACCGATACGGCCGGCAACACCATGACCACCCCGCCAAACAACACACAATTCTCGAAACACCAATACATATCGCCATAAATACAAATTTCCACCGATCAATCGACGGCCAGAAACGGTGCGCGAACCAAAAATCGGCCCCCACCCCAAAGAAGGGCGTCGAACGGAGAACGCGGGGAGCCTTTTGACGCTCCAAGGTAAGTAATGACCGGGCGTATTCACGAGTAAAATCCATTCCAATATCACAGGAAAGGAGATTCTTGATCGAACATTAGCGCTCAGCGCCCTCCCGTTCAAGGCGCGGCCACCACCCGCGCTGTGACGCCCTCTCTCATATGACGACATTTCTCGTCATCGACATTCTCCAGGTTTCATACGCAATGCGAAGAACCCGGCAGAGCTGGAACGAGGACCACGAGGTTGACCCCTGGTGGGCCGTGGGCCACCCGCCGGACCGGACCCCTGACACGGCACAGGATCAGTGAGGTAAGGAGTTGTGTCGCATGTCCAACTTCCATGACGACGCACCCGGCCGGGCAGCCGGTACGGCTGCGCAGGCAGAATCAGGAGACACGGCCGGCCCCCGGCGACCCCCCGGGGATCCGGCGGAGGCGGTCGCCCGCCGTACGGAACCCACCCGCGAAACCACCGCGACCACGCGGGGGGCCGGCCGCCACCGCTCACCGCGGCGCGGCACCGGACGCCGCTGGCTGAGGGTGTCCTTCGCCGCCGTGCTGGCGATGGGAGTCGTCACCGCGACACCGGACAGGGCGGACGCGACACCGGTGAGCATCGGCAACGCCGCACCCTACGGGGTCCTCGCCGGAAACGCGGTCAGCAACACGAACCTGACCGCGATCACCGGGAACCTCGGGGTGAGCCCGGGGTCGTCGGTGACCGGCTTCCCGCCCGGCACCGTGTCGGGAGCCGTGCACGCGGGCGACTCCGCCGCGGCGCAGGCCAAGACCGACCTGGTCTCCGCCTACAACGACATCGCGGGGCGGACCCCCGACGCCACCCTCCCCGCCCAGCTGGGCGGCACCACCCGGAACCCCGGCGTGTACAACTCGACCGGCGGGACCTTCACGATAACCGGCACGCTCACCCTCGACGCCCAGGGCGACCCGGACGCCGTCTTCGTCTTCCAGGCCACCACCCTCACCGCGTCGAACGTCAGCAACATCAACCTTCTCCGCGGCGCCCAGGCGAACAACCTCTTCTGGCAGGTCGGCAACTCCGCGACGCTCGGCACGTTCTGCACCTTCCGCGGGAACATCCTCGCTCAGAGCGGGGTCACGGTGGGCAGCGGCGCGGCCATCTTCGGCCGGGTCTTCTCCCTCGGCTCCACGGTCACCACGGTGGGCACGGCCAGTCCGCCGGCCACCCGCGTCACGGTGCCGAACGACCCGCCGACCACGACCACCCTGGCGTCCTCGGCCAACCCCTCCTGGAGGGGCGCGCCGGTCACCCTCACCGCCACGGTACAGGCCAACTCCGGCTCGGTCGTCCCCGCCGGCGAGGTGGTCTTCAAGGAGGGGACGACCGCTCTCGGCTCGGACTTCCTCGACCCGTCCGGCGACGCCGTGTTCACCACCGCGGCCCTCTCCCGGGGGCAGCACGCGATCACCGCCGTCTATCTGGGCGGAGACACCTTCAGCGGCGAGCAAATGATCCACTTCGCGCCGAGCACCTCGGCCGTGCTGAACCAGACCGTGTCGGACAGCCTCTGGAACGCCGCCGCGACCCCGGACACCCCGATCCACGAGGACTCCCGGGCGGTCACGCTCGGCGTGAAGTTCAGGGCGTCGACCGCCGGAACCGTGACCGGAGTCCGCTTCTACAAAGGCTCCGACAACACCGGCACCCACACCGGAAGCCTCTGGGACAGCACCGGCCAGCTCCTCGCCACCACCACCTTCACCGGCGAGACCGCATCCGGCTGGCAACAGGCCACCTTCGACACCCCCGTCGCCATCACCGCCAACACCACCTACATCGCCTCCTACCACACCCCCTCCGGCTACTACTCGACAACACGCCCGTACTTCACCTCGTCCTACACCAACGGCCCCCTCACCGCACTCGCCGACGGCACGGACGGCGGCAACGGCGTGTACGCCTACAACGCCGTCGACACCTTCCCCATCAACACCTACCAATCAACGAACTACTGGGTCGATCCGGTGTTCGCCCCGTCGGACAGCCTGTGGAACGCCGCGGTGATCCCGGGAGCCCTCACCGCGATCGACTCCCAGGCGGTCACGCTCGGCGTGAAGTTCAGGGCGTCGACCGCCGGAACCGTGACCGGAGTCCGCTTCTACAAAGGCTCCGACAACACCGGCACCCACACCGGAAGCCTCTGGGACAGCACCGGCCAGCTCCTCGCCACCACCACCTTCACCGGCGAGACCGCATCCGGCTGGCAACAGGCCACCTTCGACACCCCCGTCGCCATCACCGCCAACACCACCTACATCGCCTCCTACCACACCCCCTCCGGCCACTACTCGACAACACGCTTCTATTTCGAGTTTTCCTACACCAACGGCCCCCTCACCGCACCCTCCGGCGGCAACGGCGTGTACGCCTACAACGCCGTCGACACCTTCCCCACCAACGTCTACGACTCAACGAATTACTGGGTGGACGTGATGTTCCACGGCTAGCCGGCGGTCCCGGCGACCGCCTCTCCGTCGGAGGGCGGAACCCCTATCGGAGATGTCCCCTGCCGGCCGCATGTCAGTTCGCGAAAACGGCGCCGGCCACCGGTACGGTCGAATATTCGGAGCCGAGTATTGAGACCGTGCCGACGGCCGGCATTGGCTGCGAACCGCCTATGAAAAGGGCCATCTCATAATGATTATCAGTAAGCATCGCACTTCTCGACGGAATATCAGGGGCTCCCTGCCGGCGGCCCTCGCCATCGTCCTGGCGATGGGCGCGCTCACCGGGACACCGGTGAGCGCGCATGCGCAACAGCCGCCCGTGAATCTCGGCAACGCCCGGAGTTACGCGGTCATGGCCGGGACCGCGGTCATCAACACGGGCCTCACCCGGGTGGTCGGGAGACTCGGGGTGAGTCCCGGCACCTCCGTGACCGGCTTCCCGCCCGGCTTCGTTTTCGGCAGGGTGCACAGGGGGGACAGCGAGGCGGCCTCGGCCATGGCGGACGTGGTGGCCGCCTACGCCGACATCGCCGGCCGGACGCCCGACGCCACCGTGCAGGCCGAGCTGGGCGGGACGGCGATGGCCCCCGGGCTCTACGAGTCAGTGGGGGGAGGTTTCACAATAAACGGGACACTCACCCTCGATGCCCAGGGCATCCCAGGCGCGGTCTTCATCTTCAGGGCCGACACCCTCACCACGGCGGGGGTCAGCAACATCAACCTCGTGGGCGGCGCCCAGGAGAACAACGTGTTCTGGGAGGTCGACTCCGCGACGCTGGGCACCTACTCCGTCTTCCGGGGGAACATCCTGGCACTAAAGTCGATCATGGTGGGTGCGGGGGCGGTCCTCCACAGCCACGCCCTCGCCATCAACGAGACGGTCATCATCCAGGGCACCCCCCGCCGGCCCGCCACCCGCCTCGCCCTGCCGGACAGGCCGCCGACCGCCACGACCCTCGCCTCGTCTCTCAACCCCTCCACGGCGGGGCAGGCGGTCACCTTCACCGCCACGGTGCAGGCGATCACCGGTTCAATCGTCCCCACCGGTAGAGTGATCTTCAGAGACGGCTCCACCATCATCGGCGTGGCCCGGCACGGCAGCGGTGTCCCCGCGGTGTTCACGACATCGAGCTTGGCGGTGGGAGCACACCAGATCACCGCCGTCTATCTGGGCGGCAAGACCGCCGTCAACGAGGCGTGGATCAACTTCGCCCCGAGCGTGTCGCCCGTACTGATCCAGACCGTCAACAGCTGAACCCTGAGATCTCCGGACGGTCCCCTCCGGAGATCTCAGCGCGCCCCTCCCTTCGGGCCGCGTCACCGGCCCCGGAACCGCCCGTCACCGGTGACAGAGACCTTCAGGCGGGCACCTGAATTCTGCTGTGATCGCCCACCATCAGCTCGTGGGTGTTCGGCATGCCCGTCGCGCGGCTCACCTCGACGTTGCGCCCGATCAGGGAGTGCGCGATGCGCGACACCCCGTGGACCGAGGAGCCGTCGAGCACGATCGAGTAGTCGATCTCGGCGTTCTCCACCAGGCATCTCGCCCCGATCGAGGTGAAGGGCCCGATGTAGGAAGAAGTGATCTTGGTGTCCGCCCCGATCACGATCGGCCCGCGCAGGATCGAGTTCTCCACCACCGCGCCCCGCTCGACGACGACCCTGCCGGTGATCTCACTGAGCCGGTCCACCGTGCCCCTGACGCCGGGCTCGATCCGTTCGAGAACGATGCGGTTGCACTCCAGCATGTCCTGCAGCCGCCCGGTGTCCTTCCAGTAGCCGTCGACGAGGTGTGAGTGGACCCGGGAGCCGTGGTCGATGAGCCACGTGACGGCGTCGGTGATCTCCAGCTCGCCGCGCGCGGAGGGCGTGATCGCCCGGACCGCCTCGTGGACGGCCGGGGAGAAGATGTAGACCCCGACGATCGCGAGGTCGCTCCGCGGGTGCTCCGGCTTCTCCTCCAGTCTCAGGATCTCGCCCGCGGGCCCGAGTTCGGCGACCCCGTAGAACTGCGGCTCGGCGACCCTGGTGAGCAGGATCTGGGCGTCGTAGTCCGCCCGGCGGAAGGTGTCCACCAGGCCGGCGATGCCGCCCACCAGGAAGTTGTCCCCCAGGTACAGCACGAAGGGCTCGTCTCCGAGGAACTCCCTGGCGATCAGAACGCAGTGGGCCAGGCCGAGAGGAGCCTCCTGGGGAATGTAGGTGACGTCGAGGCCGAACATCGAGCCGTCCCCGACGGCGGCCCGGACCTCGGCCGCGGTGTCGCCGACCACGATGCCCACGCCGGTGATGCCCGCCTCCCGGATCGCCTCAAGCCCGTAGTAGAGCACCGGTTTGTTGGCGACGGGTACCAGCTGTTTCGCCGAGGTGTGGGTCAGCGGGCGCAGCCTCGTCCCTTTGCCACCCGCTAGAACGAGTGCCTTCACGTTCTGTGGTTCCTTTCGCGAGGAAACGCATGGCCGCGGTGACCACATGCCGTCGGAGTTTACAGTGGGCTTGAATCGGCGTTTCTTCACCGTCGCGCACCTTTGCCGAAGGGCGTGGGAGACGTTGCCGGGCTCACACGTTTCCGCGATTACGGAAGGTCCATGTCCGGTGGATCGCATAACTTAGCGGAGGACTCATGACTATTATCATCGCCTGCGCCACCATGATGGGAATTCCACAGAATTCCACCAGAATCGGCAGCCCGATGAGTGATGCGGCCAGGAAGGCCGCCCCGACCAGGTAGAACCGCAGGTAACCGGCCAGCCACGGCTCCCCGGAGACACGGAAGACCACCAGCCGGTACCACGGATAGACAATCACCACGGTGATAAAATGGCTGACCACGACCAGGAAAAGATAGGCGACCCCACCTTTGGTCGTCAGCAATCCTAGACCCAGGAGAGCGTAATAGAGCGCGGCCGTCATGGCGCCGGCCAGCAGATATGTGATGCGGTGGCCACCAAGAGCCGAGATCACAGCTCTCCGTCCCAAATGTGAATCCCTGTCACGGGCGGTTCGACTTTCGACGTCAACCATGTGGCGGTCACTCCGGATCACGGTCGGGCAGCGGAATCGACGAAATCCTAGTCGGCTCCGGATAACAGTCGGGGGATCAATGTCAGTGTCGGTGGTTATTCCGTGTTACCGCTCCGCGCGGACTCTTCCGGCGCTGGTGGCCAGGCTCACCCAGGTTCTCTGTGACATGTCCGTCCGCCACGAGGTGATCCTCGTCGTCGACGGAAGCCCGGACGACACCTGGAGGACGGCCGCCGAACTGGCCCACCGGATCGACGGCGTCCGCGCGGTGCACCTGTCCCGCAACTACGGCCAGCACAACGCGCTGGTCGCCGGGGTCAGGGAGGCCCAGTTCGAGGTCGTCGTCACGATGGACGACGACCTGCAGCACCTGCCGGAGCAGATCCCCCTCCTGCTGGCCGCGCTTGAGGGCGACCATCTCGACCTGGTGTACGGCGTGCCGCACCGGGAGGAGCACGGATTCGTCCGCAGCCTCGCGTCCCGGTCGGTGAAGGCGGGCATGGCCGGCGCGCTGGGCATCCGCACCGCCCGGACGATCAGCGCCTTCCGCGCCTTCCGGACACGCCTGCGGGACGGGTTCGAGGAGCTGTCCGGACCACACGTGTCGATCGACGTGGCCCTGTCCTGGGTCACCACGAGGGTGGGCTCGGTCAGGGTGCACATGAGCGGACGCGACCACGGGCGGTCCAACTACACGCCGCGCCTGCTGATACGGCACGCGGCGAACATGCTCCTCGGCTACAGCACGGCTCCGCTGCGCGCGGCGAGCTATCTCGGGTTCCTCGCCGGGCTCGTCGGCCTGGCACTGGGCTGCGCCGTACTGTGGCGCTTCGCCACCGGTGACACGACGGTGGCCGGGTTCACCACCGTCGCCTCGATGATCGCGATCTTCTCCTCAGCCCAGCTGATGTCCATCGGCGTCCTCGGGGAGTACGTCGGCCGGATACACGGCAGCGGAATGGGACGGCCGGCCTACGTGGTGTGCGAGCGCGCCGGGGGTGCCGGCGGCCTCGACGTGCCCCGGCAGTCCGACGGGCTCGGCCTGCCCGTGCACGCGGGGATCGGCTCCGGACCGGACGAACGGTGAGAGCAGGCCGGGCGAGACCAGGTGAACGGTGAGCAGGGTCCGCACGGGTTCGAACCCGTACCTCGCCCAGGCCCGCTGCACCCGCGTGTTGTGGCCCTGGGTGGAGATGACGACCTCGGCGGCGCCCCGCGCCGACGCGCGGTCCTCGACGGCCTTCAGCAGGTGGGCGTAGACGCCGCGCCCGCGCGCCTCGGGGACCACCCCGGCCAGCAGGATCTCCGTACGGCCGGCGGTCTCCTCCAGCGTGGCCAGCCCGAGGACGCTCCCGGAGCCGTGATCCCGCAGGGCCAGGCAGCCGCCCTCGGCGGCGGACCTCAGCGCCCACTCCCGGTAGCCCGCCAGCGCGCCGGCGGCGTCGAACAGGGGGTTGGCCAGGTAGTGGTTGCCGTACCCGGCGAAGATGGCGGACACCGGCCGGCGCGCCACCTCGGGACCGACCGGCTCCGCCGTCCACGGATCCGGCGACGGTCCGGGTGCCCGCCCCCGGCCGGCGCGCAGCCGCCAGTACACCAGCGAGTCCGCGAACACGGCGGTCCGGCCGAGCACGGTCAGTTCCGCGAACCAGCCGACATACTCGGCCGGATATCGCAGCACGATGACGTCGGCGGCCGACCCCAGCACGGCCTCGCGGACCACGGGGAACGGGGTCACCGCCGCCGCGGAGACGGTGAGCCGCTCCACGGAACGGCCGAACCGGGCGGACTCCAGGGGGGACTCCACGGCCTGTACGGCCCGCTCCTCCATCACGTCGTCCCAGCCCATCAGCGCATCCGGCAGGTCACGACGGCGTCGATCACCCGGGCCGTCCCGGCGTCGCCCAGGTCGGCGAAGAGCGGCAGCCGTACCAGGCGGTCGGCGACCTCCTCGGTCACCGGGCACCCGCCGGGGGCGACCCGCCCGTGGCGCAGACCGGCGGGCGCGGTGTGCAGCGGCTGGTAGTGGAACGTCGCCTGCACCCCCCGCCCCGCGAGGTGGCCGATGAACGCCTGCCGGTTCTCCAGGTCGGGAAGGAGCAGGTAGTACAGGTGTGCCGGATGGGCGCAGCCGTCCGGGACCATCGGCTGGGCCACCCCGTTCTCCGCGGCCCAGTCCGCCAGCCCCTCGTGGTAGTCGCGCCACACGGCGTGCCGCCGGAGCTGGATCCCGCCGAACGACTCCAGCTGCGCGGTCAGCTGCGCGGCGAGGACGTCGGACGGCAGGTAGCTCGACCCCACGTCGACCCACCGGTACCTGTCGACCTGGCCGCGGAAGAACCGGCTGCGGTCGGTGCCCTTCTCCCTGACGATCTCGGCGCGGGCCACCAGGTCGGCGTCGTTCAGCAGGAGCGCACCGCCCTCACCGCACTGCGCGTTCTTGGTCGCGTGGAAGCTCTGGGTGGCCATCCGGCCGAACGATCCGAGGGGCCGTTCCCGGTAGGAGCCGCCCAGGCCGTGGGCGTTGTCCTCGATGAGAGCCAGGCCGTACCGCCGGCAGAGCTCGCCGAGGGCGTCCATGGCGCACGCGACCCCCGCGTAGTGCATGACCACGACGGCCCGGGTGCGGTCGGTGATCGCGGCCTCGACCAGTTGCTCGTCCAGGTTCAGGGTGTCCGGCCTGCAGTCGACGAACACGGGCACCGCCCCGCGCAGGACGTAGGCGTTGGCGGCCGACACGAAGGTGAACGACGGCATGATCACCTCGTCGCCGGGCCGCAGGTCGAGCAGGATCGCCGACATCTCCAGCGCGTGGGTGCAGGAGGTGGTCAGCAGCGCCTCACCGGCGCCGGTCATCTCCCTCAGCAGCCCGGCGGCCCGCCGGGTGAACGGCCCGTCCCCGCAGGTGAACCCCTGGCGTACGGCCTGTGCCAGGTAGTCGAGCTCGTTGTCCGAGATATGCGTTCGATTGAATGGGATGCTCTTCAGATCGGTTTCGCTCACGGTCGCAGTGAACACCGGCCTGATCGGCCGACACGCATTACACTCTCATTTCCTGGCGAACCATTACGTAAGCCTTACATAATGCCGATCCATCCAGCACTCCACAAAAAAGGGGATTGTCAGAAATGGCAGCCCACCGTTCCTGAAAAGGCTACGGAAGGGCATTGCCCCCGCCACAAATGATCTTCTGACATAAGATCGGAACCGGCGCTCGTTCCGCGAGGAAACCCCCTTCTCCCTCGGTAATATTGCCCGGAACTCGGACATCGCCGCCTTTCGCCCGCCCCTGCCTCTCCCCGGCCGCCGGGGGCTCCGCCGCGAGGTCGCGATCAGAGGCTGCACGCGACGCACAACGAGGAGAGGTCTCATGCGACGGCGGATGTTCCCGATCGCGGTACTCGCCCTTGGGGTCTGCACGGCCGTCACGGCCGTCACCCCGGGGGCCGCCTGGGGGCTGGCCCCCGTCCCGCGCATCGGCCAGAGCGATGCGCGGGCGGGGAGCACCGATGGCCCGGAAGCCCCGCCCGCGCAGGAGGGCGCCCCGCAGGTGGCGGCGGATACCCCCCTCCCGGAGGGAGTACGGTCTCCGCGAGACGCCCGTCCCGCGGAGACCGGCCCGGCCCCGGCTGCGGACGCCGCCCAGGAGACGGCGCCGCCCGCCCCACCTCCCGCCGCCCCACCTCCCACCGGTCCGGCATCCGGCCACCCGGCGCCCGGCGGGGAGAACACCACCCCCGTGGAGACCGGCTCACCGGGTGAGGAACAACCGGATGGGGAAAAACCCGGAGTAGAACGGCCCGTCGGGGAAAAACCCACTGAAAATAGCCAAGGCAGAGCGAGAAAGGCCACGAACCCCGGTAACCGGGCATTCCGTGCCGCCTGCCCGCCGACTTCCGTGATCTGCCTGGAGAACAGCCTCCCCGGTAATCCCTCCAGCGAATGGAACATCCCGGGAGCGGGCAGCAGCAACATTCAGGGATATGCCACCAAAATAAGCGTCAACCACGGCGAAACCATACAGTTCAAGGTGAACACCGCGGCGACCAGCTACCGGATCGACATCTACCGCATCGGATATTACGCCGGAATGGGGGCGCGGAAGATAACGACCGTCAACCCCTCGGCCTCCCTGCCCCAGACGCAGCCGGCCTGCGTGAACGACGCGGCGTCCCAGATGGTCGACTGCGGCAACTGGGGGGTCTCCGCCTCCTGGGCGGTGCCCGCCGACGCCGTCTCGGGGGTCTACATCGCGAACCTCATCCGGCAGGACGGGACCAGCGGCGCCAGCCAGATGATATTCGTGGTCCGGGACGACGAGCGCGGCGCGGACATCCTCCTCCAGACCTCCGACGCCACCTGGCAGGCCTACAACACCTACGGCGGGACCAGCCTCTACCTGAGCAGCGGCCCGCCGGGGCGGGCCTACAAGGTCAGTTACAACCGCCCGTTCACCACCCGCGGCAGTAGTTGCTGTAACGGCTCGGTGGAGAGCTGGTTCTTCAACTCCGAGTACCCGATGGTCAGGTGGGTCGAGGCCAACGGATACGACGTGAGCTACACCACCAACGTCGACACCGTGACGCGGGCGGCGGAACTGCTCGAACACAAGATCTTCATCTCCTCCGGTCATGACGAGTACTGGTCGGACGAGATGCGGACCAACGTGACGAACGCCGGGAACGGCGGCGTCAACCTCGCCTTCTTCTCCGGAAACCAGAGCTTCTGGAAGACCCGGTGGGAGAACAGCATCGACGGAACCGGCACACCGTACCGGACGCTCGTCTGCTACAAGGAGACGCTGGCCAACGCCAAGATCGACCCGAACACCCAGTGGACCGGGACATGGCGCGACCCGCGTTTCTCCCCGCCGTCGGACGGCGGCAGACCGGAGAACGGCCTGATGGGGACGTTGTTCAGCGTCAACGGCGTCGTCAACGACGCGATAACCGTCCCCGCCGAGTACGGCGACATGCGGCTGTGGCGCAACACCTCCATCGCGACCCTGCCCGCCGGCCAGACGGCCACCTTCCCCGCGGGAACGCTCGGCTACGAATGGGACGAGGCCCCCGACAACGCCGTCACGCCGTCGGGGCTGGTGAGGTACTCCCAAACACCGCTGAGCGTTTCGTCCTATCTGCTGGACTTCGGCAGCACCTACGGCAACGGGGAGGCGGTTCACAACCTGACGCTGTACAAGGAGGCGAGCGGAGCCCTCGTCTTCGGCGCGGGCACCACCCAGTGGGCGTGGGGGCTCGACGCCAACCACGACCGGTCCGGCTCACCGACGGACATCCGGATGCAGCAGGCGACGGTCAACCTCTTCGCCGACATGAACACCCAGCCGGTCACCCTTCAGGAGGGCCTGGTGCCGGCGACCGCGTCGACGGACACCACTCCCCCGACGTCGGCCATCACCGCCCCGGTGAGCGAGGCGTCCGTGCCGACCGGAGCGGAGGTGCTGATCCAGGGAACGGCGGCCGACACCGGGGGCGGCGTCGTGGGGGGCGTCGAGGTGTCACTCGACGGCGGCACCACCTGGTCCTCGGCGGTCGGCCGCGCCACCTGGCAGTTCGTATGGACACCGACCACCACCGGACCGGCGACGATCACGGTCAGGGCGGTCGACGACATCGGCAACCTTCAGGCGCCCCCGACGACCACGACCGTGAACGTGACCTCGGGATGCCCCTGCACCCTCTGGTCGCCGACCGCCGTACCCGCCGAAGCCTCGCACAACGACCCCGCCCCGGTCGAGGGCGGGGTGAAGTTCCAGGCCGCGAACTCGGGTTTCGTCACGGGGATCAGGTTCTACAAGGGGGAACTCAACACGGGCACCCACGTCGGCGACCTCTGGACCGCCGGCGGGCAGCTCCTCGCCACGGCGACGTTCGTCAACGAGACCGCCTCCGGCTGGCAGCAGGTGGACTTCCCGACCCCCGTCCAGATCACCGCCGGCACCACCTACATCGCCTCCTACCACACCACCTCGGGCTTCTACTCGGTGTCGAGACCGTACTTCACCGCACCGCTGACGAACGGGCCGCTCACCGCGCTCGCCGACGGGGCGAGCGGGGGCAACGGCGTCTACGCCTACGGCGCGTCGAGCGCCTTCCCCAGCAACACCTTCGAGTCCAGCAACTACTGGGTCGACCTGGTGTTCATTCTGGAGAACAGCCTCTGGGACAACACCGCGGTCCCGGATGAGGCGTCCCACGACGACGCCCAGGCGGTCACCCTGGGGACGAGGTTCACGGCGAGCACGACCGGCACGATCAGAGGCGTCCGGTTCTACAAGGGCGCGCTCAACACCGGCACCCACACCGGCAGCCTCTGGACCGCCGACGGGCAACTCCTCGCCACGGCGACCTTCACCGGCGAGACCGTCTCCGGCTGGCAGCAGGTGAACTTCTCCACCCCCGTGCCCATCACCGCCGGCACCGTCTACGTCGTCTCCTACCACACCACCTCGGGCTTCTACTCGGTGTCGAGACCGTACTTCACCGAGCCACTGGCGAACGGGCCGCTCACCGCGCCCGCCGACGGGGCGAGCGGGGGCAACGGCCTCTACGCCTACGGCGCGTCGAGCACCTTCCCCAGCAACACCTTCCAGTCCAGCAACTACTGGGTCGACGTGGTGTTCGCGCCGTCGAACACCCTGTGGACCTCCCTGACCTCACCGGAGGTCGACTCCAACAACGACGCCCAGGCGGCCACGCTGGGGGTGAAGTTCACCTCGACCACGACCGGCCTGGTCAGGGGCGTCCGGTTCTACAAGGGGACGCTGAACACCGGCACCCACACCGGCAGCCTCTGGACCGTCGGCGGGCAGCTCCTCGCCACGGCGACGTTCGTCGACGAGACCCCTTCAGGGTGGCAGCAGGTGAACTTCTCCACCCCCGTCCAGATCACCGCGGGCACCGTCTACGTCGTCTCCTACCACACCACCTCGGGCTTCTACTCGGTGTCGAGACCGTACTTCGTCTCACCGCACGTGAGGGGACCGCTCACCGCGCTCGCCGACGGGACGAGCGGAGGCAACGGCCTCTACGCCTACGGCGCGTCGAACACCTTCCCCACCGGTTCCTTCCAGTCCACCAACTACTGGGTCGACGTGGTGCTCGACTATCTCTGAGAACCTCGCCCGGGGATGAGTCCCCGGGCGCAGACGAGCCCGGCTCCCCGGGAAAGGGGAGCCGGGCATTCAGGGGGGTTCGGGTGTTCAGGGGGCGTCGGGAAGCCGGTAGACGGCGTAGTCGCCGGAGCGGAAGCGGAGATCGGCGACATCACCGATCCGCGAGCCGAGGCCCAGGCCGCGCTCGTCGGCCAGAAGCCAGCGCACACCGTAGCGTTCCCTCAGCAGCCGGACCGCGTCCGCCGACGGCGCGGCGAAGACCGCCTCGTTGGCCCGCATCAGCTCGCCGTCCCAGAAGGGACGGTACTGGGGCGGCACCTCCGAACCGCGGCGGTCCATGTTCGTCGAGGTGTAGGCCCAGCCCTCGACCAGCACGTGCCGCTCGGTCAGCGCGGCAGCCCAGAACTGGCTGCTGTCGCACGGGCTCTCCCGCCCCCAGCGGCAGTGCGTGTTCGTGGCGATCAGGTCGTCGGGGGCCGAGTGGGCGCGCAGCCATTGACCGGCCGTCAAGGCCCCCGCGGGGACCCGGCCGAGCTCCGTCCATCCGCTGTCACCACCGGTCTGATAGGCGGGCCAGCCCCTGTAGACGAGGGAGAGGACACGCGCGTGCGCGGCCGACGGCAGGCCGACGGCCGCGACCATGACGAGCAGCAGAGCCCGGGCGCGCAGCCTGTGCCGCCCGGTTCCAAGCCCCCTGGCGGCCCGCCTTACGGCCACGCGCCGCCCGGCGAGGGCCAGTACGGCGAAGGCCAGGATCACCACGGCGACCAGCGCGGCGTAGGGACGGTACAGGGCATCGGCCGCCTGGCCCGGATCGAGCGGGACCCGCACCCCGCAGGCGACGGGGACCAGGTAGGCGGTGGTGGCCCCCGCGGCGGCGGCGCACGCCGTCGCGCCGAACGACGCCCGCGCCCGGCGCAGGACGACGAGGAGCCCGTAGACGGCGACGATCACCGGATAGGGGGAGGCGCTCCGCAGGAAGTAGAGCTGGCTGAGGCCGGGATGGGCGAGAAGGAGCACCGCGCCGAGACCCGCCACGCCCACGCCGAGCATGAGGACCACGGCGGGCCGTACGAGCAGGCGCGGACGGCTCAGCAGCCCGAGGACACCGCACCAGGCGACGGCCCAGCACAGCAGGTAGACCGCGGTGAAACCGAGCGCCGCCCCCGGTGACGGACCGGCCTCGCCGCCGGGGCCGGCCAGCTTCTCCCACGTCAGGTTGGTGAACGAGAGGGGGGAGACGACCGTGCCCTGCCGTACCTGCCCGAAGAGCACGAGCTGCGCGAAGATCAGGCATGCCACGGTCATCCCCAGCGCGGCGAGCGAGGGCAGGTGCGGACGGCGCCGCCGGATCGTCTCCGTCACCGTCACCGCCGCCAGGCCGGCGGCGAGCAGGGGCAGGTAGGTCGCCTTGGCGCCCATCACCGCGATGAGAAGGACACCCAGCAGGAGCCAGGCGCCGCCGTCACGCCTGGGGCGTTCGAGCAGGTCGACGAGAATGACGACGGCCGGGGCGAACAGCAGTGCCCCGAAGGTCTGGGTGGGACTCAGCCACGCGATCTCCTGGATGCTTCCCCAGGTGAAGTTCGGGTTCGCGCCCAGATACAGGCTCGGGGCCGCGACGAAGAGCGTGGAGACGACGGCCACCAGCGCCCCGGCCCACGAGTTCATGATCTGCCGCCCGGTCATGGCCAGGAGGACGACGAGCGCGGCCAGGATGGGCAGCATGCCGAGACGGAGCAGCAGCACCGCCGGTTCCACTCCGGTCACCCAGCTCGCCGCCGCCAGGTGCGCGTAGACGAACCAGTGGTAGAGGAGGGGCTCCCCCTCGACCCAGGGCACCGAGGGAGGCATGTGATGCCGCAGCTCGCCGACGAGGGCCAGGTGGAACGGCATGTCGATCGCGGCGGCGGCACGGTCGGGCCAGGTGAGGGCCTGCCTGCCGAAGAACGTCAGGGCGCTCCAGACCACCAGGAAGGCTGTGACCAGTGCCAGGGACCACGACCACCAGAGCGGTGACTCCCGCAGGTGGGACGCGTCTCTCCAGTGTCTCCGCAGCCGGGGGACGGTCAGGAAGACCGCGTACGTGGTGATCGGCCACAGGAGCACGAGCAGTGGTGCCCCGGCCGCGCGGGCCACGATGTAGGCGATCACCTCGACGGCGTAACCGAGCGTGGTGCCGAGCGCGACCTCCTCGGCCCGGGTGCGCGTGCCGCCGTACAGGGCGCGGATCAGCAGCAGCCCGGGCAGGGTGAGTCCCAGGACGACATAGGCCGCGAAGAGGGCCGTGTCCGCGAGGGAGACTCCGTGGAAACCCAGCACCACCACGGTGAGGACGGTCACGGACGCCGCGGGCGACCACCTCGACACACGGGGGCGCCACGGTCTCCGGCGCCGGATGGAGGGCGTTTCCCCACCGGGACGCCGGGCGGCCTCGGTACCCGCGCCGAGCCCGGACGGGCCCGGCGCGGGATCATGACGGAGCGAAGGCTTGATCATGGGCGCAAGTCTGGCGACACGAACTCCGGGGCCGAGCCGGGACGTTTACGCTCCGCGATGTTTTGCCCGTCTTTTCCGCGGGACGGACCGGTGTCGCCGGGACAATGGCACGACCTTGACCGAGCCACCACGACACGCCTTCCGACGACCTTGACCACGACGGCCGATCCGGACACTCTCGGTTAGATCACGATCACCCTGAGCGTCGACCGGAAGGGGATACCGTCGTGACGGCAGAAGACCGGGCAGACCTGCGACGCGTTGCGCTCGTCATCAACCAGCTGGGACGGGGAGGCGCGGAGGCGCAGCTGTCCCTGCTCGCTCAGGGGTTGCGGGCGAGGAACATCGACACGCATGTGATCCTCACCTGCGAGAGCGGACCACACCTGACGGCCCTGCGCCTGGCGGGGGTGGAGGTGCACCAGCTCGACTTCGTCCCCTCCCTGACGTCCCTGGTGCGGCCGTCGGCCCTGGTCCACAACCTCGGCGCCGGCATGCGCCTGCTCCGCCTGCTGCGACGGCTGCGACCACAGGTGCTCCACGCCTTCCTGTACTTCGACTATGTGCTGAGCGCGCCCGCCGCCCGGCTGTCCGGGGTTCCGGTCGTCGTCTCGGGCCGCCGCAGCCAGGGCTTCTACAAGCGGGGGCGCCGATGGGTCTTCGCCCTGGAGCGGGCGGCGACCCGCATCACCGACCACGTGGTGGCCAACGCGGTCGCCGTCGCGCAGGACGCCCGCGCATCCGAGCGTCTGCCGGCACGCAAGTTGAGTGTGATCTACAACGGCCTGCCGGCGTCGGCGTTCGAGCCGGTCGAGCCGGAGGAGGTCGGCACCCACCTGCCCGTGATCGTCTGCGTGGCCAATCTCCATCCGGTGAAGGGGCACCGCTTCCTGCTCGACGCCGCCGCGACGCTCGCCCGGCGGGGGCGGCCGTGCACGCTCGTCCTCGCCGGCGACGGGCCCGAGCGCGACCGGCTGGAGCGGCAGGCCTCCGTACTCGGCCTCGACGTCCGCTTCCGGGGGTCCGTCGACGACCCCCGGGGGCTCGTGGCCCGGGCCGACGTGGTCGTCCTCCCCTCGCTCTCCGAGGGACTGAGCAACGCCGTCATGGAGGCGATGGCCGCGGGGCGGCCGATCGTCGCCACCTCGGTGGGCGGCACCCCCGAGCTGCTCGACGGCCGGGGGGTGCTGATCCCCGCCTCGGACCCGGCGGCTCTGGCTGAGGCGGTCCTGCGGCTGCTCGACGATCCGGAGCTCGGCGCCGGGCTGGGAGCCGCCGCACGAGCCTGGGCCGCCAAGAACCTCGACATGACCGTCATGGTCGAGGAGCACATCGCCCTGTACCGACGACTGCTGGAGGCCAGATGTGCGGAATAGCCGGAATGGCGTCGATGCTCCACCCCGACCCGGAGCTCGTCCGGCGCATGTGCGACGTCATCGTGCACCGGGGTCCCGACGGCGACGGCTACCACCACGACGAACGCGCGGCGCTCGGCATGCGCCGGCTGGCGATCATCGACGTGGCCACCGGCGGCCAGCCCGTCTACAACGAGAACGAGCGGATCGTCGCCGTCTTCAACGGTGAGATCTACAACTTCGCCGAGCTCCGTCAGGACCTGGCACGGCGGGGGCACCGGCTGCGCGCCGCGGGTGACTCCGAGTGCCTCGTCCACCTCTACGAGGAGCACGGCGCCGACCTGGTCCAGCGGCTCCGCGGCATGTTCGCCTTCGCCGTCTGGGATCGCGACCGGGAACGGCTGGTCCTGGCCCGGGACCGGGTGGGAAAGAAACCGCTCTACTGGCGGGCCGACCAGACCTCGATCTGGTTCGGCTCGGAGCTGAAGTCCCTCGCGCAGGATCCGGGGATGCGCCGCGAGCTCGATCCGGTCGCCCTGCACCACTATCTGACCTACAAGTACGTCCCCGCGCCGTGGTCGATCTACCAGGACGTGCACAAGCTTCCCCCCGGACATCTGCTCGTCTGGGAGCGCGGCCGGGTCACCGTGCGCCGCTACTGGGAGCCGGACCGCACCCCTCGGACGGTGACGGACGAGCGGGCGGAGGAGGAACGGCTGCGCGAGCTGCTCCTGGAGGCGACCCGGATCCGGATGGTGAGCGAGCGGCCCCTCGGGGCGTTCCTGTCCGGTGGGGTCGACTCGTCGGCGGTCGTGGCGGCCATGGCCATGCAGAGCCGGGAGCAGGTCAAGACGTTCTGCATCGGTTTTGAGGAGAGCCGCTACGACGAGCGGCACAAGGCGCGGATGGTCGCCGAACGGTACGGCACCGACCACCACGAGCTCGTCGTGACGACCGACCTGCTCGGCGTCCTGCCCCGTCTCGCCTGGCACTTCGACGAGCCGTTCGCCGACTCCTCTGCGATCCCCAGCTTCTACGTGGCGCAGCTGAGCCGCGACCACGTCACCGTCGCGCTCAACGGCGACGGCGGAGACGAGAGTTTCGGCGGCTACCAGCGCTACGTCCTGATGAACCAGACGGGCCGGGTCCCGGCCCTGCCCTCCGCCCTCGCGGCGATGACCGCCCGGCTCGGCACCCTGCTCACCGAACGCGGCGACACGGGGACCACGGCCAGGCGGCTCGGCTGGCTGCTGCGCTTCGCCGCGGAACGGCCGGCCCGGCGCTACCCCCATCTGATGTCCTGCTTCACCCGGGAGCAGAAGTCCGCGATCTACAGCGACGCGTTCCGTGACCGGGTGGCGGGGGTGGACAGCCACCACCTGCTGGAGACGGTCTTCGACCGCTCGTCGGCCGACACCGATCTCGGCCGTGTCATGGACGTCGACACCGTGACCTATCTCCCCGGTGACCTGCTGGTGAAGGTCGACATCACCACGATGGCCAACTCCCTGGAGGCCCGCTCCCCGTTCCTGGACCACCATCTGATGGAGTGGGCCGCCGGCCTTCCCCCGGCGTCGAACATCCGCGGCACCCGGACAAAACTACTGCTGAAGAGGGCGGTCGCCCCCTGGCTGCCCGAGGAGCTGCTGCGCTGCCCCAAACAGGGGTTCGGCGTGCCGCTGGCCGCCTGGCTCCGCGGCGAGCTGCGGGAGCTGGCCCACGACACGCTCACCGACGACACCGCCCGGGACAGGGACCTGTTCCGGCCGGCGGCGATCCGAGCCCTGCTCCGGCGGCACATGGAGGGCGCCGACCACGGCGAACGGCTGTGGACGCTGCTCCAGTTCGAGCTGTGGCACCGGGCGCACGCGGTCCCGGGCGGCGCCACCACGGCGGCGGCCGGGTGCCCGGCGCCGCTGACATGAGCCCGACCACCACCAGGATCGTCCAGACCGCGGCCAGTAACGGGCTGCGGCTGGCGCTGTCCGCCGCGACGACCGTGCTCATAGCGCGCACGCTGCAGCCCGAGGGCCGAGGCGTCTACGCGATGATCGTGACCACGGCCACCACGGCGATCGTCGCGGGCCACCTGTCGGTGGGGAAGTCGCAGATCGCGCTCTGGCCCGACCCCACGCGGCACCGCTCCCTGACGGGCAACGGGCTTCTCCTCGGGCTGCTCTTCGGCACGGTGTCCGCCCTGTTCACCCTCGGGGTGGTGATCACGTTCGTACCGGGCCTGACACCCCACCCGCTGGGCATCGCCCTGCTGGCCGTACCGTTCGGCATCGCGTCGAGCAACCTCAACGGCATCGCGCTCCTGCAGTTTCGGACGGCCCTGGCCAACCGGGGGGTCATCCTGTCCGCCCTGGTGCTCTCCCTGCCGGTCGTGGTCCTCGCGGTCACCGGAAACCTGACCGTCACCTCGGCGGTCGTCTGCTGGGCGATGGCCACGACCGCACCCGTCGCGCTGTTCCTGCGATCACTCGGTCCCGCCGTACTCCGCGGCGACGCGACGCTCGCCCGGCGGCAGCTCTCCCTGTCGGGCCGCTACCACATCGGGCTGATCTGCCACCATCTCCTGCAGACCGCGGACGTGTTCCTGCTGAACATCTTCGTCTCGGAGGCCGAGGTGGGCCTGTACGCCGCGGCCGGCGCCCTCCTGGCCCTCGCGTGGGTACCGACCGACGCGATAGCCCAGGTCACCGTGTACCGTCAGGCGGGCGAGGACGAGGGCACCGCCCGGGACGTGACGGCTCGCGCGCTCCGGTTCAACCTGCTGCTCTGCTCGGCCGTCACCGCCGTGCTGGCGATCGCCTCCCCCACGCTGATCCCCCTCCTGTACGGCGACGCCTACACCGGCAGCGTGGCCCCGCTGCTCCTGCTGGCTCCCGGTGCGATCGCACTGTCGCTGACCCGGCCCACCGACCAGTATCTCGTACGGCTCGGCCGGCCCCTGAGCATGGCCGTCCTCCCCCTCGGGGCCCTCGCGCTCAACCTCGCGCTGAACGTGCTGCTGATCCCGCGGTGGGGTGCCGCCGGGGCGGCTCTGGCCTCCAGCCTGGGCTACACGGCGCTGGCGGCGACGGCGGTGGGGTGGTTCGCGTGGGTGGCCGGGGTGGGGGTACGGGAGCTGCTGCCCCGGGCCGACGATGTGCGCTGGGTGATCTCGCTGCTCCCCCGGCGGCCCGGCCCGGCCGCCCGGTCTGCGACCGGTGGGACCGGGCCGGAGGACGGGATTCCGTCAGGTCCGCGCGGGCGCGGTGAAGACGTACTCGTTGCAGCCAAGGCTGCCCCGGCACGTCTTCAGAAAGCTCAGCTCGAACCCACGGACATGGAGGAATGAGAAGATCTGCTCGGGCGAGGCGACCTCGAACGGGAAGCCCCCGATCCAGTCGACGAGATCGTGCCGGAACGACATCCCCCTCGGGAGGGCGCCATCCGCTGGCGTGCCCGACGCCGCCTTGACCAGCCTCACCATGACCTGCCGGGCACCGAAGTACGCTCCCCCCACCGCGACGAGCGTGTGCCTCGTCAGCGGGCCGGCCTGGACGTAGCGCCGCTTCACGCGCCACCACAGGCGGCTGGCCGGGCCCTGATCGTTGTAGATGGAGACGAACAGCGACCCGCCCGGCGCGACCAGGGAGGAGGCGCCGCCGATCGCGCGCCACATCTCACCGGTGTGGTGCAGAACGCCCCAGGAGTAGACGACGTCGAAGACGCCGAGTCCCCCGATGTAGGTGTCGTCGAGGATCGAGCCCCGCTCCACGGTCCATTCGCCACGCCGATCCCCGGCGAACCTCTCTCTGAGCCGTCCGCACGCGGCCACCGAGTCGGGGTCGTAGTCGAACGAGTGGACCCTGGCCCCCAGGCGGAGGGCCGCGAGTGAGAACAGCCCGCTGCCGCAACCGATGTCGAGAAAGGCGCGGCCGGTCAGGTCTGTGACGCCGAGGGCGGCCGTCAGCGACGCCGCGGCCTGCTCGACGCGCCGTTCGTCCACGAGCTCGATGAATTTCAGCCAGTTGTCACCGAAGGCGAAGCGGTCCCGGGAGGCCGTCTCCATTCGACTCATCGTCACGGCTTGGCTCCGATCCTAAAAAGTGCACTGCAGAGGGTGAGACAGCGGGTAGAGAACAGAGGCGGGGCGAGAAGGGCCCGGCTCGGGAATCCAGCTCATCGACCTGCGAAAGCGGGCCTTTCAACCGGGAGTGAGTCCGAGGGCTCCGGGCTTTCCGACGAAGGGCTTTCCACGGAAGGGCCTTCTGGTGAAATCCTGGTCCATGCTAATGCCGCCAGCAGGCTTGTGATCATGACGATCGGCATGCGCTGGCGAAAGATAAGCCCAATGTTGGCCATGGTCGTCGCATAGGCGATCGTGCTCGGAACGATGAAGAGCAGGAGAATCATCAGCATCGCACGGTCGGTTCTCCAGAGCCGCCGAGCCCCGCGGACGGCGCCGTGGAGAAGGAAATACCACACCAGCACGTCGACCTTGCCGAGTTGCAGCGCCAGGCTCCCCCCCGTCCAGGGAAAGGGAGAGAGAAGCGTGTAGAGGAGTTTGGGGCCGAGGGCACCCCACGGGTCACCGCCGTCGTCGAAGACGACACCCGAGCCCTCGTCGGTGTTGGCGCGGATGGCGACCTCCGACTGCCCCTGGTCCAGTTGCCCGCGCATGGCGCCTATGGGCGTCTCCTCATCGGCGCCCCCCAGGAGGAGCAGTACAGACGCCAGCAGCGCGGAGAAGACGAGCAGGGCACGCGGGGAGAGGCCGCGACCGCGGTTGACGGCGGCGAAGAGCAGCGGCACGGCGCACATGAAGACCATGTACGGGCGCACGTACCACAGCGCCCAGAGCAGAATCCCGAGCAGGAGCAGTTTCCGCACACCGAACCGGCGCATGTTCGAGACCGCGAGACCGAGACAGGCCACGACCAGGAGCGCGTTGAAGCCGTCCTTGAACGTGTCCGAGGTGTGCAGCAGGAACGCGGGCATGAACGCGGTCACGCACAGCAGCCGGAACGACGCGTTCTCGTCCGCGCCGACGAGCCTCGCGAACCGGTACACCACAGTGCACAGCGCGCAGGCCAGGAGGGCCACCACCGCCGTGCAGGCCAGCGAGGCCGGGCCGCCGCACAGGTAGATGACGACCGCGAAGACGTTGCACGGCAGGCTCGCGTCGTAGAGGTAGGGCATCTGCTCGGAGGTGACGTACTGGAAACCCGCGTGCCTCCAGTACTCGACGACGTCCAAGGCCCTCATCTCGTAGCCGACGTTGTCGCCGCCGTATCCGATGACGGTGCCCCGCAGCACCAGGACATGGACGACCAGCCGGACGGCGAACGCGGCGAGCAGCACCGGGAGCACCCGCCGCGCGACCTTCGCCTCCAGGCCGGCGTGCACGAGAAGGACCAGCACCACCGCGGCCGCGACGACGATGAAATATTCCATTGGCAGTCACCCTCAGCCGCTTTTCTGGATCGCGCCGCGGAGGCCGGCGGTCGGCTGAATCACCGGCAGGCGGCTTTGCAACGGCGACGCTAGCGCCGGGAAGATGCGACATCGCCCCCCGGGGCCGTTCCTGGTCCGGCGATTACCACCGCATGCGGTTTCTTTCCGATCCGCCGCCGCAAAACCGTGATCCGGCGGCCACGCGCGGGCCTTTCCCACCGATCGGGTCACGACCGGCCCCCCGAACAACACCAGCGACCGTCACATACAACCAACAGGTCACCGAAAACCGTAAATCGGGCGTGTCCTTGTCTAATCCTTTGTCAATCACCCGAAATATGGATCTCGCGCCGACGAGGTATCGCGGTTTGTCGGGACTGCGCCCACATCCGGCCCGGTGAACGCCCCGAGCGGAACAACTCGATCATGCGGAGGTAGGGAGCGGGAAAACATTTCGCCGCCGCCGTGACGGTGGCGGCGAACAGGTCAAACGGCGAGCTAGCTTCTCCGGGGTGACCAGGCCCACCACTGAGGAGCCAGTAATGAAGCCGGATAGACGGATTCGTGTCATGGAAATCATCGCACGCATGAATGTCGGCGGCCCGGCCACCCAGGTCTTGGGGGTGTACGAGCGACTGAACCGTGAGGAGTTCGACCATCGCCTCTACACCGGGGAGGTCGACGCCAGCGAAGGCGATCACCTCCGGCTCCACGAGGCCGACGTGCGGATCCACCGGGTCCCGGGTCTCGGCCGGTCGGTCCGGCCCGCCGACGACCTCCGCGCCCTGATCCACCTGACCTCCGCCATGCGCGAGTTCCGCCCACACGTGGTGCACACCCACACGGCCAAGGCGGGCGCGCTGGGGCGTACGGCCGCCCGGCTGGCCGGCGTCGGCTCCGCCAGGGTGCACGTCTTCCACGGCCACCTCCTGCACGGATACTTCTCATCGCCCAAGCGCCACCTCTACATCTGGTCGGAGCGGCTGCTCGCCACCATGTCCGACCGGCTGGTGGCCGTCGGATCCCAGGTGCGCGAGGACCTGCTGAGGGCCCGGATCGGCCGGCCCGAGCAGTACGCCGTGATTCCGACCGGTGTCGAGCTGGGTCACGTTCCCGAACGGGGGGCGGCCCGTGCCGCGCTGGGTCTTCCGATGGACGCGCCCGTCGTGGCGTACGTGGGCCGCCTCACCCAGGTGAAGCGGCCCGACCGTTTCCTGGCGGTGGCCGACGCCGTGCTCCAGCGGGTCCCGGGATGCCGCTTCGTCGTCTGCGGAGGCGGTGAGCTGAGCCGGGAGGTCGAGCGGAGCATCGAGCCCGTCCGCGACTCCTTCCACCTGCTGGGGTGGAGAAGAGACGTGGAGACGGTCTACGCCGCGGCCGACGTGGTCGTGCTGACCTCCGACAACGAGGGCACACCGCTGACCCTCATCGAGGCCGGGATGACCGGGACCCCGGTCGTCTCCACCCGGGTGGGGAGCGTCGCCGAGATCGTCAGAGACGGTCACACCGGTCTGCTGGCCTCGGCCGACGTGGGCGAACTGGCGGCGCACACCGTACGGCTGCTGTTCGATCCGGGGCTGGCACGGCGGATGGGCGAGTCCGCGCTCTACTGGACGACCGCCTCGTTCGGAGTGGAGCGCCTCGTCGCGGACACCGAGGCGCTCTACCGGTCGCTCTGCGGCGCGCGCGGGTCCCGGCCGGTCGCGGAGGGAACACTCCGATGAGATTCCTTGTCACCGGCGGCGCCGGGTTCATCGGCGCGAACCTCTGCCGCGCGCTCACGACCAGGCCGGAGACCGAGGGCGTCACGGTGCTGGACGACCTGAGCAGCGGAGATCCGGCCAACCTGGACGGCCTCGGGGTGGACCTCGTGACGGGCAGCATCCTGGACGGGGAGCTGCTGGCGAAGCTCGTCGCGGACGCCACCCACGTGATCCACCTGGCCGCGCGGCCCTCGGTGCCGCGGTCGCTGGCCGACCCCCTGGCCTCCCACACCGTCAACGCCACCGGAACCGTCCACGTCCTGGAGGCGTGCCGCCCGAGGAGGCCGCATCTGATCCTCGCCTCCTCGTCCTCGGTGTACGGCGACAGCATGGAGCCGCACAAGCACGAGGACCTGCCCACCCGTCCGCTCAGCCCGTACGGCGCCGGCAAGCTGGCCGCGGAGGCGTATGCCCTGGCGTACGCCGAAAGCTACGGCCTGCCGGTTCTGCCGTTCCGCTTCTTCAACGTCTACGGCCCCCTGCAGGCCGCCGACCACGCCTACGCGGCCGTCATCCCGATGTTCGTCTCCGCAGCCCTGCGGGGGCGGCCGGTGCCGATCCACGGCGACGGAGAGCAGGCACGCGACTTCACCTATGTGGGATCGGTGACCGACGTCCTGGTGGACGCGGCCACCCGGCGGGTGACAAGTGGAAAGCCGGTGAATCTGGCATTCGGCACACGCGTCTCACTGCTGTCTCTGAAGGACGTCCTCGCCTCGGTCCTCGGCCAGCCGGTCGAGGCGACCTTCCTGCCGCCGCGGACGGGGGACATCCGCGAGTCGCAGGCCGCTCCCCACCTGCTGGCCGGGCTGTTCCCCGGTGTCCGTCCCGTCTCCCTGGACGACGGCCTCCGCAGAACCGTGGCGTGGTTCGAGAAGACCGTGGATTCACGTCGCGGTGACGGGCGGGGACTCGGCACGTGCACCTGACGCCGTGCTCTCGCCACCCGCAAATACCCAGCAGTCTCCATCCCACACGAAATTCGGGAGAAGTCGGTGAGCAACTCAACAGCAAACACCTACCTGATAACCGGAGGGAGTGGTTTCGTCGGATCCCATCTGACCGACGCGCTGCTCGCACGCGGTGACTCGGTCGTGATTCTGGACAACCTGTCGACCGGACGCTCGGCCAACCTTCTCCAGGTCACGGGCCACCCCCGGCTACGCGTCGTCCACGGCTCGGTCCTCGACGAACTCATGGTCGACGAACTGGTCCACCGGTGCGACGTGGTCGTCCACCTGGCGGCCGCCGTCGGGGTCAAACTGATCGTGGAACAGCCGCTGCGCTCCCTGACCACCAACATCCGCGGCTCGGAGATCGTCATCGAGGCGGCCCACCGCTACCGGCGGAAGATCCTGATCACCAGCACGAGCGAGATCTACGGCAAGAACTCGGGCGGCCCGCTCACCGAGTCCTCCGACCGCATCCTGGGCAGCCCGGCGGTGGTCCGCTGGGCCTACAGCACGGCCAAGGCCGTGGACGAGATCCTGGCCAACGCCTACCACAAGGAACGCGGCCTGCCGACGATCATCGTCAGGCTCTTCAACACGGTGGGACCGCGCCAGAGTCCGGCCTACGGCATGGTCATCCCCCGGCTCGTCCGGCAGGCGCTCGGCGGGAGACCGCTCACCGTCTTCGGCGACGGCGGGCAGACCCGCTGCTTCGCCCATGTCAAGGACGTGGTCGACGCGCTGCTACGGCTTCTCGACCACAAGGACGCGATCGGCCAGACCTTCAACGTCGGCTCCAACGACGAGGTGAGCATCCTGGAACTCGCCAAGTTGATCACCGAGCTCACCGGCACCACGGCCGGGGTCGATCTCATCTCCTACGCCGAGGCCTACGAGGAGGGCTTCGAGGACATGATGCGCAGGGTGCCCGACACCACGAAGCTCCGCGAGCTCACCGGGTGGACGCCGAGGCGATCCCTCGACGACATCCTTACCGAGACGATCGCCGAGGCCCGTGCCGATCTGGCGGCGTCGCCGCGGTGAACGGCGTCACCGTCCTCACCGCGGGAGCGGTCGGCTGCCTGCTGAGCGCCGGAGCCACCCGGACGCTGGGGCGTCTCGCACTGCGCTGGGGTTTCACCGACCGGCCGGGCGGCTACAAGGCGCACGAGCGACCCGTTCCCTACCTGGGCGGCGTCGCGATCATGCTCGGTACGGTCACCCCGCCGCTCGGCCTCCTCGGCCTGGTGGACGACCAGGTCACCGCGATCATCATCGCCGCCGTGGCGGTGTCGCTGCTCGGACTGGTGGACGACCTCGCACCGCTGTCCCCGTTCACCAGACTGGCGGTCGAGTCGGTGGCCGCCGGCGGGGTCGTGCTGAGCGGGGTCCAGGCACCGGTGACCGGGTCGTGGCTGGACGCCCCGATCACCCTGCTCTGGATCGTCGTGATCACCAACTCGTTCAACCTGCTGGACAACATGGACGGGGCTCTCGGATCCGTCGCGGCGGTCAGCGCCGCCTTCCTCGCGGGAACGGCCTTCGTGTACGGCCAGCCGGTGGTCGGGGTGCTTCTGCTGACCCTGGCCCACGCCGGCATGGGCTTCCTGTTCTACAACTGGGCACCGGCGAAGGTGTTCATGGGGGACGCCGGTTCGCTGTTCATCGGCTTCGTCATCTCCTGCTCGGCCGTCCTGCTGACCACCGGCCGGGGTATGGGCACGGCGGTCGCGGGTCTGCTGCTGCCGACCTTCGTGGCGGCCGTGGACACCGCGGTGGTGATTCTGGCACGGAGAAGGGCGGGCCGTCCGCTGCTGCAGGGTGGCACCGACCACATCTCTCACCGGCTGCGCCGCCTCGGCCTCAGCACCAGGCTGACCGCCGCCATGCTCGCAGGCACCGCGGCCGTCACCGGCGCGCTCGGCCTGACGGTGGCGCTGGGATGGATCTCACCGCTCATCGCGACGATCGCCGCGGTAGGACCGGGCCTCGTCCTCCTCGACCTGCCCCAGCGGATGCGGGCCCGTCCGCCGGCCCAGCCTGCGACCCCTCCGACAGTCATCCATGAAAGGCGGCGATAGATCAGTGGAAATGCTCTACTACCTACGGCTCGTGGGCAGGAACTGGCTGCTCGTCCTGGTCTCACTGATCATCTCGGTGGCCGCCGCGCTCGTCGTCACCTCCAACACACCGCCCCGGTACATCGCGACGATCTCCATGCTGGTCTCCGGCCAGGACAGGGAGGGCAGCCTCTCCACCGCCTACCAGGCGGGAATGCTGTCGGCGCAGCGGGTGAAGTCCTACGCCAACCTGCTGACCAGCCGCCGGGTGGTCGGCCAGATCACCGAGAGCGAGGACGTCGAGCGTCTGCAGAGCAACATCACCGCCGAGGCGGTCCCGGAGACCGTGCTCCTGCGGGCCACGGTCACCGACACCGACCCGGCTCGGGCCGCGCGGCTGGCGAACGCCCTGGGGGTCGCGTTCACCGAGCTGATCAGCCAGATCGAACGGCCCACCCCGGCCAGCCGCCCCACCATCAAGGTGACGACGGTGGACGAGGCGGAGACCCCGGTGACCCCGATCAGTCCCCGGCCGCTGGCCAACCTCGCGCTCGCCGTGCTGGCGGCACTGTCCGTCTCCATCGGCGCGCTCATCCTCCGTGACCGCCTGGACACGACCATCAAGACGAGCGAGACGCTGCAGCGCGTGTCGAAGAGCTCGATCCTCGGCGTGATCGGCTACGAGCGGGACGCGCGGCGCCACCCCCTCATCGTCCGGGACCAGGGCCGCTCCTCCAGGTCGGAGGCGTTCCGCTCGCTCCGCACCAACCTGCAGTTCATCGGGGTCGACCGGCAGCCGAAGTCGCTGGTGGTCACCAGCTGCCTGCCGAGCGAGGGCAAGTCGTCCACCTCGGCCAATCTGGCGATCACGCTCGCGCAGGCCGGGTGGCGGGTGATCCTGGTGGACGGAGACCTCCGCCGGCCGAGCATCCCGCGCTATCTCGGGATCGAGGGGGCGGTCGGCCTGACCGACGTACTGATCGACAAGGCGCAACTGCCGGACGTCATCCAGACGTGGAGCGAACCGAACCTGTCGATCCTGCCCAGTGGCCGTATCCCGCCGAACCCGAGCGAACTGCTCGGCTCGCAGGGGATGCGGCAGCTGCTCGCCCGGCTCACCGAGGCGTACGACATGGTGATCGTCGACGCGCCGCCGCTGCTGCCCGTCACCGACGCCGCGACGCTCGCGGCGGTCTGTGACGGCACGCTGCTGGTCGCGCGGTACGGCAGGACCCGGCAGGAGCACATCACCCGTGCCGTGGAGATGCTGTCGTCGATCAACGCCCGTGTGGTGGGCAGCGTGCTGAACTTCACCCCGGCCAGGAGCGACCAGTACCGCGGCTACGGCTATGGCTACGAGCCCCAGGTCAAGACGTTGACGACTGTGTGAGCAACCGGAGCGGGACGGCGAGCGACCTGGCGATCCCCCGTCCCGCCGCCCGGTAGGCCCAGCGGGAACGCCGGTAGGGGTCCGGGATGTCGGGCCGATCCACCCGGACCAGCCCGCGCAGCGCCCGCGCCTCGGCCACCAGGGCGCGGGCCCGCCGTACCGGATCCCGGTGGCCGGCGATCCTCTCGGCCGGTACCGCGCGGGCCAGCGCGCCGAACTCGGCGATGGTGAAGGCCCGGGTTGCCGCGGGCAGGTGCCCGGCCACCGCTTCGGCGCGGTGCTGGGCGGTGGCGGTCAGCACCAGGTCGGCGGCGGCCACCAGTTCCGGGGTCAGCCGCCGGGAGACGAAGCCGCCGGGATCGCCACCGAGACGGACGAGGACGCGCCGCGCGTGCTCGGTCATCGCCCTTCCCTGCTCCGCGTGGGTGCCCGCGCTGGTCACCTGGAACGCCGGGCACGACCCGAGCGCCGACCGCGCCAGCCGTTCGGCCAGCGGGGAGCGGCAGATGTTCCCCGTGCACACGAACAGGATGTGGAAACCGGTGTCGTCCCCCGGCATGGGCATCGCTCTGTACATCCCTCCAGGATCGCGGATCGAGATCGTCGTGTCCGGGGGTCTCCGGGGCGTCAGGAGTGGCCGCCGGGGAGCGCGCAGCCCCGTGGGTCCTGGGTGATCCCGGTGTGCTGGGGACGGACCAGCGGCTGTACCGGAACCACCGGTGGCGCGCCGGAGGCGGGTTCCATCAGGTCGAGCTCCAGCGTCCTCGACTGCCCCGGGTTCAGCTCCAGCAGCGTCGAGTAGACGGGATGGGAGCGTTCGACCTCGCTGATGACCGACACACGGTCACCGTCGAGCCGTGCCGCGCCGAGTTCCGCGCCGACCCCGGCGTACAGCGAGACCCAGAGCAGGTTGGAGCCGACGACGTGCGGACGGCCGGGCGAGTCGAGACGGCCGGTGACGTAGCCGGGCAGTCTCCCCGCCGGCACGTCGTTGGTGAGCCGGACGCGGACCCTCACCGGACGCGTCCCGCCTCGGCAGGGACCCAGCTCGTAGTCGAGGGAGCGTTCCAGGTAGTAGTCGAGCTTGCCGCCGGCCGAGTTGTTGATCACCAGTCCGGCGAACGGGCCCGGCCGCCGGGACAGCACTCCGCCGAGCGGCGTCTCCGCCAGGTACCGCTGCTCGGCGGGCCTGCGGCTCCAGATCTGGAGCCGCCGCTCGCTCACCATGCGGGACAGCACGGTGAACAGCCTGGTGGGTCCCGCGGACGACTCGGTCAGCGCGTCGCCGACGGCGCCCGCGACTCCGACGAGGAACCGCTTGCGCTCCAGGGGGTCCGGATATCGGGCGTAGGCCGTCCGCTCGGTGAGGTCGACGACGTTCTCCGCGGTCAGCGTCTCCCCGCTGGGGAGGGTGACCGGGCCGATCAGCTCCAGCAGGTAGGAGAGCCCGACCGGGTCGGTCGCCACCGCGCCGTCCAGCCGCCGGTGGCTCTGCCGTTCCCAGAGCGCGGACCAGGTGGCCGCGGCGTACGGGAAGTGCGGGGAGAGGTTGGAGACGGAGAGCAGCCGGGTCGCGCCGGTCCCGTATCGGGACCGGTAGGCCGGGCCGTGGTCGGTGACGGGGACGGCGCTCTCGTCGAGGCCGGTGTTGGCGGAGAGCCGCCGGATGCCGATCTTGCCGCGATCGGCGTCCACCAGGCCGAACGCGCCGACCAGGCCGCCGGTGCCCCGCGCCTCGGCGTTGGTCTGGAAGGCCAGGAAGTAGCGGCGCGGGCCGTCGTGGCCCAGCATCGGGGGCAGCAGGGCGGCGGCGGTCGCCGCGTCACCGAGCCAGCCGCTCAGCCGATCCACTTCGCGCAGCGCCGTGTCGCGAGCCTGGTCCAGTACCCCGGCCCCGGTGTCCGCCGGGGTGACCGCCAGGCGGGCTCTCGCCCGGGCGAGGCGGGCGGCGGCGGTGTGCAGCACCGGGGCCGCCGCGTCGAGGTCGGCCAGCATCTGCCGCACGTCGTCCAGGGAACGTGTTCCGCCGGTGACGAACGCGTCCCCGGCCCGCTGAACCCCGGCCAGCACCTCGGTCAGCTCGGCGGCGGTCTCGGCCAGCCCGCGCACGGTCGCCGCGCCGTTCCCCACCAGCGGGGCGTGAGTGAGCAGCGACCAGTCGAGGCCGCCGGTGAGCCGGCGCGCCTGGGCCGCGGGCCGGCTCGCGTCCGCGAGCGCCCCGGCCAGATGGCCGAGGTCGCCCTCGTTCGCCAGGGCGCGCAGCCGGAGCAGCGCGCCTCTGGTCTCCTCCAGCCGATCTCGCACGCTCAGGCCGAGATAGGCCGACCAGCCCCCGGCCAGCGCGAGAACGGCGGCCGGGGCCAGCAGGCCGATCGCGACGACTCGCCGGCGCCTCTTGCCCGTCCTACCTGGCACTGGAAGTGCGACGGCGCCGTACGGAGATCAGGCTGCTCGCAGCCCCGGCGACCAGCAGTGAGGCACCCGCCGCGGCCACGGCCGACAGTGGCGCCCCGGTGAGGGGCAGTTCCTCAGAGGCCCGGTGCTCCCTGGTGAAGGCGGCCCGCTCGATGAGCTCCGCGCAGCGGGCGTCACCGCACTCGAAGCCGTCGGCGGACCTGTGCTCGGCCCCCAGGGCGTGGGCGTTCCGATGATGGTGGTGGTGGGCACTTCCGCCACCGCCACCGCCACCGCCACCGCCACCACCGCCGCCACCGCCCCCGCGACCACCACCGCCCCCGCCGCGACCACCACCGCGGCCACCGTTCCCGCCGTCGTCGTCATCGTCGTCGTCATCGTCGTCACAGGGGCGCGGTGGGTAGGGCGGCTTGTCCGGCGTGGACGCCGCGGCGGACAGACAGCCGGTCCAGGCAACCGCCGGTCCCGCGCTTATGAGCATCGGCCCGCCTCCCACGACCACCGCGAGAAGAACGGACACCGTGTATTTTCCAGCCATTTCAAAACTCCCCGCCAGCGTTGATCAAGGCTCGGGACACGTCATTCGGAATACGAATAAACATCTCCACGGAACCCGTTATATCGACCACCGCGAAAAGCGGCCCGCGCAGTCCGCGCCCCTTACTGAACGATCACCGACTGTTCTCTGTCCATTGACGGTCCGCCGGGGCCCGCCGGACGGCGGACTCCGTCCGGCCGCGCGGCGGGGTCAGCGCGCGCCTTCCAGCCGGTAGACCGGACCGGTCAGGCTGAGCGCGTACAGTTCGCCGTCGTGATCCTCACCGAAGGAGGACAGCTGCTCCACCCGGCCCTCGACCTCGCCCCGGCCCGGCTGGTCCGCGGGGGCCGACCTGACCCATCCGGCGCAGAAGTCACCGTAGAGGAAACGCCCGGCCAGGCCGGGGATCCGGCTGCCGCGATATACGTATCCGGCGATGACCGAGCAGTTCCCGTCCTCGCGCAGGGAGTACTCGATAACCGGGTCGACCGCGTCGCCGGGCGCCTCACCGGCGAACGGGTGGCGGCCCTCCCTGCGATTCCAGCCGTAGTTCCGGCCCCCCTTTCCCCGAGGCTCGAAATCGACCTCCTCCCAGGAGTTCTGGCCGACGTCACCGATCCACATGTCGCCCGTTCTCCGGTCGAAGGTGAACCGCCAGGGGTTGCGCAGGCCGTACGCCCAGATCTCGGGCTTCGCCCCCTGCCTGCCGACGAACGGGTTGTCCCGGGGCACCCGGTACGGCGTGCCGCGCGGGTCGATCCTGAGGATCTTCCCAAGCCAGGTGCCGGTGTTCTGGCCGTTGCCCTGTGGATCTCCCGCGCCGCCGCCGTCGCCGAACGCCACGTAGAGATGGCCGTCGGGGCCGAAGGCGAGCTGTCCGCCGTTGTGGTTGGCGTACGGCTTCCGCTGCACGAGCACGTCCCTGCGGCCGGTGGCCCTGCCGTCGGCGAAGGCCCACTCGGTGACGTGGACGTGGCCGTCGCGGTCGGTCCAGTCGAGGTAGAGGAAGTCGCCGCCGGGGTGGAAGGCCACCCCGAGCAGCCCCTGCTCGTTTCCCCGGCTCACCTCCGCCGAGAGGTCGACGACGGGTTCCGCGGTGACCTTGCCGTCCACCAGCGCGCGCAGCCGGCCCGGCTGCTCGGCCACGTAAAGGGTCCGGTCGCCCTTGCGCACGGCCATCGCCACCGGCATGTCCAGCCGCGCGACCTCGGCGAACCGCACCCGCTCCGCGGTTTTCCAGGTCGCCGGGCCGGAAGCGGCGGGGCGGGTGGGCGCCGAGCCGGCCGCGGAACAGGCCGCCAGCGTCGCGCAGAGCACGGCCGCCCCCACTCCGGCCCGGTAGAGAATCGGCATGTTCGTCATTTCTCAATGATGGGCGACGGCGGGCGGCGGAACGCGCGGGTTGCCGAATCCGGCCGGGCGGTCTCTAGACTGCGGACATGCCTTCAGCACTGATCACGGGCGCGACGGCCGGCATCGGTGCCGCGTTCGCCCGCCGCCTGGCCGCGGACGGATTCTCCCTTGTCCTGGTCGCGAGGGACAAGGATCGCCTGGGCGCCTCCGCCGAGAGCCTGCGCCTGCGTTACGGGGTGGGGGTCGAGGTGCTCCCCGCGGACCTGTCCACCGACGAGGGGCTGGGGAAGGTCGAGAAACGGCTCGCCGAGGGGGTCGACCTGCTGGTCAACAACGCGGGCTTCGGTCATCCGGGCTCCTTCCTCGACGTCCCGGTCGCCGAGGAGCTGCGGATGCTCAAGGTGCACTGCGAGGCGGTGCTCCGGCTGACCATGGCCGCGCTGCCCGGAATGCGGGAGCGGGACCGGGGCGCGGTGATCAACGTGGCGTCGGTCGCGGCGTTCTTCACCCGGGGCAGCTACAGCGCGTCCAAGGCGTGGGTGGTCAGCTACAGCGAGTCCGTGGCCGCGGAGCTGACCGGCACCCGGGTGCGGGTGATGGCGCTGTGCCCGGGGTTCGTCCGCACCGAGTTCCACGAGCGCGCCTCGATGGACACCTCGGGCATCCCGGCTTTCCTGTGGTTGTCGGCGGACGACGTGGTGCGGGAGGCCATGCGGGATCTGGCCAGGGGCAGGCGGGTGAGCGTTCCCGACCTGCGCTACAAGGTCATCGTCGGGGTCGGCAGGTTGATCCCCAAGGGCCTGGCCGGTCAGGTCTCCCGCCGTCTCGGCCGCGAGTAGGAGGCGGTCCCGCCCCGGCGGGGAGAGCGGAACGTTCAGACGCGGGCGGCGGCCGGGTGGCCGATCGCCAGACCCGAGACCGGGTCGAAGAAGTGCAGGTTGTGGGTGTCGACGGCCAGGTCGACCTGCTGGCCGGGGCGGACGTGGCTGCGGGAGTTCACCCGGGCGGTCCACAGCGACTTGTCGCCGACCAGCGGCAGGGTCGCCTCCTCGTCCTCACCGGCGTCGGCCGCGGCGACGGTGTCCTGGTGCTGGACGGGCGGGGCGTCGATCAGGAACAGGACGTTGATCTCGGAGCCGAGCTCCTCGGTGACCTGGGCGCGGACCTGCAGACCGCTCCAGCCCCCGGCCGTGCCGTTGGCGGCGACGGCGTCGTCGAAGTCGGAGGGGCGGATGCCCAGGATGAGCTTCCTGCCGAACCACCGGTCGAGGCCGGGCTTGCCGGCGAAGGTCGCGTCCGGCACCGGGAGGCTGAAGCCGGCGAAGGTGACGGCCGCGCCGCCGTCGCCGCGGACCAGCTCGGCGTTGACGAAGTTCATCGACGGGGAACCCATGAAGCCCGCGACGAACAGGTTGACCGGCTGGTCGAAGAGGTTCTGCGGGGTGTCCACCTGCTGGAGCAGGCCGTCGCGCAGCACGCAGACGCGGTCGCCGAGGGTCATGGCCTCGACCTGGTCGTGGGTGACGTAGACGGTGGTCACGCCGAGGCGCTCGTGCAGGGTGTTGAGTGAGGCGCGCATGGAGACGCGGAGCTTGGCGTCCAGGTTGGAGAGCGGCTCGTCCATGAGGAACGCCTGGGGCTCTCGGACGATGGCGCGGCCCATCGCGACACGCTGGCGCTGACCGCCGGACAGGGCGGCCGGCTTGCGCTTGAGGTACTGCTCCAGGCCGAGCATCTTGGCGGCCTCGTTGACCCGCTTGGAGATCTCCGTCTTGGGCATCTTGCGGAGCTTGAGGCCGAAGGCGAGGTTCTCCTCGACGGTCATGTGCGGGTAGAGCGCGTAGTTCTGGAAGACCATGGCGATGTCGCGGTCTTTGGGAGGCAGGTGGTTGACCACCCGGTCGCCGATGGAGATCTCGCCACCGCTGATGTCCTCAAGGCCGGCGATCATGCGCAGGGCGGTGGACTTGCCACAGCCGGACGGGCCGACCAGCACCATGAACTCGCCGTCCCGGATCTCAAGGTCGAGACCGTTCACGGCTTTGACACCGCCCGCGTAGATCTTGTCGACTTTGCTGAGCACGATGGATGCCATGGAGAATCCTTAGCTCCTCGGGCCAACCCCGCGTTCACCCGGTGTGGATACGTTTTCATGCATCTCACCGGAAACGGACATCCGTGTCAAGAGTTCTGCCGACCTCGCCTAGTCAGCACCACATCTTTTCTCCCTGCGCACTGGATCAACTACAGAAAATATGTTGGAATCGTTTCCATGAACATGCGTCGTACCACCATCAAGGACGTCGCCGAGGCGGCGAGGGTGGGGGTGGCCACGGTGTCGCGGGTGCTGTCCGGCGGCTCGGCCAGTCCCGAGACCAGGGAGCGGGTGCTGAGCGTCGCGGCCCAGCTCGACTACCGGCCGAGCGCGCTCGGCCGCAACCTGCGTCAGCGGCGCTCGGGCGGGATCGGGCTGCTGCTGCCCGACATCACCGACACCCTCTACGCCCGCCTGGCCGACGGCGTGCTCACCTGCGCGCGCTCGGCGGGCGAGCCGGTGATCCTGGGCGCGACGGGTGACGACGAGGAGCGCGAGGCCGAGCTGATCGGCATGCTGCTGGAGCAGGGCGTGGACCGGGTGATCGCGGTCCCCTCCGGCGACGGCGAGACCTGGGCGCCCACCCTGCGCGCCGGGCTCACCACGGTGTTCGCGCACCGGATCGCCGCCGGGCGCGACGACGTGCCCGCGGTGCTGGCCGACGACCGCACCGGGGTGCGGACCGCAGTGGACTACCTGACCGGACTGGGCCATCGCCGCATCGCCTACCTCGGCGGCCCGGGGCAGGAAAAGCGGCTCTCGGCGTTCCGGCAGACGCTGGGCCCCCTGGTCGACGAGGAGCTCATCGTCCTGGCTCGCGGCACCCGCGACTCCGCCTACGCGGTCGCCGCCGGGCTCTTCCAGCACCGGCCCGACCTGACCGCGGTGCTGGCCGGGGGCAACCTGCTGGGCGAGGCGGCGGTGCTGGCCGCCAGGGAGCTGGACCTGCGGGTGCCCAGGGACCTGTCGCTGGTCATGTTCGACGACGTGCCCTGGGCCGAGCTGTGCTCTCCTCCGCTGACCGTGATCGCCCAGCCCGCGCAGGACATCGGCTACCGCGCGGCCGAACTGGTGCTGCGCGCGGGCGGCCGACGGCCGCGGAACGTGCTGCTGCCCACCGAGCTGATCGTCAGGGGGAGCTGCGGGCCTAGAGGGACTTCTCGATCGCCTCGATGACCGCGGGGTCGCCGGGCTCGGTGCCCGGGCGGAAACGGGCCAGCACCTCTCCGTCACGCGAGATCAGGAACTTCTCGAAGTTCCACCGGACGTCCCCGGCCTCCCCCTCGGCGTCGGCGGCCTGGGTGAGCGAGGCGTAGAGGGGGTGCCGGTCGTCACCGTTGACGTCCGTCTTGGCGAGCAGCGGGAAGTCGGCACCGTAGGTGGTGGAGCAGAACTCCTGGATCTCCTCGGCGCTGCCCGGCTCCTGGCCCATGAACTGGTTGCAGGGGACTCCGACGACGGTGAGACCCGCCTCGCCGTAGGTGCGCTGGAGCTGAACCAGGCCCTCGTACTGCGGGGTGAGCCCGCACCGGGAGGCCACGTTCACCACCAGGGCCGCCCGGTCACCGGCCAGCTCGGCGAGCGTGGTGGGCGCGTCGGCGAGAGTGCGGATGGGGATGTCACGAATACTCATGATCTACACCCTAATCCTTTATCAGGTTTGGGAGTTATGTCATCTATGGCGTGAAATGTGAGAGGGCCACCGGCGAGACGGCGGGCCTCTCACCGGGGGCCGGTCCCTTCCCCGCCGATCCGAGGAGCGCCGGGAGGCGCCACGGCTCGCCACGCACGGGCGTGGACGCGCCTCCAATCACCCGGCCGGCACTGATCCAAACCCCATGCCGGAATGATTTTCACCTCGTCCCGCCGCATAGGTGAACCGCCGGCGGTCAGTCGGACCCCGCCGAACCACCCGTAGACCACGAAGATCGGGCAAACACCTTCTCTCCGCATGTCGCAATCACCTCTCGCCGCTCCTCCGGCGTACTAGAAAGCGGCCTAGAGAAACCGTCGTGGTGTCTCATGCCGGAAACGGGCCGGCGAGACCACGCGGGTATTCCCCGTCCGAGCCACGGGCGCCGGAACGTCAGGCGCACGGGGGGCCATGTCCCCCGCGCGCCCCCCGCACGCGGCCAGCGGACAAGGATGAATGTGAACAGCTACCGCGTTCTGCGCAACACCGTTGTGACCATGCTCGCCGCCTCAACCATGGTCGGGTCGATGGCGATCGGGCGAGCCGAGGAGATGGGGCAGGCCGAGGAGGCCGGTCAGATCGGGCAGATCGGGCAGGCCGAAGCCGAGCAGGCCGGGGAGATCGCGGAGCCGGCCCTGAGGGCGCCGACGAGGACGATCCACCGGGCCGTCTGGTTCACCCGGACCGCCCCCAGGGTCAGGCCGGTCGTGCGAGCTCCGAAGGTCAGGAACAAGGCGATCGCGTTCCGCCTCGTCGCCCGCCGCTCGTGGTCCCACGACCAGTTCCAGTGCCTGGACAGCCTGTGGACCAGGGAGAGCAACTGGAATCATCAGGCGCACAACCCGTCATCGGGTGCCTACGGCATCCCCCAGGCGCTGCCGGGCTCGAAGATGAGCGACAGCGGCGGGGACTGGCGGTCGAACCCGATCACGCAGATCCACTGGGGTCTGCGCTACATCAAGAGCCGCTACGGGTCACCGTGCGGCGCCTGGGGTCATTTCCGGTCCAGCAACTGGTACTGACCGCGCGAGGAGTATCCAGGGGAAGGGAGCACTCCTCGGACGCCCGGGGCCTCCGGGTCCCGGGCGTCACCCCGCGAGCCGTACGGCGATCGCCTGGATGAGCAGGTCCAGGCCGAACGCGAACTCCGCCTCGTGGTCGCACTCGGCCAGCTCAGCGGCCACCCCGTTCACCCGCGGGAACAGCAGGGGATCGACATCGCCGACCTGGATGTCGGAGCAGTGCACCGGGGCGAACGTCGGGGTGACCCCGACCTCGCGCAGCAGCGAGCCCACGATGTAGGCGATGAACACCCGCAGGACGCGCAGCGCGTCACGCCCGTCGAACCCGGCGCTGTGCAGCGTGGCCAGGGCCCGCTCGACCGCCGGAAGCCCCGCGGTCGACTGGAGCCGACGGCTGACCACCACCATCGTGCAGCGGGGGTGGTGGTGCGCGATCTGCCGGAACGCGAGCGCCTGCGCCCGCACCCGATCGGGCCAGCCGGCGTCCGGATCGTCGATGAACTCGATCTTCGAGAGCACGGTCTCGGCCACCCCGTCCAGCAGCGCGGACTTGTTGGGCACGTGGTTGTAGAGGGACATCACCCCCACCCCCAGATCCGCCGCGATCCTGCGCATGGACACCGCGTCGGCACCCTCCCGCTCAATGAGGTCGATGGCGGCGGCGACGATTCGCGGTCGGGAGAGCGGCTCGGCAGACATACGGCCCATTGTCTACTCCTCCCGGCGCCCGCACGCCGTACACGCGCGACTCCGTACGCCCCCCGCCGGGACGGCGTACGGCTCACCGGAACGGGCGGCCGGCGAGCAGGTCCGGCGGGACCGCGCGCCCCACCGGGCGGGACCGCCGGAGCCCTCCCGGGCCGGCGTCCGGAGCCCTATCGGATCAGCATGAAGACGGCTGCTCCGGCGGCGACGGCGAGGGTGGCGAACCAGGCGATGAGGGCGTCGGCCCTGTTGTCGAGGGGGCTGCACTCGTGGAGGGCCCGCTGGACGCGCTGATAGCGGATACCGGTGCGGGCGAGCAGGAGCGCACCGCAGGCCGCGGCCAGGACGAAGGGGATCGCGGCGGGCGGTGGGACGCCGGCGCGCAGCGCGACACCCCCCGCCCCCAGGCTGCCGACCGCCAGCAGGGCCGCGGTACGGACCCAGGCCAGCCGGGTCCGCTCACTCTGCAGGCCCTCGTCCCAGATGCGGGTCATCGGCCCATCAGGATAAGGATCATGGCGAGCACGGCCACGGCCGCCACGCCGTACCCGAGGACGGGGGCCAGCGCGGGCGCCGGTAGCGGGGCGGCGCTGCGCAGGGCGCGCTCAACCCGGCGCCAGCGGGGGTAGGCCATCGCGGCGGACAGGGCCGACAGCGACACCAGGGTCAGCGCCAGCACCGTCCGCATCCACGGGACGAAGACATCGGCGGAGACCGCGGCCATCGCGACACCGCCCGCGCTCAGCGCGAGCGACGTGCTCAGCCAGGTCAGAAAGGTGCGTTCGTTCGCGAGCGTGAACCGAGGGTCCGGTTCGTCTCCAGACGTAGCCATACCACCGACGCTACTTCCACCCCTTTTCCCCTAGAGAACCCGGGAATGTTTCTCACCGGGAGCTAGGGGGAAAGGAGCCGGACCTCAGCTGCAGGCGGAGGTCAGCTGCTCGACCCACTTCACCGAGTCCGTCGCGACCTTCTGCGCCGCGTCGACCGCGCCGTTGGCGTCGGTGACGTTCAGGCCCTCCAGGGACTTGCCGATCCCGTCGGCGGCCTCCTTGAGCGTGGTGTTGGACGCCTTGTCCGCCAGGTCGCCGAGCTTGGCGCCCCCGTCGTTGAGCGCCTTCTCCATCGCGGCGGGGTCGTCGACCAGGCCGGTGATCTTCTGCAGGGTGTCGGTGACGATGCCGGTGGCCTGCAGGCACTGCTGAGCCCTGTCGATGCCCTCGGACGCCTGCTGAACCTCCGAGCATCCGGTGGTGACGACAAGAGCGGCCAGCGCGGAGGCGGCGAGAACGGGGATCCGTCGCGAAAGGGGGCGCATGCCCAGACCCTACCCAACGAACCGATATCACAGGCGCATACATACCGGCTCGTTACCGGTCGGTTCCGGCGGGCGCGGAGAACAGAAGGGGCGGGAGTAAGGTGGAACCGCCCTCGGCGTTCGGCTGAGCGTCACCCCGAGTGACCACGGACCGCCACAACCCGCGACGGGGACCCGCCGGCATCCGCGACGCCACCCGGCGCCCGCGGCGGATCGGCCGGCCTCCGGGACACGGTCCTCCAGGACCGTCAGAGACCCACGAGGGAGAACATGCCTACCTGCGAACATCTCACGTCGGCCCAGGACCCGTCCCCGCGCACGCCCGAGGGATGCCAGGAGTGCCTGGCGATCGGCAGCAGATGGGTCCATCTGCGCAAGTGTCTGTCCTGCGGGCACGTCGGCTGCTGTGACTCCTCGCCCAACAAGCACGCCACCGCCCACTTCAAGGAGGTCGGCCACCCGGTCATCGCCTCCTTCGAACCGGGCGAGCACTGGCGGTGGTGCTATCTCGACAACATCGTCGGCTAGCTCCGCGACCGGCTCGTGATCGGCCCGGCGGGCTAGTCGCGCTCCAGGGTGGCCTCTTCGAAGTCGAGCTCGTGGATGACCCTGTTGAGCACCTCGTCGTCGATGCGCCCCTCGTCACGCAGGCGTACGAACACCTCGCGCCCGGCCGCCAGCATCTCCCTGCGCAGCCGCCGGTAGACGGTGCTCGGCGTCTCCTCGCCCTCGGGCCCCGTCCCCCCGCCGAGCCGTTCCCAGGCGGTGAGCGCCCGGCGTTCGGCCCGGGACCTGAGCTGCTCCACGACCTCCTCGTGCACGTCGGCGACGCCCTCGGCCACCAGTTCCTCCAGCCGGGCGAGCTCGGCGGCGGCCGCCGCCTGCTGGGCCTCGGCCTCGGCGAGGTTGTCGGCGAAGACCTCCTCCTCGTTGGAGACCCGCAACCGCCGGATGAGCGCCGGAAACGACATCCCCTGGACCAGCAGGGTGCCGATCACCACCACGAAGGTGAGGAAGAGCAGCGTGGGCCGGCCGGGAAATCCCTGCGGGATGGCGAAGGCCGCGGCCAGGGAGACCACCCCGCGCATGCCGGCCCAGCCCACCACGACCACGTTCTCCCAGGGCGGCGGACGCGGCTCGCGCCGCCGGACCCCCCCGAAGAGGACCCTGGGCAGGTAGACGCTGGGCACGATCCAGACGGCCCTGGCGAGGACGGTGGCGGCGAAGACCGCCAGCGCCATCCCGGCGAGCCTCCAGGGGCTCTCCCCCTCCAGCGCCCTCATGATCGGCCACAGCTGCAGGCCGATCAGCACGAAGACGACCGTCTCCAGGAAGAAGTCCACCACCCGCCAGACGGCGTCGGACAGCAGCCGGGTGCCGAAGCCCGCGCGGGGCATGCGGTGGCCGACGTAGAGGCCGACGATCACCACGGCGATCACGCCGGAGGCGTGCGCGGCCTCGGTCGCGAGATAGACGCCGAACGGGATGAGCAGCATGACGGTGTTCTCGACGAGCGCGTCCCGGAGCCTCATCAGTATCCACGTCAGGCACCAGGCCAGGACGAGGCCGATCACCACGCCGCCCGCCGCGGAGTAGAGAAAGCCTGTGGTGGCCTCCAGCCAGCTGATCCCCTCCCCCAGCGTGGCGGCGACGGCCACCCGGTAGACGGTGAGCGCGGTGGCGTCGTTGAACAGGCTCTCCCCGATCAGGATGGTGACCACCCTGCGTGGAAGCCCGAGTCTGCGCGCCACCGCGACCGCGGCGACCGCGTCGGGCGGCGCGACGATCGCGCCCAGCGCGAACGCGGCGGCCGGCGGCAGGGCGGGCAGAAGCAGATGGGTGACCCAGCCGACGACCAGCGTGGTGAACAGCACCAGGCCGACCGAGAGCAGCGCGACCGGACGGCGCACCGCCTTGAGCCTCAGGTAGGAGCTGTCGATGGCCGCGGAGTAGAGCAGCGGCGGCAGGAAGACCAGCAGGATCAGTTCGGGGTCCAGCTCGTAGCCGGGCACCAGCGGGGACAGCACCAGCCCGGCCGGCACGAGCAGCAGCGGCGCCGGCCAGCCCCTGCGCCTGGCCACGGCCGCCACCGCGATGGCGACGATCGGCACGGCCAGCAGTCGCACGGCCGACACCTGATCCATGCCACTCCCCACCCGTTTACGGGTGATCAGCCTACGGGAGACCCGCTACCCGCGCGGCATCCGCCACGGCGGGGCCCCGCGGCTCACCACTCGCGGCGCTCGTCGCGGTCGTCACGGCGCTGCTCGTCGTAGCGCTGCTCCGGGCGAAGCCGCTCACCGGTGGAGTGCGGCGGATCCTGGACGTAGGGGCGCGGCACCCGCTGGCCGGGCTGCCGGCCGCGCAGTCCCAGCGGGTCGGACGGGTCCACCTCCTGCTGGTAGGCGGGCGGCGTACCGTACAGGTCGCGCAGGTCCGCCGGATGACCGGCCTGCGGGGACCGCTGGGCGCCGAACCCGTAGGGGTCGGGCTGGGCGGGGGCGGGATAGCCGTAGGGGTCGGGCTGCGCGGTGCCGTAGGCGGGCTGCTCCGGGAATCCGGAGGGGTCGGTGGAGTGCCCGGGCGGAGGGTGGGGTGCCGGGTGCGGCCGGTGGCCCGAGGCCGGGAACTGCTCGGCGTGGGGGGCGAAGGGGTCCACCGGCTGCTGCCTGGTGGGCGGGGGGGCGAAGGGGTCCACCGGGGCCGGGGGGGCCGTGCCGTACGGATCCGGCTGCCGGCTCTGCGGCGGCATGCCGTACGGGTCGGGCTGCGGGCCCTGCGACGGCGCGGCGAACGGGTCGGCCTGCGAGGGGGACGGGGTGAACAGATCGGGTTGCGGGGACGGTCCGGCGAACGGGTCGGGCTGCCGGGCGGTGCCGTACGGATCCGGCTGACGGCCGTGGGACGCCAGGCCGTACGGGTCGGCCTGGCGGGCCTGTGGCGCCCCGTAGGAGTCGGGTTGCGGGGACGGCGCGCCGTACGGGTCGGGCCCCTGCGGCGCGTAGGGGTCGCCGGGCAGCTGGTAGGGCGGGTCGCCGGGACCGGAGCCGAGCGGGTCGCCCGGCTGCGGCTGCCCGTAGGCCAGGGAGTCGTTCACGATCATGTTCTCCCGCGGCACCGCGTCGGCCGGGCCGTATCCGGCGAGCGCCCGTTCCTGGGATCGGTCCAAAGGCGACGCGACACCGCGTGCGACCAGCACATCGGTGGGGCTGAGGGCCGCGGCCTGGCGCGGTTCCTCCGGCGGGGCGATCACCTGGGGGGCCGGGTCGGGGTGCTGCGGCGGCCGGGGGTAGTCCTCGGGACGGGGCCGGGCGTACTGCCCGGTGCCGGGGAACTCGCCGTGCGCCGGGTAGCCGGGCCGGTCGGCCGTCTGGGGCTGCTCGTCGACCTCGTCGGGATACTGGCCTCCGGCCTCGACGAAGCCCTCGTCAAGGGTGTCCACCAGGCGTCCCACGTCGTTCATGGGCATGCGGAAACTCGCGGTGCACATCTCACCGCGCCACAGGCTCAGCACCAGGGTGCCTTCGTGCCAAGTGACCCGGAGCACCCGCTCCTGGCCACGCTCGTCAAAGAACACCTCGCCGAACGACGGCAACGGGACAACTTCCGACATGGAGGACATAGTGCTTTAACCAGCCTTTATTAGTCCACTCAACCTCGGGAAACCCTACCGAACCGGTCTTTCCGTCCCCATCCTCCGCCTGGTTAACACCCCAGCGGACGATCTTCCTTGACCTTATCCAGGTCGGCGAGCCGGATGATCCAGCCAGTTTGCCATGCGATACGAGCCTCACGTTCCGGAATACCGGGATGCGTCCGCCAGATGACTCCCCGGAGCCAGCCACGTCTGTCGGGAGGAGCGGGTACGGTTGGCTGTCGTGCCGACCGACTCCATCGCTCCCGCCGAAGACGCCTCCGCCGCAGGGGACATGCCCCCGGTCGAGGAGCTGCTCAGCACCGCCGTGACCGCCGTGGGCGGGGTCGAGCGCCCCGGCCAGGTCAAGATGGCACAGGCGGTGGAGGAGGCGATCCGCTCCGGCGACCACCTCGCCGTCCAGGCGGGCACCGGCACCGGCAAGTCCCTGGCCTACCTGATCCCCTCGATCCGGCACGCCATGGCCTCCAAGGGCGCCGTGGTCGTCTCGACCGCCACCATCGCGCTCCAGCGCCAGCTCGTCGACCGCGACCTGCCCCGGCTCGCCGAGGCGCTCGCCCCGGAGCTGCCGCACGAGCCCACGTTCGCGATCCTCAAGGGCCGCCGCAACTACCTGTGCCGTTACAAGGCCAGTGCGGGATGGCCCGACGAGGAGCAGGACCAGCTCTTCGACCCGCGTGAGGTGAGCACGACCGGGCGGATGGTCCAGCGCATCCAGGAGTGGGCCCAGGAGACCGAGACCGGCGACCGCGACGAGCTGGTCCCGGGCGTCAACGAGCAGTCCTGGCGGCAGTTCTCGGTGAGTTCCAGGGAATGCCTGGGCGCCACCCGCTGCCCGAGCGGAATGGAGTGCTTCGCCGAGCTGGCCCGCGCCCGCGCCGGTGAGGCCGACATCGTCGTCACCAACCACGCGCTGCTCGCGATCGACGCCATGGAGGACTTCTCCCTCCTGCCCGAGCACGACGTGGTCGTGGTGGACGAGGCCCACGAGCTGGTCGACCGGGTCACCTCGGTGGTGACCGGGGAGCTGTCGGAGCAGACGGTGGCGCTGGCCGTGCGCCGGGTCGGGAGGCTGATCGAGCAGTCCGTCTCCGACCGGCTGCTGGAGGCGGGGGAGGACCTGAAGTCCCTGCTCGCCGCCGCGCCCGCCGGACGCCTCGACGAGCTCCCCGATGTGCTCGGGCTGACCCTCGCCCTGGTGCGCGACTCGGCATGGGGGTGCGTCACCGCGCTGGGCCCCCGGATGGGCGGCGACAAGGACGACCCGGAGGGCGCGGGGCTGCGCAAGGCGGCCTTCACCGCCCTGGACGAGGTCCACGACACCGCGCAACGGATGCTGGAGGCGTTCGGCCACGCCGAGGAGGTGGACCGGGCCGAGGTGGTCTGGCTGGAGGCGGGCACCGAGCGGCGCCCGCCCCTGCTGCGGATCGCCCCGCTGACCGTGGCGGGCATGCTCCGCGACAAGCTCTTCGGCGACCGCACGGTGGTACTGACCTCCGCCACGCTCGCCCTGGGCGGCGCCTTCGACGGCCTGGCCCGTCAGTGGGGCCTCGGAGCCGGCGACGAGAAGGACAGGCGGGCCGGCTGGACCGGCCTGGACGTCGGCTCGCCCTTCGACCACCCGCGCAGCGGCATCCTCTACATCGCCAGGCACCTGCCCCAGCCGGGCCGCGACGGCCTGCCCGAGGTCTACCTTGAGGAGATCACCGAGCTGATCCAGGCCACGGGAGGCCGGACCCTGGGCCTGTTCTCCTCGATGCGCGCCGCCAAGGCCGCCACCGAGGCGCTCCGGGAGAGGCTCGGCGTGCCCCTGCTCTGCCAGGGAGACGACTCCACGATGCTGCTGGTCAAGCGGTTCGCCGAGGACGAGCCGACCTGCCTGTTCGGCACCCTCTCCCTCTGGCAGGGCGTGGACGTGCCGGGGCCGTCCCTGCGGCTGGTCGTCATCGACCGCATCCCTTTCCCCCGCCCGGACGATCCGCTGAGCTCGGCCCGCCAGCGCCACGTCGCCGCCAAGGGCGGCAACGGCTTCATGTCCGTGGCGGCCACCCACGCCGCCCTGCTGCTCGCCCAGGGCGCCGGGCGCCTGCTCCGCAGCCAGCACGACCGGGGCGTGGTCGCGATCCTGGACCCCCGGCTGGCCACCGCCCGCTACGCCGGCTTCCTCCGCGACTCCCTGCCCCCCTTCTGGCCCACCCACGACCCCGCCAAGGTCCGCGACGCGCTCAGGCGCCTCGGCGCCTCGTAGGACTCCGCTCCGGGGGGCGTCTCAGGAGACCGGGACGGAGCCGGGCCAGGGGGCGTTCAGGGGGCCGGGCCGGAGGCGGGGGCACCGGGCCGGAGGCGGGTCAGGGGAAGATCGTCAGGTCCGGGCGCTTGGGGTCGAGGCCATCGCCGGAGGAGCGCCCTCGCAGGCGGCGGGCGACCCACGGGCCGAGATGCTCACGCACCCATCGGACGTCCTCCGCGCGCCTGACCCGGGGGTCCAGCCGCCCGCGCGGCGGCCACGTCCTGCGCCAGTCGTCCTCGCAGTCGATCCCGAGCACCTCGCACACCTTGGCTGCCACCATCCGGTGCCCCTCCTCGTTCATGTGCAGGCGGTCGTCGCTCCAGGCCCGCCAGTCGCGCAGGCCCTGCATCGACCACTGGTCCACCAGGCGGCAGCCGTACAGGTCGGAGATGGACCTGACATGCAGGTAGAAGATCGCGAACGTGCCGCGGGCGCGGCGCATGATCGGGGTGTCGCGCGGATCCACACCGGTGAAGAGCAGCACCTCGGCACCGGTGGCGCGCAGGTCGCGTACGGCTCCCGCCAGCCTCTTGGCCATCCGGTCGGGGTCGCTGCCGGGGCGGAGCAGGTCGTTGCCCCCCGCGCAGAGGCTGACCAGATCGGGCCGGAGCCCGATCGCGCGCGGGACCTGCTGCTCGACGATCTGGTCGATGAGCCTGCCCCGCACGGCGAGGTTGGCGTAGCGGAACTCCGGATCGAGCGCGGCCAGCCGCTCGGCGACCCGGTCGGCCCAGCCCCGATGGTGCCCGAGCCCCACCGGTCCCGTGCCGCCCCCGGTGGGGACGGGGTCGTTCAGCCCCTCGGTGAAGCTGTCGCCCAGGGCGACGAAGGAGCGGTAGCTCACTCCTGGCTCTCCGCGACGGCGTGCAGCGCGAGCACGTAGGACCTCAGCCCGAAGCCCGCGATGGTGCCGGTGGCCACGGCGGCGACCACCGAGGTGTGCCGGAACTCCTCGCGGGTGGCCGGGTTGGTGATGTGCACCTCGATCAGGGGCGCGGTGCGCTGGGCGATGGCGTCGCGCAGCGCGTAGGAGTAGTGGGTGAACGCCGCCGGGTTGAGAATCACCGGGATCCGGCCGTCGGCCGCCTCGTGCAGCCAGGTGACCATCTCGGCCTCGTCGTCGGTCTGCCGGACCTCCACCGACAGGCCCAGCCCCCGGCCGGTGTCCCGGCAGAGCGCCGCCAGGTCGGCGAAGCTCTCGGCACCGTAGACGTCCGGCTCCCGGACGCCGAGCCTCGACAGGTTGGGGCCGTTGAGAACGTACACGGGCCTCATCTGGTCACTCACCGTTCCTCGCCGGCCGCCTGTCCCCGGCGGAGTCCATGTCGCCCAGCCGCCGTGAGAGCGCCGCCGGGCTCACCGGGCGACCTCGTGGTAGGCGGCTTCGAGCAGTTCCTCAGGCGGGTCCTCCAGCAGGGACACCTTGGCCAGGTCGTCCAGGACGACGAAGCGCAGCCTGGCTCCCCGGCTCTTCTTGTCCAGCCGCATGTGGTCGCGGAGCTCGGGCCAGGCGTCGCGGCGGTAGGAGGTGGGCAGCCCGACCGAGGCCAGTACGGACCGGGTGCGCTCCACGACGCCGGAGCCGATCCGGCCGTCCAGCCGGGACAGCTCGGCGGCGTAGACCATGCCGATGGCGACGGCCTCGCCGTGGCGCATCCGGTACCCCTCGACCCGCTCGATGGCGTGGGCCAGGGTGTGGCCGTAGTTGAGGATCTCCCGCAGGCCGCCCTCGCGCAGGTCGGCCCCGACCACGTCGGCCTTGACCTGGATCTTCCGCTCGATCAGCTCCCTGGTGTGCCGCCCCTCGGGGCGCCGGGCGCCGGCCGGGTCGTCCTCGATGAGCGCCAGGATCACCGGGTCGGCGATGAACCCCCCCTTGATGATCTCGGCGAGGCCGGCGACGTAGTCGTCACGGGGCACCGAGAGCAGCGTGGCCAGGTCGCACAGAACGCCCGCCGGGGGGTGGAAGGAACCGACCAGGTTCTTGCCCTCGGGGGTGTTGATCCCGGTCTTGCCGCCGATCGCGGCGTCGACCATGCCGAGCAGCGTGGTCGGCACCTGCACGACCTTGACACCGCGCAGCCAGGTGGCGGCGGCGAAGCCGGCCAGGTCGGTGGTGGCTCCCCCGCCGACACCGACCACGGCGTCGGAACGGGTGACGCCGTGACGGCCGAGGTCCGACCAGAGCCCGGCGACCACCTCGACCGTCTTGGCCTGCTCGGCGTCGGGCACCGGCAGCGGGACGACGTGGTATCCGCCGGCCTCGATCGCTCCGCAGACGGGCCGGGCGAGCTCCGGCAGGCCCGCCGGGTGGATCACCGCGACGGTGCGGGCCGAGGGGCCGAGCAGCCCCGGCAGCTCACCGAGCACACCGGTGCCGACCACCACGTCGTAGGGGGCCTCACCGCCGACCTTGATCCTGGAGATCGTCATTGCTCCAGTCCCTTCAGGATCTCGTCGGCGACCTCGTCCGGATCGCGCTCGTCGGTGGCCACGGTGAGCACCGCCAGCCCCTCGTAGATCGGGCGGCGGGCGTCCATCAGCTTCTTCAGCCGGCTGCGCGGGTTCAGCACGAGCAGTGGGCGCGCCGAGGCCAGGCCCACCCGCTGCACGGCCTGCGACAGGCCGACCTCCAGGTAGACGACCGGATGACCGGCCAGCAGCTCCCGAGTGGCCTCGGCCAGGACGGCGCCGCCGCCGAGGGAGAGCACACCGTCGTGTTCGGCGAGCGCCTGCCGTACGGCCCACGCCTCCAGCTCCCGGAAGTGCTCCTCGCCGTCCTCGACGAAGATGTCACTCACCGGCTTGCCCGCTGTGATCTCCACATCGGCGTCGGTGTCGCGGAAGCCGACCTGCAGCCGGTCGGCCAGCAGGCGGCCGACGGTCGACTTGCCCGCTCCGGGGGCACCGACCAGGACCACGCGAGGACTCACTGCGCCTCCTCGGCGGGCGTCCCGGCGGGCCGGGGGACGGATCCGTCCCGGCCGCCGATCCGCCCGCTCACTTGATCACCATCGACGAAAGGTAACCGGACAGGTTGCGGGCGACCTCCTCGACGGAGTCGCCGCCGAACTTCTCGATCGCGGCGTCGGCGAGGACCAGCGCGACCATCGCCTCGGCGACGATCGCGGCGGCCGGGACCGCGCACACGTCGGAGCGCTCGTGGTGGGCCCTGGCGGCCTCGCCGGTCAGCACATCGATGGTGGCCAGCGCCCGGGGCACCGTGGAGATCGGCTTCATCGCCGCGCTGACCCGCAGCGGCTCACCGTTGGTCATGCCGCCCTCGACCCCGCCCGCCCGGTTGGTGATGCGGCGCACGCCGGCCTCGGTGTTCTCGATCTCGTCGTGGGCCCGGGAGCCCCGGCGGCGGGCGGTCTCGAAGCCGTCGCCGACCGCGACCCCCTTGATCGCCTGGATGCCCATCAACGCGGCGGCGAGCCGGGAGTCGAGACGGCGATCCCAGTGGGTGTAGCTGCCCAGGCCGGGCGGCAGGCCGTAGGCGAGCACCTCGACGACGCCGCCGAGGGTGTCGCCCTCCCGGTGCGCGGTGTCGATCTCGGCCACCATCGCGGCGCTGCCGTCCGCGTCGGCGCAGCGCACCGGGTCGGCGTCGACCGCCTCCATGTCACCGGGACCGGGGAGGACGCCTTCGGCGACCCGCGCCTCACCGATCGAGACGACGTGGCTGACGATGTCGACGCCGAGGGCCTGCTTCAGGAAGTTGCGGGCGACCTGGCCGAGCGCGACACGGGCGGCGGTCTCACGGGCGCTGGCCCGGTCCAGCACCGGGCGGGCGTCGTCGAAACCGTACTTCTGCATGCCCGCGAGGTCGGCGTGGCCGGGGCGGGGGCGCGAGCGCGGCGCGTTACGGGCCTGGCCCTCCAGCAGGGCCGGATCGACCGGGTCAGCCGCCATGACCGTCTCCCACTTGGGCCACTCGGTGTTGCCCACCCGGACGGCGACGGGGCTGCCAAGCGTGCGGCCGTGCCGTACGCCGCCCACGATGTTCACCACATCCTGCTCGAACTTCATCCGGGCGCCCCGGCCGTAACCCAGGCGACGCCTGGCCAACGCCCTGTCGATATCGGCCGTGGTCACCTCCACCCCGGCGGGCAATCCCTCCAGGATCGCGACGAGCTCGGGGCCGTGGGACTCTCCGGCGGTCAACCAGCGCAACATGGTGACAAGTCTTCCATGTGCCGCCCACTGAAATGGCCGCGGCTCACTGACTGAGACGTCGATGGGCGAGGCCCGATCTCCCGGCCGGCCCAGCCCCCGTCCCCGCCCGCCTGCCCTCGGACGGGGCGGGGGCCGGATCGCCGTACGCAGGCGGATCCAGCGGATCTAGAGGCCGACCCCCACGAGCACCGCGCCGAACGCGCCAATGATCATAAAGGGGCCGAAGGGGATCTCGGTCTTGCGGTGTGCCCGCCGCAGCGCGATGAGCAGCACGCCGTAGAGGCCGCCGAGCAGGTAGGTGAGGAAGGTCCCGGTGAGCAGGTGGGTCCAGCCGAGCCAGCCCATCGCGCTGCCCAGGGCCAGTGCGAGCTTGGCGTCGCCCAGCCCGACTCCGGCCGGGTTGATGAGAAACAGGAGCAGATAGAAGGCGCCCAGCACCAGGCCGCCGAGGACGGCCCGCGCCAGGTCGCCGGAGCGCTGCTCGGTGAGGGCCGTCACCGACAGCAGGGCGATGAAGCCGGCGTAGGCGGGCAGCGTCAGCCGATCGGGGAGCCGGTAGACGGCCAGATCGACGAAGGCCAGCGGGACCGCGAGCACGGCCAGCCAGCCGAAGGCGGCCAGCTCGCCGGGGGAGGCGGTCTCCGCCGCGAGGCTCAGCAGGAGCAGCGCGGTGATCAGCTCGACCGACAGCGGCGGGGGGCCGATCGGCACCGCGCAGTTCGGGCAGCGACCGGTGGGCCACAGCGCGGGCCACTCCCCCGCCCTCTCCGGCAGCAGGCGGCGGGCGCAGGCGGGGCAGCGGACACGCGGAGGCCGGTCATGACCGACCGAGTGGCGGAACACGGCCGCGCGCTGGGGACTCCCGGCCACCAGCGCGACCGCGATCGACGTCATGACCCACCAGGGTGGGATCACAGGTCCATCCCGTCGGGCCCGTCCGGCTCACCCGGCCGCGTCCGCGGACCGTCGCCGCCACGGAGTCGTCCGCCGCGCTCAGCCACGGCCCGGCCGCGATTCACCACGTTCGTCCACGGTCCGACCATAAACGGGGTGAGGTGCCGGTGTCCCGGGAAACCCAGGTCAGCCGCGCCCGCGGAACGGCCAGCCGAACCGGCGGCGCCGGGAGGCGGGGGCGGCCTCCGCCATCCGCGCCACGGTGACCTCGGGTCCCAGCCGGTCGACGGTGCCCGACTCGGCCGCGGCGAACGCCCGCAGGACGCCGCCCTCGATCACGAAGGGCACCGGGCCCGCCACGTCGACGACCACGGCCGCCGCGTCCTCGTGCACCGCCGCCTGACAGACCTGAGGGGTCGTGGCCTGGATGGGGCGGGCGTCGGGGCGCCAGAGCCTCAGCGACTCGATCCCGGTGAAGGCGAGCACGGCCTCGCGCCCGTCCCCGCCGACGAGCTTCGGCAGGGCCATCTCGCTCTCCTTCTCCTGCCGCAGCCCGTCCGCCCCGACCTCGGACTCCGTCAGCAGGGCCACCACCGGGACGAGCAGCCGCGCCCCGCCCAGCGCGGCCAGCACCGCGCCCGCGTCGGCGCCACCGGCCGAGAAGGCCGCGAGCGTGGACGACACGGCGGCGTCGGCGGCACCGTCGTCGCCGGGGACCAGGGGCTGGGGAATGCTCGGCACGTCTCGGGAGCCTACCCGCGCCGGAGACGGGGTGGAACACGGAGAGTCAGCCCAGGTCGGCGATGGCGGCCACCGGCCCGCCGCCGCTGGGGCCCTGGTGGACCGCGGCGACCGAGACGAAGACGGCCGGGTCTCCGGTGACGCTGGCCGCGACGCCGCCGACCGTGGCCTTGATCTGGCGGTGCCAGTGCACGTCGGAGTCGTCGAGCATGATGTTGCGGCGTCCCCGGACGCTGCCCGACGGGTCGGCCTCGCACTTCATGAAGACGTTGACCAGCCTGCCGCCCAGGTCGGAGGGGTGGGGGCGGTCCGGCAGGTCGATCCCGCTGGAGCGGATCGCCGCCCAGATGCCGTCGGCGTCCAGCGCGTCCTTCATGACCGAGTGGCCGATCCGGTAACGGCCGCCGATGCCCCGGACGTTGCCGACGACCACGATCTGCGCTCGGTCGAGCTCGACGCCCGAGGAACAGGACGCGACCGAGGAGTAGAGCGACAGGTCGCGGTGGATCTGCCCTGCCGCGGGCATCTCGATCTCGCCGAGCGCGACGGCGACGCCGAGGGCGGTGGTGGAGTTGGAGATGTCCATGGAGGGACCGGTGTCCTCGATGACCACGTCCCTGCCCCGGGATTTGGCGTCGTTGATGGTGGCCAGGGTCAGCAGGGGTGTCTTGGTCTGGACGTAGTGGACGTCGGCGGGGTCGTCGATACCGGCGATCTTCATGGCCTCGCGGACGCCCGCCGCGACCTTCTCCACCATGGCGGGGCGGCCGATGTCCTCGGGGAGGATGACGTCGCTCATCGCGACGCCGACGCTGACGCGCGGCTCATCGCCGGGCTCGGCGTTCGCCGTGGTGGCGAAGATCGTCGCATGCGGGCTGAGCACGCCGTCGGTGCCGCCGGACCACACCAGCGGGACGCTCTCGGGGGACGGATGCCCCTTGGCGGCGAGCACCTCGCGGAAGGCGCGGTCGGCCAGGATCCGGGTGTAGTCGTTCACGCCGCCGTTGCCCTCGGTCTTGCCGATCACCGCGAGCACCCGGTGCGCCTCGATCACCCCGTCGTCGATGAGCCTGCTCAGCCCGGAGGCGTCGGTAACGCTCTCGATCGCCACCTTGCGCACTTCAATCGGTTCCGGCATCACTGCCACCTTTCGGTCCTTCGACAGGGCACGTCAATCGGGTCAGACTCACTCTCGCACCACGGTGTCCGCCTCCCCGGTGACCGCCGCTCCGAGACAGGCCGGGCAGGTGCGCGTCACCCGGTCGCCACCTCGCTCGGCGGAGGTCGCCCTGGGTGTGGCACACCCGGCGACCGGCCGGCGCGGTCAGCGGTCGTTCACCCACACGGCGACGCTAACCGCCTCTCCTGCCCGACTCATGGTCACTCTTTGCCCAAGCAGACGCCGTTCTTCGATGAGAATCGCCGTCTTGGATACCGGCGAGGCCTCTCGGTCACCCCCTTTTCCGTCTCTCCGGTCACCCCGAACGCGGCAGCCGGCACCATCTGCCACCCCCTGAGAGACGAAGTACCGAAAATAGCTAAACAGCATCCAATGACATCTACGCGCGACGCGCTCCCCGGAAACCCCCTGCCGCCGAGGTCGTCACCGATGGTCAGAGGCGGCATCCGTTCACCGGGCACATCCTCCGACCTGCCGAAGGAGAGAGGGGCAACCGTCTTCTCAGCAACGTCGGACGCGCCGGACCGGCCGTCGGCCATGGCGGATAAGAGCGGCAGAGCTCTATCCTTTTCCAAAGGCGGTTAGGAAATCCAACATAGAATGAAAAAATCACCTTTATGCCATCAATGCCACCCGAACCGCCACTCAACTCCATGAGGAAAGCCCATGTTCACCGCGGACACATTTCCGGCTCACCCTACACAAAAAGACTCCGGGGCCTTGTCTCGCCACGCTTAATCTGCATAATATCTGAGCAACTGTTCAAGTATTGAGGGACGGATCTCGGGATGGGTCACGGACATGGTCACGGGCACGGGCACGGGCACGGGCACGGGCACGGGGCGAACGCCGACCGGCGTTATCTCGGGGCGGCGCTGGTGCTGCTGGTGGTCTTCATGGCGGCCGAGGTCATGGTCGGCATCCTCGCCAACTCGATCGCGCTGATCTCCGACGCCGGGCACATGCTCACCGACGCGGCCTCCATCGCACTGGCCCTGATCGCGATGAACATGGCCGCCCGCCCCGCCCGGGGCGCCTACACCTTCGGCTGGAAGCGCGCCGAGATCCTGTCGGCGGCGATCAACGGGCTGACGTTCGCGCTGCTCGTCGTCTACTTCGTCTACGAGGGTGTCCGGCGGCTGATCGAGCCGCCCGAGGTGCAGGGTCCCGCGGTCCTCGGCACGGCCCTGGCCGGAATCGCGGTCAACGCCGCCGCCGCGTGGCTCATCGCCAGGGCCGACCGGAGCAGCCTCAACGTCGAGGGCGCCTTCCAGCACATCCTGAACGACATGTACGCCTTCGTCTCCACCGCGATCGCGGGCGCGGTCGTCTGGTTCACCGGCTGGGGCCGGGCCGACGCGATCGCCGCCCTGGTCGTCGCGGCGCTGATGGGCAAGGCCGCCTACGCCCTGCTGCGCGAGGCCGGGCGCGTCCTGTTCGAGGCCGCGCCCGCCGGCACGCATCCGGCCGAGGTGAGCGCGGCGATCGCCGCCCACGCGGGGGTCACCGGCGTGGCGGATCTCCACGTGTGGACGGTGACCAGCGGTTTCCCCGCGCTGTCGGCGCACGTGACCGTCGAGCCCGGCGGTGACTGCCACCGGGTCCGCCGCGAGCTGGCCGAGCTGCTGCACGAGCGGTTCCACATCGAGCACACCACCCTGCAGGTCGACCACATCCCGGGTACGGACTGCCGGATCACAACGGTCCGCGACGGCTTCGAGGCACGGACGAGAAGGAGACAGGCCGGAGCGCCGGGGGCCGGCAGGAGCAGGACGGCCTCACCATAGTTGTGAAGGCCGCCCCACGGAGAGGGGGCGCGGGCGCTCACCCCCTGAGACAGGCTTCGAAGACCCCCGTGAGCCGTGCGACCACCGTCTCGTGGTCGGGTGAGTCGAGCGCGTCCGGGCCGTAGAGCTGGCGGAGCGTGCCGGCGCCGGTGATGAGCGAGGCGGCGACGGTCGCCCGGAAGACCGCGTCCGGCCCGGACAGCCGCGCGGTCAGCGGCTCCAGGATCGCCGAGGTGACCCGGTCCCTGATGATCCCGTGGATCTCCGGGCTGGTGGACGATCGGCTGAGCGCCGCCATCACCGGACTTCCCTGGTCCGAGCGGAGCCGTTCGGCCACGTACTCGGCCAGACGGCGGGGCAGTTCCTCCTCCGGGACCTCCAGCACGCCGGGGAAGCGCCCCCGCATGGCCAGCACCTCGGCGAACAGTTCCCGTTTGGCGCCGAAGTAACGGTTGATCAGCGCGATGTTGGCGTCCGCCTCCGCCGAGATCAGGCGCATCGTCACCTGGTCGTAGCCGAGCTCGGTGAACAGCCGGTGGGCGGCGTCGAGAATCCGCCGTCTCGTGCCCTCCCTGTTCCGGTGCCGTATCTCCTCCACCTGCCCGATCCTTCCAGATTTGACGAGTAAACAAGCGTCTACTAATTTCATATGCATCGTACATATATTGAGGGATGACTCATGCTGACCGGACAGCAGGTCCAGGCCGAGGTGACACCACGTTTCACTCACAGACAGGTGCTGGAGATCCTGGCCGGGCTGATGCTCGCCATGCTGACGTCGATGATCTCGACGTCCGTGGTGGGAACGGCGCTGCCGACGATCGTGGGCACGCTCGGCGGTCAGGATCAGCTCGCCTGGGTGGCGAGCGCGACACTGCTCACCATGACGGCCTCCACCCCGCTCTGGGGCAAGCTGTCGGACCTGTACGGCCGCAAGCTCATGTTCCAGGCCTCCCTGTTGATCTTCGTGATCTCCTCCATCGCCGCCGGTTTCTCCCAGGACATGCCCCAGCTCATCGCGGCCAGAGCCGCACAGGGCATCGGCGCCGGCGGCCTCGCCGCGCTGCCGCAGATCATCCTGGGTGACGTGGTGGAGCCCCGCGAGCGGGGCCGTTACTCCGGCTACATCGGCGCGGTCTTCGGCGTCTCGACCGTGGCCGGGCCGCTGCTCGGCGGGTTCGTCGTGGACAACATGTCCTGGCGCTGGACGTTCTGGATCTGCGTGCCGCTGGCCGTGGTCGCGTTCACGGTCATCCAGAAGGTGCTCAAGCTGCCGCTGATCCGCCGTGACACCAGGATCGACTGGTGGGGGGCCACCTTCATCACCGGCGGCACCACCGCGCTGATGCTGCTGCTCTCCCTCGGCGGCCAGGGGTTCGACTGGAATTCCGGCTGGACCTACGGCCTGGGCGCGCTGAGCCTGGCACTGTTCGGCCTCGCCGTCATCGCCGAGCGCGGGGCCGCCGACCCCATCCTGCCTCCGCACCTGTTCCGCGATCGCACCGTCGTGCTCACCAGCGTCGCGTCCCTGCTCATCGGCGCCGCGATGTTCGGCGCGCTGATGTTCCTCCCGCAGTATCTGCAGATCGTCAAGGGCATGAGCCCCACCGGCTCCGGCCTGATGACCGTGCCCATGGTGATCGGCCTGCTCGTCTCCTCGATCGCGGTCGGCCGGTTCGTCACCAGGACCGGCCGCTGGAAGATATTCCCCGTGGTGGGCATGCTGCTGGTGGCGGTCGGACTGTTCCTGCTCTCCCGGCTGCACGTCGACAGCTCACTGACGATCATCGGTGTCGACACCACGGTGCTGGGCATCGGTCTCGGCGCCTCCATGCAGATACTGATCCTGGCCGCGCAGAACGCCGTCACCCGCGCCGACCTCGCCTCCACCACCTCGGCGGTGACCTTTTTCCGCTCGCTCGGCGGCGCGGTCGGCGTGGCCGCCTTCGGCGCGATCCTGTCCAACCGGCTCAGCGCGGAACTGATCTCCCTGGCCGGGGCCGCCCACCTGCCTCTGACGGGCGGCGTGGAGGGCGGCCTCGGCTCCCCCGAGGCCATCCGCCACCTGCCGGCCCCGCTGCTGGAGGTGATCCTGGAGGCGTTCACCCGAGCCATCCACATGGTCTTCCTGGTGGGCGTGCCGATCGCCCTGCTGGCCGCGGTGGCCGCGGTGATGCTGAAGGAGCTCCCCCTCCGCTCCGCCCGGCCCGCCCCCGCCGAGGAGACCGCCCCCCCTGTCCCCGCCTAACCGGGAACACCCTCACACCGCCCGGGATCGGCCCACCTCTCCGCCGGTCCCGGGCGCTCGCGCGTCGTCCGGCGAGGCCACCCGGCAGGGGTCAGGTCGACCGGTCGCCCGCCGTTGTCAGGACGCGCAGTTCCCGGGCGGCGGGCAGGGTGCGAGCCCGCGCGGGAAGGGACGCGTACACGCGGGCCGCCATGCGTGTCACGGCGGTGGTCCGGTGCCCGGCGGGCAGATCGGCCATGGCGGACCCGGCCGCGTTCAGGCCGTCGCGGACCTCCCCCCTATTGACGAGGTACCACCCCATCTTCAGTTCCGCACGAGCACGGCTGCACCGGTCTGCCTGCCCATAGCGTGCGATCTCACTGGCAAGGTCGTCATACACGTCGGCATCCCCGGTCGCGGTCAGAACACCGGTGCGAACCGACAGCAGCCGTTCCTCGGGATATCCCCAGATCGCCGCCCGCTCGCCGGTCACGTCCGCGGGCAACCGCTCGAACAGGTCCCGCAGCTCGTCAAGTGCCCGCCGAGCACTTTCAGTGTCCTGGGAGCCATCTAGCTTCGCGCGGGTTGTCAGGGCCTCCGCGAGACCGCAGCTCGGCCGGTCGTCCGCGAGCTGCTCCACATCGCGAAGGAGCCTCAGAGCCAGCGTGTTCATTCCGACGGTCTGAGCGACAAGGGCCTGCCTGCCAAGCGTCCAGATGCTCAGTTCCCGGTCGCCGGAGGCGTCAGCGGTACGCCGGGCGATGCGCCACCAGCGCGAGGCCGTGAGAAAGTCGCCGGTCTCACTGAGCGCCATGGCCATCAGTGCGGCGAATTGAGCACCCACTCGCCGCATTCTCACCCGATCAAGGTCAGGTCTGCGATCGAGAGCATGTTGAAGCTCGGCGATATCGGCGGACAGATAACCGATCAGAGCGGCCGGAGACATCACACGGAGCGCGCACGCGTGGTCATAGGCAGTCCGCTCCCAGTCCTCCACGGCCAGATCATCGGTCGCGCCAAGGACACGGCCCAGACCTGAGCGAAGGATTTCCAGGGCATCCATCGGTATCGCCGCCCCGGCTGTGAGCGTGGTGAGGATCTGTGTGACCGCGCGGCGTTCCATGTCGTCTCCATCTGGCACCTTCCGAATGAACCTATCTCCGGGTGGCCACTTCCGATCGAAGACGCGCGGCGCGGAGTCGGCGAGCGCCACGAACAATGACTCGACCAGGGCGTCGTCAACACGTCCCTGTGTCGTTGGCACCGCGTCCCGGGGGAACGACCCGCCATCGAAAACGGCCGACGGGCGGCTCTGCGGCGGCATCGAGGGCGCGTCCTCGGCGGCGAAGAGTTCCGCTTCCGCCATGTCGAACACCCGGCAGTACAGGATGCGGTACGGGTCCCTGGGCTGGTGGTTCCCAGCCTCATACGACTTGATCGCATGATCGTGTCAGGCGGGGTTCCAGCCTTACTCCGCCCTGAAGGACGGAGTCTGCGGCCCGCAACAAGTTCGATCAGTCGCGAGGCGGTTTTCGGCTTCGCGGCCGGACACACGAACGGTGGGCGCTCCGGAGAGCGCCCACCGCCTGCCGCGGGGGATCAGATCGAGGCCAGGGCCGCCTCGGACTCCAGGACCGCGGCGACCGCGTTGACGACCGCGGCGATCCGGACGGCCTCCTGCACCTGCTCGCGGGGCATGCCCGACTGACGGAGCACCGACTCGTGGGACTCCAGGCAGCGGCCACAGCCGTTGAGGGCGGAGACCGCCAGGCACCAGAGCTCGAAGTCGACCTTGTCCACACCGGGGTTGCCGATGACGGTCATCCGGAGCCTGGCGGGCATCGCGGCGTACGTCTCGTCACCGATCAGGTGCATCGACCGGTAGTAGACGTTGTTCATCGCCATGATCGCAGCCGCGGCCTTCGCGGCCCGGAAGGCCTCGGCCGACAGGTTGTCGGCGGCCTCGGCGGCGACCTCGGTGATCACCCGCGAGGACTTCGTCGCCACGGCGCAGGCGAGCAGCGTTCCCCAGAGCTGCTGTTCACCCAGCGACGAGGTGGTGACGAGCGAGCCCAGGTTGAGCTTGATGTCCTTGGCGAACTCGGGAAGGGCACTCTTGAGGCCGTCGATCGACATCAGGCGCCGGCCAGCAGCTTCTTCGCGTCCAGCACGGCCTCGCCCTTGTTCCAGTTGCACGGGCAGAGCTCGTCCGACTGGAGCGCGTCGAGGACGCGGAGGACCTCCTTGACGTTGCGGCCGACGGAGCCCGCGGTCACCATGACGAACTGGATCTCGTTGTTCGGGTCCACGATGAAGGTGGCGCGCTGGGAGACGCCGTCGGCACCCAGGATGCCCAGCTCGGCCGAGAGCTCGCGCTTGATGTCGGACAGCATCGGGAAGGGCAGGTCGCGCAGGTCGGGGTGGTCCTTGCGCCAGGCGTGGTGGACGAACTCCGAGTCGACGGAGAAGCCCAGGATCTGGGCGTCACGGTCGGCGAACTCGCCCTCCAGACGGCCGAACTCGGCGATCTCGGTCGGGCAGACGAAGGTGAAGTCCTTCGGCCACGCGAAGTAGACCTTCCACTTGCCCTCGTAGGACTTCTGGTTGATCTGGGAGAAGGCGTTGTCCGCGTCCAGAGAGACGCAGGCGGTCAGCTCGAACTCAGGAAAGTGGTCACCGATGGTGAGCAAGTCCGGATCTCCTTCACAGGGGACGTCGTTGTCGTATCCCACACTGCCTCACGTACCATTGATATGAGAAATCGAGTAGTCGAACGAGTCTGAGAGGTGTTCCCTATCAGTGAGCCGGTCCCCACCCTCGCTCAGCTGCGCGCATTCCTCGCGGTCGCCGACCACCTGCACTTCCGGGAGGCGGCCGTCTCGCTCCGGATGAGCCAGTCCGCGCTGTCCAGCGCGGTGTCGGCCCTGGAGGAGACCCTGCACACTCAGTTACTGGAACGCACCACCAGGAAGGTCCTGCTGACCCCGGCGGGCGAGCGGGCCGCGGCGCACGCGGCCCGGGCGCTCAAGGCGGTCGAGGACCTGATGGACGAGGTCGCCCACAACCGGGAGCCCTTCCGCGGCCCGGCGCACCTGGGAGTGATCCCCACGGTGGCCCCCTACATCCTTCCCGCGCTGCTGCCGATGTTCTCCCGGAGGTTTCCGAGGCTCAAACTGACCGTGCACGAGGCCAAGACCGAGACCATCCTGGAGGAGGTGCGCGAGGGCCGGCTGGACATGGTGCTGCTGGCGCTGCCGACCGAGGCCACCGGGTTGATCGAGGAACCCCTCTACGAGGAGGACTTCCTGCTCGCCGTCCCCGCGGGTCACCCGCTGTCGGGCGACGACGGGCCGGTGGACAGGAACGTGCTCAAGGGGCTGGACATCGTGCTGCTCAACCAGGGACACTGCCTGCGCGAGCAGGCCGTCGACGTCTGCCGCGAGGTGGGCGCGCGGGCCACGGCCGCCACCTACGCGACCAGCCTGCCCACCCTGGTCCAGCTGGTCGCGGGCGGTCTCGGCGTGACGCTGCTGCCGGAGTCGGCGGTCCAGGTGGAGACGGGAAAGCGAGTACGGCTGGCGCTCCGCCGCTTCCGGCCCCCCGTCCCCGGCCGCACCATCGGCCTGGCCTACCGCGCGAGCTCCGCCAGGGCCGCGGAGTACGGCCAGCTGGCGAAGGCCGTCCGCGCCGCCCTCCGCGCCCGGCACCTCCCGATCCGCATCACGTCGTGACCGGTGCGGCTCACACCCGCGATCCGATGGAGGGGGCGCCCGGCCGCTCTCAGCCGCCGCCTCCCGCGAGGCGGGCCAGACGGTTCACAGCCTCGTCGATGACCTCGTTCTTCTTGCAGAAGGCGAAGCGGACGAAGTGGCCGCCGCGTTCGGGGTGGGCGTAGAAGACCTGGGTGGGGATGGCGACCACGCCCGCCAGGGACGGGAGCTCGCGGGTGAGGGCGAGGCCGTCGGTGAAGCCCAGGGGCCGGATGTCGGTCTGGACGAAGTAGGTGCCCGCCGGGCGGTAGACCTCGAAGCCCGCCGCCGAGAGGCCGGCCGTCAGCCGGTCGCGCTTGGCCTGCAGGTCGGCGCGGAGGGAGGAGACCCAGTCCAGCTCGTGGCGGAGACCGTGGGAGACGGCGAGCTGCCAGGGCGCGGCCGCGGTGAAGGTGAGGAACTGCTTGACGGTCTGGACGGCGCGGACGAACCGGGGCGGGGCGCAGATCCAGCCCGTTTTCCAGCCGGTGACCGAGAAGCTCTTGCCGGCCGATGAGATCATCACGGTGCGGTCGCGCATGCCGGGGAGGGTGGCCAGGGGGATGTGCTCGACGCCGTCGAAGGTGAGGTGTTCGTAGACCTCGTCGGTGACGGCGATCAGGTCGTGCTCCCGGCACAGGAGGGCGATCTCGTCCAGCTCGGCACGGGTGAAGACCGTTCCGGTGGGGTTGTGCGGGGAGTTGACGAGGATCATCCGGGTACGCGGTCCGACGGCGGCGCGCAGCTCCGCCGGGTCGAAGGTGAAGCGCCCTCCGGCCGGGCGGAGGGTGACCGGGCGCAGCACGGCTCCGGCCAGGGCGATGGAGGCGGCGTAGGAGTCGTAGTACGGCTCGAAGGCGATCACCTCGTCGCCGGTCTCGCAGAGCGCCAGGATCGAGGCCGCGATCGCCTCGGTGGCGCCGACGGTGACGAGGATCTCGCCGTCGGGGTCGTAGTCGAGGCCGTAGTGGTCCTTGCGGTGCTCGGAGACGGCCTGGCGCAGCTCGGGAACGCCCGGCCCCGGCGGATACTGGTTGAGGCCGCCGCGGATCGCCGAGACCGCCAGGTCGAGCATCGAGGCGGGCCCGTCGGTGTCCGGGAAGCCCTGTCCCAGGTTGATGGAGCCGGTCTGTACGGCGAGCGCCGACATCTCAGCGAAGATCGTCGTACCGAAACCACGCATGCGCGCCACCAGGGGATCATTCACACGGCCCAGCGTAATCCCGGCCGGTGGGGAGATCGAGTCCCCCACCGGGACCGGCGCGGCCCATCGGAGGCGGCACGGGACCGGCGCGGTACGGCCCACCGGGATCCACAGGACCGGCGCGGCGCGGTGTCCGGGAACGTCCGCGGCCGGACACCGGGCGGCCCCCGGATCCGGGATCGGCACATCGGCCGCAAGGAGGATCCGGCCGGATGACTTGCCTTACTTATGGACTTATGGCGGGAATTGTCGATACGACTTACTCATGTGATGGTACGTCTGGTTTCTGTGACCCGAAGGCTTCACGAACTGGACGCGCTCCGCGGATTCGCGGTGTGCGGGATCATGCTGGTCAACACCTGGCAGCACACGCGCGAGCACGTGGGGGCCACGGAGCGGAACACGGTGGACTGGGCGGTCGAGAACCTGCTGCAGAGCAGGTTCTATCCGATCTTCTCGTTTCTGTTCGGGCTCGGCGTCGTCCTCTTCCTCAGGTCGGCGGCCCGGCGGACCGGCAGTCCCCGGCTGGTGCTGCTGCGCAGGCTGGCGGTGCTGGGCTGCCTCGGCGCGGTCCACCAGTTGGTGAACCCGGGCGAGGTGCTCCTGCCGTACGCGGTCTTCGGGGTGCTGATCCTGCTGCCCGCCTCACTGCTCCCCCGGGCGGCGGTCCTGCTGCTCGGGATCGCCGTGACGGCCTGGGGGGTGCGCCAGGGAGGCGGGACGGTCCTCATCCCGGGGCTGTTCCTGCTGGGCATGGCCATGATGGAGTACGCGCCGCCCGAGCGGCTGCTGGCGCCCGTCTTCCTGATCTCCGTCGTGGCGGCGGTCGTGCTCGGCTACCTGTGGATCCGCTTCACGGGCGGAGACCGCCTGCTGTACTTCCGGGGGGTCTACCCGGCCGCCGGACTGGCCGCCGCGACGGCCTACTGCACCGGGCTGCTGCTGCTCCTGCGGACCCGGCTGCGCGACCCGCTGCTGGCACTGCTGAGCCCGCTCGGCCGGATGGCGCTGACCAACTACCTGACCGGCACCCTGATCATCCTGCCGGCGCTGCCGGCGCTCACCGCGGATCCGACCCGGATCACCGGGGTGGCACTGGCCGTCGCCGTGCTGGCGGGCCAGATCGTGTTCGGCAGGATGTGGCTGGAGAGGTTCCACTACGGCCCGCTCGAATGGCTGTGGCGGTGCCTCACCTGGATGGAGCGGGTGCCGGGAGGCCGGATAGGGTCACCCCTGTGACCCGTATCGCGCTCTGTCAGATCCCGGTCTCCGAGGAGCCCGCCGTCAACCTGCGCCGGGCCCGCGAGGCCCTGGCGGAGGCCGCCGCCGACGGCGCCGAGCTGGCGATCCTCCCCGAGGCCACGCTCACCCGGTACGGCAGGCGGATCACCGGCCTGGCCGAGCCGCTGGACGGCCCCTTCGTCAGCGCCCTGGCCGAATCCGCCAGGACGTTCGGGCTGTCGGTGATCGCGGGGGTCTTCGAGCCCGGAGACGGCCGGGTCCACAACACGGCGGTCGCCATCGACCCGTCGGGCGTGATCCGGGCGGCCTACCGGAAGATCCACCTGTTCGACTCCTTCGGCGCCCGGGAGTCCGAGCTGGTCTCGCCGGGTGAGAGCCCGACCGTGGTGGAGCTGGCCGGGCTCCGGATCGGCCTGGTCACCTGCTACGACGTCCGGTTCCCCGAGCTGACCCGGGCGCTGGTGGACCAGGGTGCCGAGCTGTTCGCGGTGATCGCCGCGTGGGGCTCGGGGCCGATGAAGGAGGAGCACTGGGCGACCCTGGTGCGGGCACGCGCGATCGAGAACACCACCTGGGTGGCGGCCGTCGGGCAGGCGCCGAACCCGGAGGCCGGGGACGGCTTCGGAATCGGCCGGAGCATGCTGGTCGACCCGATGGGCGTCGTCCGCGCCGACCTGGGCCCGGCGCCCGCTGTACAGACCTGCGTCCTCGATCCTCAGATCACGATTGCCACCCGGAATGCCCTACCGTGCCTGGAACACCGACGCCTTAAGGTCAGCAGATCGTAAAATGCGTCCGTGAGTGAGCCACCTGGGCGTAGAACGCAGATGCAGAAGGTCATCCCGCCTCGGCTGCTCGTGCCCTATCTGGCCGGCCGGCGGACCGTTGTCTCGGGATACGTCTATCGGGTGCAGGACTGCGCCCGCCTGACGACCCCGGCGCAACTCTTCGCGGGCCTCGACCTGGGGTTCGAGGGGTCGGAGCTGACCGTCACGAGCCCGGAGCTCTACCTGATGCGCTGGTTCGCCCGTGACGTCGACAACTACGCCGTTCCCTACGGTCCGCACATGGGTGGTGACTGGAACGATGCACCGCCGTTCGCCGGAAACGGCTTCACCACCTCGCGCGAGCACATGGTGCCGCAGTTCCACACCGCGCCCGTACCGATCCCCGCGGGAGCTGAGATCATCCACATGACCGCCGACGAGGAGCGCCTGTTCGGCCGCTACGACGGGCTCGGCTGGCGGCGGGCCTCATGACCGGCGGAGTCGAGCCGACGGCCTCGGGGTTCGTCGCCCACCACGGCGGCCGGACCTACGCGGCGGCCATGGGCCCCGGCGAGTCCGAGGTGGTGCTGTTCAGCGAGGAGGCCCTGGAGGGCTTCGAGGCCGCCTCCGGCTACTGGCGGGCGACGGTTCCCCGCGAGGAGCTCGACTGGCTGGTGCTGGTCCGCACCGTCGGCGCGTTCGGCGGCGAGCCCTGCCTGGTCCTCGACGTCTCCGAGGAGAACGGCGAGGAGAGCCTGCACATCGCCTACACCGGGCACAGCGGGCTGAAAGCCGAGGCGCTGGGCTACTGGATGGTCGACCACGGCGCCTACGAGGTCGTCGTCCCACGCGACGAGGTGTTCTCCATCAGGGTCGAGCGCGTCCCGATCCCGCTGACCCCGCCGGGAGGCGAGCCGTGACGCCCCCGCCTCCCGCACGGCCCCGGGCCGGGGCTCAGGCCCCGAGGGCGCGGTAGCGGGCCAGGCGGGCGGCGCGGCGGGCGGTGCCGTCCTGGCCCAGCAGGGCGGCGATCTCGTGTTCGAGCGTGCCGGCCACCCGGCGGCAGAACGCCTCGGGCTCGTAGACCGCGTCCGGCAGCTCCGGGATGATCCGGTCCACGATACCGTCGCGCCGCAGGTCGGCGGCTTTCACGCCCTGCGCGGCGGCGATCTCCGGGGCGAAGTCCACGCTGCGGTAGAGCAGCGCGGAGGCGCCCTCGGGAGGGAGCGGGGCGAGCCAGGCGTGCTGGGCGCAGAGCACCCGGTCCGCCGGGAGCAGGGCGAGGGCCGCGCCGCCCGCCCCCTCGCCGAGCAGCAGGCAGACGGTCGGGGCGTCGAGCGTCACCAGTTCGGCCAGGGACCGGGCGATCTCGGCGGCCAGGCCGCCCTCCTCGGCCGCCTTGGAGAGCGCGGCCCCGGAGGTGTCGATCACGGTGACCAGCGGCAGCCCCAGCTCCGCGGCCAGGCCCATGCCCCGCCGGGCGACCCGGAGCCCGGCCGGGCCGAGCGGGGCCGCCGTCCGCCGCCGGCTCCGGTCGTGGCCGAGCACGACGGCGGGAGCCGCGCCGAACCTGGCGAGCGCGATGAGCAGGCCGGGGTCGCTCTCCCCCGCGCCGGTGCCGTTGAGCGGGGTGACGTCACAGGCGCCGAACCGGAGCAGCTCCCGCACGCCGGGACGGTCGTCCCTGCGGGAGCGGCCGATCGCGTCCCACGCCCCGACCGGCTGGACGCGCCCGTCGGGCTCCGGCCCCGGCCGCAGCCCCGCACGCGGGGCGCACAGGACGGCGAGCACCCTGACGGCGACCTCCCGGACGTCCTCGGCCGAGACGACCGCGTCCACCAGGCCGTGGGCGAAAAGGTTCTCGGAGACCTGCACCCCCCCGGGGAAGGGGTAGCCGTGCAGCGACTCGAACACCCTCGGGCCGAGGAATCCGATCAGCGAGCCCGGCTCCGCCGCGGTGACGTGCCCGAGCGAACCCCAGGAGGCGAGGACGCCGCCTGTGGTGGGGTGGCGCAGGTAGACGACGTACGGCAGGCCGGCGGCGCGGTGGGCGGTCACCGCCGCGGTGATCTTCACCATCTGGACGAAGGCGAGCGCCCCCTCCTGCATCCGGGTGCCGCCGGAGGCCGGGGCGGCCAGCAGCGGGAGCCGCTCGGCCGTGGCGCGCTCGACCGCGGCGGTGAGGCGTTCGGCGGCGGCCGCCCCGATCGATCCGGCCAGGAAGGAGAACTCGCAGGCCACCACCGCGACCCGGCGTCCGTCCAGCAGCCCCTCACCGGAGATCACCGACTCGTCGTACCCGGTCCTGGCGCGGGCCGCGGCGAGTTCCTCCGCGTAGTCCGAGCCCGGCGGGGCGGGGTCGGCGGGTGTCTCGTCCCACGACCGCCACGTTCCCGGGTCGAGGACGGTGTCGATCAGTGTGCGGGCGTCGGGCCGGGCGGGGTTCACGGGCGGAACCCTCCGGCTCGGTCGTGATGCCGTGATAAGTGCGATGGGGATGTCAACCTTCACGTTCCTCCAGCCAGGCGAGCACCGTGTCATTGTGCTGACCGAGAGCGGGCGGGGCGCTGTGGCGCATGGGAGGCTCGCCGTCGAAGCGGAGCGGCGGTCCCGGCAGCTCGATGGCGCCCAGCACGGGGTGGTCCACCTCGACCAGCAGCCCCTGGGAGCGGGTCTGCTCCCAGGTGTAGACCTCGTCGATGGACCTGATCGCCCCGGCGGGGATGCCGATCCCGTCGAGCGCGGCCAGCCAGTGGGCGCGGTCGTTCTTGGCGAGCACTCGCTCGATGTCGGCGATCAGCTCGTCCCGGTGCGCAAATCGCTCCCGATTTGTCGCATATTTCGGTATATCTGGATCGATATCAAGCAGGGTGGCCACCTTCCGCCACTGCACGTCGTTGGCCACCGCGATCTGGACCATGCCGTCGGCGCAGCGGAACGCGCCATATGGGGCGATGGAGACGTGGTGGTTGCCGGAGCCCCGCTGCACCTGACCGCCGACCGTCCAGGCCGTGCCGTGGTAGGAGTGCACGCCGGTCACCGCGGCCAGCAGGGAGGTCCGCACGACCCTGCCCCGCCCGGTCCGCTCCCGCTCGTAGAGCGCGGCGACCACACCGTAGGCGCCGTGGATGCCGCCGAGCAGGTCGGCGATCGAGGCGCCCACCCGGTAGGGCTCGTCGGGCGAGGGGCCGGTCAGGCTCATCAGACCGGCCTCCCCCTGGGCGATCTGGTCGTAGCCCGGCCTGCCGCCCTCCGGGCCGTCGTGACCGAAGCCGGTGATCGACAGCACGACCAGGCGCGGGTTGAGCTCGTGCAGGCGCTCGACGGGGAAGCCCAGCCGGTCCAGGACACCGGTGCGGAAGTTCTCGATCAGCACGTCGCTCTGCCGTACCAGGCGTTCGATCAGGCCCCTGCCCTCGGCGGACTTGAGGTCCACGGCGACCGACCACTTGTTACGGTTGGCCGCGAGGAAGTAGGTGGAGATGTCGCCGCCGGGACCGACGAACGGCGGCCCCCAGCCCCGTGAGTCGTCGCCCGTTCCGGGCTGCTCAATCTTGATCACCCGAGCGCCCAGATCACCGAGCATCTGGGCGGCGTGCGGTCCCGCCAGCGCGCGGGACAGGTCGAGGACGACGATGTCGCCGAGGGCTCCTTGCAAGATCAACCTCCGTCGGTGGTCGCCGAGCCTAGCCGAACCGCGACGGGAAGAGTACACCCGCCGCCACCGGCCAGCCTGCCAGGCGGCGGTCACCGTTCCGCACCCAGGTGGGCACATCCGGTGTCTCCCCCCGGAGGCCCCGGGAGCGGAGGCTGTCACCATGGACGGGTGGATGCGATCGTCTCCTTCGAGGACCTCGCCGGTGCGATCCGGGAGCTGCCTCCATCGTGCGGGCCGGTCCGGGTCGTCGCGGTGGACGGCCCCGGCGGATCGGGCAAGACCACCTTCGCCGGGCGGCTCGCGGAGGCGCTGGAGGCTCAGGTGATCCACAGTGACGACTTCCCCGTGCCGTGGGACGAGCCGCCCGCCACGTGGTTCGGGCACGTGGAGACCCAGGTGCTCGGCCCGCTGGCGGCCGGTGAGCCGGGGTGCTACCGGCGCTACGACTGGGTCGGCGGCGTCTACACCGGCCGGGTGGACGTACCGGTCGCGCCGGCGCTGATCCTGGAGGGGGTGAGCACGGCCCGGCGCACCGCCCCGGCCGCCTTCACCGTCTGGGTGGAGGCGCCCCGGGAGATCCGCCTGGCCCGCGTCCTGGCCAGGGACGGCGCCTCGCTGGCACCGCAGTGGCGGCACTGGATGCGGGCCGAGGCCGAGTGGTTCGCCGCCGACGACACCCGCTCCCGCGCCGACCTCGTGCTCGACGGCGCGGCGGTCCCCGGCGAGTTCGTCGCGCTCTGAGGCCCCGTCCCACGGTGGGTGAACGGCGCGGGGGCCGGGTGCCGGAGACAGGCCGCCGCGCCACCGCCGCCGGGGAACGGAACACTACGGCCACTGCGCGGGTTCGGCTCTGCAGGGCGCGTCGCCGCAGGCGTCGACGACCATGCCGTCCCTGAGGAAGTGGGCCTTCTGCACGCGGGCCTCGGAGGCGTTGCGCGGGTCCTGGTGGGGGTCCCTGCCGTACTGCGGGCCGAGCGGCGGGAGGTTGGTCGTCGGCGGGGCGGGCGACCCGCTGTCCCAGACGATCAGGGCCGATCCGGCGTACGGTCCGCGGGGCAGGGGCTTGATCCCCCAGAACGGCGTCACGTCGGGGCTGCGCCCGGCGGCGAGGGCGGGCTGGTGGATCCGCGCGCCCACCGTCCGGGCCTCGACCTCGGCGGTCACCGTGGAGACCTGGTGGTCGCCGAAGGCGACGTGCAGCAGCACACGGTGGCGGGGCGAACCGGGCAGCGGGTCGTCGGTCAGATGCTGGGCGTACCCGTTGGTCTCGGCCCGGTCCCAGAGCATCTGGACCAGGGCGAGACAGAGTTGCTGGGTCAGCCTGTCGGGGTAGGAACCGTTCATGATCCGCTGAAACGGCTGGAAGTCCACGCTGCGGTTGAGCAGCGTGCTGTAGTTCATCCCCGCCACGCCGAGCACGGCGTTGCGCACGTCGGGGGAGACGGCGACCAGCGCGCCGCCCTCGACGGCGCCCTGGCTGTTGCCGTCGTAGGCGAGACCGGCCCGCCAGTCGATCAGCGGCTCGCCCCGCTCGTCGCGGAAGGCCTTGTCGCTCGCGAAACCGTCCTGGCTGATCATCGCCCGGCCCAGCAGGACGAAGTTCAGCAGGCTCTGCTGGAGCCGGTCGGCGACCGTGCCGAACCGGGAGAAGTCCTCGAACACCTTCGCCACGTGCTGGATGTCCTCATCGGACATGCCGATCCACCTGGTGGCGCAGAAGGCGAAGCCCTGCTCCCCGGCCATCCTCCGCACGTCGCGGGTGCGCACCTCGGTATGCCTGCCGAGCAGGCCGTGGCCGTACAGGGAGGGGTGCGCCGGGTGTTTGAACGCCGAGCGCGGGATCTCGCACTGATAGCGCGCCCTCAGCGTGTCGCCGAGCGGGCGAGGCAGTCCGTCGGGGCCCCGGTTGAGGTTCGATCCCGGCGGGCCTCCGGGCTTGTCGAGGTAGTTGGGCACCAGGATGTCACCGGCGACCTCGCGGGCGATGTCGGGGTCCTGTCCCACGGTGAGATCGGTGACGGAGTCGACCGTGAAGCCGGGTGAGCCTCCCTTGAGCGTGCGCAGCGTCTGGTCCCGCATGCTCAGTACGGGGCCGGCGATGCCCTGCTCGTCGGCCACGGTGAAGTCCCAGGCGAGGTGGAGTCCTCCGGCCTCCACCCCGGCCCTGGCGAGGACGGCGAGCGTCTGACGGAGCGCGCGCTGCCGTGCGGCGAGCGCGTCGCCCGGGGGGAGCTCGCCTCCCAGCAGCCTGGTGAAGGTCTGCGGAGCCGGGATGTTCTCACCCCCGGCGTTCTTCAGGCCGCGCAGCGCGACGGCGTAGCGGCGGCCCTCCAGGAAGTTCTTCGCCGGCCTGATGATCAGCATCTGCCGGGCCGGGTCGGTGGCGCCCGCGTCGAGTTCGGCCCAGTAGGGCCAGCGCTCCCCGGTCACCGTGTCGACGATCACGATGGGGGCGTCGAGGCGCAGGGACCACCCGATGTCGGTGACGGGCGCCACTCCGGACTTGGCGAGGTCCAGGCCGGGCACGTGGGCCAGCAGCATGGAGCCCGGGGAGAAACCGTCGGCCGTGTTCCAGAGCGCCGGGTCGATCGGGGTGCCCGCCGCGTTGCGGGGCATGGCCCGGGCGGAGAGGTTCACCCGCAGCCCGGTGGAGGTGGGCGCCTTCGTGGTGAACCAGTCGTTGGGGAACGGCAGCAGGCACTGCGCGCCGGCGATCGGGTCGCACCCGGCCTCGGCCGCCGGGGCGGGGGCCAGGGGTGCGGCGACATCGGGAGCGGACGACGGGTGGCCCAGCAGTGACACCGAGGGCACCGGGGACGCCTCGGACGTCGCGGGCGGCAGAGACACGGCCGCCGCCATGGCCAGCACGAGACCGGCCGCCGCCATCCGCACGCGCATGGCCCTCCCTCCTCGAACCTCGCTGATCGGGCATCGCGCTGATAGCCGCAGCAGATCGTAGGACGGGGCGCACGTCAATGGAGATCAGGAAACCGGTTTGTGATGGTACGTTCCACCACCGGCCGACTCACTCACCCGGACCGCCGACCCCACCCAGAGTCACCCCCCTGTCACCGAAAGCCCGCGACCGGCCCCGTCCCCCGCGGCTCGGCGGGACGTCGGATGACGTCAGATGAGGTCCACCTCCGCGTACGGCAGACCACCCGACAGCGAGGGGAAACCGGGGCCCCGGTCGAAGAACGGGACGACGGCCGGCCGGAGCGCGCGGAGCTCGGCGCGGCGCAGGGCGGTGGCCTCGGTGTCGACCCGGACGTCGTCCGGCGGGCCGTACAGGACGACCCCGTAGTCGTCGCGGGCCCCCTCCGCCGAGACCTTGCCGTCGCGGACGTCGGCGGCCACCAGGACGGGGTCGCGGTCCAGCGGCGACCCCCACCCGCCGCCGCCGGTGGTGCGCACCCGGATGACCTCGCCCGCGCGGACCGGTGAGTCGTCCACGAGGCCCTCCATCCGCCTGCCCTCGATCTCCACCAGGAACGGCCGCCCCGCCCCGCCGCCGTTCACGCCCCAGCAGGACAGGATCGAGCGGTCGGCGACGGACATGAACGAGGCGTCGCGGAGCATCCGCAGATGCTTGTCGTAGCCGAGACCTCCCCGGTGGAGGCCGGGACCGCCGGAGTCCACGGCCAGGCCGAGCCGTTCGACCCTGAACGGCCAGCGGGACTCGGCGAACTCGACCGGGATGTTACGCGAGTCGGGGACCACGTGGATGGTGTCCTCGCCGTCGGCGTACCACCGCCCACCGGAGCCCCCGCCGAGAACCTCCCGCATCAGGTACGGCCCGCCGTCGACGTCGTCGCCGTGGACGCCGGTGTAGCGGATGGTCTCCTGGTCGGCGGGCATCCGGCCGCCGGTGGCCTTCGCGAGGACCCCCGCGAGCACGCCGAGCAGCCGCAGGATCACGAACGTCCGGGCGTTCGTGGGCGCCGGGAAGACCGGCGTGAGCAGCGTCCCCTTCGCCGGGAAGCGCATCTCGACGAGCGGCACGACACCCTCGTTGACGTCCAGCTCCGCCATCCGCTCCGGGGTCTCGGCCAGGTTCCGCAGGATCGGCGCCAGCCACTTCTTCAAAAACACCCCGTCCGCGTAGTCGCCCGCGTGGTTGATCGGCCCCTTGGCCTGTGGCGACGTGCCCGTGAAGTCGATGAGCAGCGGCGCCGGCGCGGAGTGGTCGACGGTGAGAGTGATCCGCTGGGTGTGCAGGCGCGGCTCGTCGACGCCGTCGTGCTCGGCGTAGTCCTCCCACACGTAGGTGCCCTCGGGGATCCTGTCCAGCAGCTCCCGGCGGAACGTCTCGGTCGTCCTGGCGACGATCGCGTCGAAGCAGGCCTCGACCGCGGCACGCCCGTAGCGGGCGAACAACTCCCCCAGCCTCCGCGCGCCCATCAGGCAGGCCGAGCACTCGGCGTCCAGGTCACCGGCGAGCGAGTCGGGCATCCGGGAGTTACGCGTCATGATCGTGAGCGCCGCCCGGTTGGGCACGCCCGCGTCCCACAGCCTGATCGGCGGGACCATCAGGCCCTCCTCGAACACGCTGCGCGCGTGCGAGGGCATCGACCCGGGGACCGCCCCGCCGATGTCGTCGTGATGCCCGAACGCCTGCACGAACGCGACCACCGCGCCGTCGTGGAAGACCGGGACCGTGACGCACAGGTCGGGCAGGTGACCGATGCCGCCCTCCGACAGGTAGACGTCGTTGTGGAAGAACACGTCGCCCGGGTTCATCTCCTCGACGGGGAAGTCCCTGACCACGGGCTGGACCAGCGCCGAGTAGGACCTGCCGGTCAGCTTGCGCAGCCGTACGTCGTGGATGCCCGCCCGGAAGTCGTGGGCGTCACGGATCATCGGTGAGCGGGCCGTGCGCGCGATGGCGGTCTCGACCTCCCGCTCCACCGACGCGAGGGTCCCTTCGACGATCTCCACCAGCACCGGGTCGGCGCCGCTCCCCGGCCGTCCGTCCGTGCTCACCGGCGCACCTCCAGATTTCCGAACGCGTCGGCGGTGGCCGTGAAGCCGGGGTGCACGGGCAGCGTGGAACCGTACTCCTCGATGACCGCGGGGCCGGAGACCGCCGACCCGGCCGCCAGGTCGGCGCGGCGGTGAATCGGCGCCGGTCCCCACCCGTCGTAGAAGACCTCACGTTTCCCGGGCGGCCGGGGGTCCGCCGTGCCGTACGGCCTGCGCCCGACGGCCGGGCGGGTGATCGGGCCGATGCCGGAGACGCGGAGGTTGACCCACTCGACGGCGTGCCGGGGGTCGTCGCGGTAGCCGTACCCGTAGAGCCTCCGGTGCGCCAGGTGGAAGCGGTCCAGCACCTCGGCGCGCCACGCCTCGTCCAGCGGCCCGGCGGGGGCCGGCACCCGGACCTCGTACGCCTGGCCGTAGTAGCGCAGGTCGGCGCTGCGCGCGTAGACGTGCCGGTCGGCGGTGAACCCCTCACGGTCGAGGGCCCGGGCCGCCTGCCCCTCCAGCTCGCCGAAGATCTCGGCCGCCGCGCCGAGGGAGAGGTCCCGGGTGACAAAGGTGCGCACGTAGTCGTTCTTGACGTCCACGGTGAGCAGGCCGAACGCCGACACGTTGCCCGGGTCGGGCGGGACGATCACCGACGGCAGGCCGAGGATGTCGATCAACCGGCAGACCAGGAGCGGTCCCGAGCCGCCGAAGGCGACCATCGGGAAGTCGCGCACGTCCAGACCCCGCTTGACGGTGAGCCGCCGAATCGCGTTGGACTGGTTGAACGCGCTGATCTCCAGGACGCCGGCCGCGGTCCGCTCGGGGCTCAGCCCTATCCTGCCGGCCAGCGCCTCGACCCCCTGCCGGGCCGCGTCGGCGTCGAGCGGGATCTCCCCGCCGAGCAGGTGCGGCGGGATCCGGCCGAGGAAGACGTGCGCGTCGGTGACGGTGACCTCGGTGCCGCCCCGGCCGTAGCAGAGCGGGCCCGGATCGGCCCCCGCCGACCGGGGGCCGACCTTCAGCGTGCCCTCCGGGGAGATCCACGCGACGGATCCGCCGCCCGCGCCGACGGTCACGATGTCGATCATCGGGATCCCGCAGGGGTAGCGGCCGATGCTGCCCTCGGTGGTCAGCGAGGGTTCGCCGTCGGCCACCACCGCGACGTCGGTGGAGGTGCCGCCGCCGTCCAGTGTGATCACCGAGGGGTGCCCGGCGGTGGACGCGATCAGCGCGGCGCCGAGCGCGCCCGCCGCCGGCCCCGACAGAACCGTGGTGATCGGCTGGTGCACGACCTCGGCCGCGGAGAGCACGCCGCCGTTGCTCTTCATCACCGAGAACGGCAGGCTCCGCCCGGCCGCCGGGCCCCGCGCGGCACTCCCCTCCGGCGCCCCGGCCCTCTCCGGCACCCCGGATGCCCCCGGGGGTTCCGGTGCCCGGCTCAACCGCTCCAGGCGCTCGGACAGGGCGGCGAGATAGCGGCGCATGGTGGGCTTGACCGCGGCGTCCACCAGGGTCGTGACGGACCGCTCGTACTCGCGGTACTCGCGCAGCACGTCGCTGGAGATCGAGACGACCGCGTCCGGGTGCTCTCGTCCGAGGACCTCACGCATGCGCGCCTCGTGCCCGGGGTTGGCGTAGGAGTGCAGGAAGCACACGCCGATCGCGGTGATCCCGCGCTCCCGGAACCAGCGGGCCGCCGCCACGGCCTGCCCCTCGTCGAACGGCCGCACCTCCGCGCCGGTGTGGTCCAGCCGCCCGCCGACGGTCCTGACCCGGTGCACCGGGACGATCCTCGGCGGTTTCACCCAGAAGTAGGAGTTGCCGTAGCCGTCGGGAACGCTCTGCCTGGCGATCTCCAGGATGAACTCGAACCCCTCGGTGGTCACGAAACCCAGGTCTGCGACGCGGTCCTCAAGGAGCTGGTTGGTGGCGACGGTGGTGCCGTGCACGACCGCCGTCACGGCCGCCGCGCCCGCCTTCACCAGGACCTTGCCCACCCCCTCCATGAACCCGTTCGCCGGGTCGGCGGGGGTGGAGGGGGTCTTGGTGGTGGTGATCTCGCCGGTCTGCTCGTCCACCGCGACCACGTCGGTGAACGTGCCCCCGGTGTCGACTCCTATACGGACGCTGCGCATGCCCCCGTGTCTACCCAGCCGGACCGCGTTCCCAAATCGGCGGACCCTGCCGAAGCTGCCCCGGTCCGTTGGGCACTGTTGGCGACACCGCCCCCGGCGCCGCCGACGCCCCTGCCGGCGGCGCCGTCCGCGGCACGTGTCAGCGGCGGCGGGGGCCCATGGTGGAGCCGATCACCGCGTCCGCGTCGTGGGAGTGCACCTTGGCGGCGAGGCGGATGGCCATCTCGTTGGTACGGCGCAGCTCGGCCTCGACCCGATCCTTGCCCGACTGGCCGACCTGCACGCCGAAGTAGGCGCCGATGATCGCGCCGGAGACGCCGACGAGACCGGCGAACGGGGCGGCCGAGTCGCCGCCGTGTATCGCGACGACCGCGAAGGCGATCAGGATGACCAGCAGGCCCGTGACGACGACGTAGAACCCGTAGCGCCAGCGGGCCGCCTCGGCCTTGGCGGCCACGGCCTCGTCCTCCGTCATCATCGCCGCGAGCGCGCTGGGGATCTCGACGGTCTCGCCTGGCTGCGTGGCGGGGGGCATGGCGGAGGACGTCGCCGCGGGCGTCTTGTTGAGGGGCGGGGCAGAGGTCTTGGCGGTCGTCACAGGTTCTCCCACTTTTCGAAAGGCCAGTATGAATCTCCCACGCTTTTCACAATCAAGCCAAGTCAGGCTCTGTACCGCAGGATCCGACATTCCTACCAGCTCACCGCCTGCCCAAACTCTGACATCCGACCCAGTAGGCTGGCGCCCCGTGATCGAACTGTCCGCGCTCTCCGCCGTCCCCGCCGGAACCAGGGACGGGGTGCTGCGCTTCTACTTCGGCCCGATGGACTGTGGCAAGTCCACGCTGGCCCTGCAGATGAACTACAACCACCACCGCCAGGGCAGGCACGGTCTGGTGCTGACCAGGCACGACCGCTCCGGCGGCCCGCAGGTGACCAGCCGGATAGGGCTGGGCAGCGAGGCCGTCGAGGTCGAGGAGGACCTCGACCTGGTCGCCCTGGTGCGCTCACACCACCGGGTCGACTACCTGATCTGCGACGAGGCGTGCTTCTACACCGTCGCCCAGATCGAGCAGCTGGCCGACATCACCGACGACCTCGGCGTCGACGTCTACGCCTTCGGTCTGGCCTCGGACTTCCGGTCACAGATGTTCCCCGCCGCCCAGCGGCTGTTCGAGCTGGCCGACGAGATCAACCGTCTCCAGGTCGAGGTGCTCTGCTGGTGCGGCCGGCCCGGCCGCCTGAACGCCCGTGTGGCCGGCGGCAGGCTGGTCCGCACCGGCGAGCAGGTGGTCATCGGCGACATCGGTGACGGCGGTGGCACGGACGAGGCCCCGATCCGCTATCAGGTCCTCTGCCGCCGCCACTACCGCTCCGGCGACCTCGGCGACTCCTGAGGGCCCCGCCGGCACTCAAGGGTCCGCGGCGATCTCTTCGAGCCGGGCGGCGAGCTGGGCGGGCTCGCCGTCGACCAGGGCGGCCACCCCGCGCCACCAGGCGAACCACTCGCCGCTGCGCCACATCCAGTCGGCCTGCTCGATCGCCGTGACGACCTCGCCCCTGACCCGCCAGGGCCCGCCGACCTCGTCGGCCGTGGCCCCGTGCCGCAGGGCCCAGGCGCGCAGCGTCTCGGCGGCCGCGGGCTCCACCGGCCGCGCGTAGGGGTCGGGGTCCTCCCCGCCCAGCGGGTGCGGGCCAAGACCGGCCGCCACGCCCCAGCTCCACTGGGCCTCGGCCGGGCGGGAGTAGCGCAGGGAGTGAAAGTCCAGGTTGGAGCCGAGCTCGCCGCCCTGACGTTCGACCACCACCGCGTCGAGCCGGCCGCCCGCGTCGAAGGAGATCACGATCCGCCGCCCCGGGACGGCGTCGGGGGGGAGCTCGACCCGGTCCTCGGCCTGCCAGGAGTTGAGGTCGGCCGCCGCGACCGGCCGCCCCCAGACCTCGTCCGCGGCGTCGTCGGCGATCCAGGCGGCGAGCATCTCCAGCACGGTCAGGTCGCTCCACGGGTCGATCGCGGTCGCGGTGCCCAGCACCTCGTCCGGCGAGGGCAGCTTCTCCCCCCGCGCCCGCCGCCACCACTCGCCGCCCAGGTCACGGGTGCCGACCAGCAGCCCGGCCAGCGCCGCGAGCTCGGTGGACCTGCGGGTGAGGGGGGCACCGCGGGCGAGGTCGGCGCAGTGTGCGACACGGCCGGCGCCGAGTACGGCCTCCGCCTCGCCGAGCAGGGCCACGGCGCCGAGTCGCTCCTCGCCCAACAGGTCATGGATCAGTCTTCTGGCCTCGGTCCGAGCATCCTCCGCACGTTCCTCGCGCATACCGGCCAGGCTACGTCGCGACTCCGGCCCGCGCGAGGTTTCCGCGTCCGGGGCCGGTGCCGCCGGGCCTGGAGACCAGGCCCGTAAAGGGGTCGCCGAGCGCGTGACGCCGCTGGAGACTCAAGCCCTCCTGCCGGTACGGCCGAGCAGCCAGCCGATCACCGCGCTGCCGAGCGCGACGCCCGCGCCCATACCGAACGCGGCCAGGACCGGCCACGCCGGGCCCGGTGTCCTGGGCTGCCCGGCGGGACGCTCGAAGACGCGCCCGGTCCCGACCTGCTCGGCCCCGTCCCTGTCCCCGGCCCCGTCCCTGTCCCCGGTCCCATCCCTGTCCTCGGCTCCGGCTCCGGCTCCGGCGGGGAGGGAACCGTCCGAAAGATGGCTCTCGACGGCGGAGAAGAACTCGCCGGCGGTCTTCTTGGCGACCGAGCTGAGCATGCGCTGGCCGACTCCCCCGATCATGCCGCCGATCACGGCCTCGGCGTCGTAGTCGATCCGGGTGCCGCCGCCGACCTCGCTGAGCCGGACCCGCACGGTGGCCTCCACGGTGCCGGGGGCGCCCTGACCTCGGGCCCTGAGCACGAACCGCCGGGGGGCCTCGGGCTCGGACAGGGCGACCTCCCCCTGGTAGACGCCCCTGATCGAGGCCACCCCCGCGGTGACCGTCATCCGGTAGGTGTCGGGCCCCGTCTCCTCCAGGCGCTCGCAGCCCGGAATCGTGCGCGCGAGCACGGCCGGGTTCTGGAGCGCGGACCACACGCGATCTCTGTCGATGCCGAGCACGGCACTGCCTGCGAGCTTCACATCAGCACCCTAGGCAATCACCCGCCGGATGGATAACAGCAACATCTGCCCGCCGGCGGGGCGTGCGGTTGTCACAGCGCGGCCCCGGCACGGCTCCGCTCGGGCGACGTCCGGGCAACCCGTTCGAGCGGCGTCTTCGGGCCACGTGTTCGGGTGGCGGGTTCAGTGGCGCGTTCAGGCGCTTTCGGTGGCGCGGCGCCCGCCGGCCCTCAGGGGCGCCCCCACCTCGTGCAGGTGCCGCAGCACCTGGCCGTAGGAATCGGCCAGCCCGCACTCCAGGTAGGGGATCTTCAGCTCCGCGCAGTACTCCTTGACGATCGGCTGGGCCCGGCGCAGGTTGGGGGTCGGCATGCCGGGGAACAGGTGGTGCTCGATCTGGTAGTTCAGGCCGCCCAGCAGGGTGTCCACCACCCATCCGCCGCGCACGTTGCGCGAGGTCAGCACCTGGCGCCGGAGGAAGTCGAGCTCGTCCTCACCGGTGAGCATCGGCATCCCCTTGTGGTTGGGGGCGAAGGTGCAGCCCAGGTAGACGCCGAAGATCGCCTGGTGCACCAGGAGGAACACCACCGCCCTGCCCGGCGACAGCACGGTGAACAGGGCGGCCAGGTACGCCGCGACGTGCGCGAGCAGCAGCCCGGCCTCCAGCGCCCGATGCTTCAGCGAGGGGCGCCTCAGCGCCCGGAAACTGGCCACGTGCAGGTTGAACCCCTCAAGGGTGAGGAGCGGGAAGAACAGGAACGCCTGCCTGCGGCCGATGAACCTGGGCAGCCCCCGGCTGGCCTCGGCCTGCTCGACCGACCAGACCAGGACGTCGGGAGAGACGTCGGGGTCGTGCTCCTCGTGGTTGGGGTGGGCGTGGTGGCGGGTGTGCTTGTCCATCCACCAGCCGTAGCTCATCCCGATGCCGAGGTTCCCGACCAGCAGACCGGCGGCCTGACCGGCCTGGCGAGTACGGAAGACCTGCCGGTGGGCCAGGTCGTGCGCGACCAGCGCGACCTGGGCGAACACGAGTGCCAGGAAGGCCGCCACCAGAAGCTGGTACCAGGAGTCGCCCACCACGAAGAAGGCGGCCCAGCCGGCGACGAACAGGGTGCCGACGAGACCGAGCCGCAGGGTGTAGTAGCCGGGGCGCCGGTCCATCAGCCCCGCCTTGGCGATGCGGCGCGACAGGCGTGCGAAGTCGCTGCCCCGCGCCCCGTCCCCGGCACCGGCCGATCGGTCCGCGGGGCCGATCACGGTTGAGTTGGTCACGCTTCTCCTCGGTTGAGCCGGATCACTGCACAGCACTACATCAGCCTTGCGCGCCGAATAACCAAATAACTGGATAAATCCACGAACAGCCCTGGGAATAGGGGCTTCACAGAATTCCGATATTTACCATGACCGCACACCCCTGCCTCCTCCCCAGCTCACAGTAGTGCCGACCCCCCTCGGACGCGCATCACCTCAGGTCGGATCGGCCGGAGCCGGATCGGGGTCCGGCGGACAGCCTCAAGGACACCAGACCACATAGCGCCCATTTGCTCGCGAAAGCGATATTCCCGACAGATGATCTGATGAGCGTTTCACTGGCCGGTTGGAGCCCCCGCTGCTGGCAGGATGGTGGCCCATGGCATCGGGGACGTCATGGACGATCAGGACGGGGGCCGCGCTGACGGCGCTGGCGGCGGGCGCGGGATGCACGGCCGGCCCCCGCGACGCGGGCCACGCTCCCGGCGCGGAGACCGCCCCCGCCTCTCCCCGCGCCACCCTCCACCCCACCGTCTCTCCCACCCGTCCGCCGGGACCGCCGGGCGCGCTGCCCAGACCGGGAGAGGTCGGCCGAATCCCCCGGCCCGCGGACGGGCTGCCACCGGTGATCAGCTCCATCCCGACCGAGCGAAAGGTCGTCTTCCTCACCATCGACGACGGCTGGGAGCAGGATCCGGGCTTCCTCGCCCAGGTCCGCGACCGGCGGATCCCGGTCGCGGCCTTCGTCACCCGCGACGCCGTGGAGGCCAGGGGCGCCGCCGACCCGACCGTCCAGGGCGGCAGGTTCCTGGGGGCGGGCAAGTGGGACTACGTGCGCGACCTGCGCGACGCGGGAGCGATGATCGAGAACCACACGCTGACCCATCCGAACCTGACGGCTCTCGGCTACGAGGGGCAGCGGGCCGAGATCTGCGGCGCCTCCCGGCTGATCCGCAGGCGGACGGGGAGCCCGCCCACCCTCTTCCGGCCGCCGTTCGGCAACCAGAACGTCCTGACCCGCAGGGCGGCCAAGTCCTGCGGCGTCCACGCCCTCCTGCTCTGGACCGCCACCGTGCAGCCGGGCGGGAAGATCGCCTATCAGGTGCCCGACAAGAAACTCCGCCCGGGTGACGTGCTGCTGATGCACTTCCGGCCCAACCTGTCGCGGGACTTCCGCGTCCTGGTCGACAAGATCAGGCGGCGGGGCTTCGAGCTGGGCAACCTCGACGCCTACCTGAGGGCCGCGACCGGATAGCCCGCCGCCGACCGCGGGCCCGCGCTCCCCCGGCGCTCCCCCGCGTTCTCGTGCCCCCTCCCGCCCCCGGGCTCCCCCGGCCCCCGCACACCCCCGGACTCCCCGTCTCCGGCGAGGGACGGGGCCGGGGTCCGCCGCCCGGCGTACCCCGAGGTCACCCCAGCGGCTGACGCCCGGCCGGCACCGCGTGCCCCACCATGGGTCATGTGCTCGCGGGGACCGTTGACCGGCGAGCGCTCCCGGAACGGAGGGCGCCACATCCGCTCCGTCCGGGACGTCCGGGAACCGTCCCGGGCGGCGGGGAAGGAGCCGGCGCCGCGAGCCCGAGGGGATGATCCCGGTCCGGCCGGGAAGTGCGGTCCCGCACCGGACCATGTGACAAGGATCGCAGGGGCTCGCGGCGCCCCCCTCTCCCGATGCTCTACAGCTTGTAGTACTACTGTTGGTAGAACTACAACTTGTAGAGCTCCATATCCGTGAGGGGAAGATGGACGCACTGGACCTGGCACGGTGGCAGTTCGGGGTCACCACCGTGTACCACTTTCTGTTCGTGCCCCTGACGATCGGCCTCGGGGTCTTCGTCGCCGGACTGCAGACGGCATGGCACCGCACCGGCAAGGAGCACTACCTGACGCTCACCAAGTTCTTCGGGAAGCTCTTCCTGATCAACTTCGCGATGGGCGTGGTCACCGGCATCGTGCAGGAGTTCCAGTTCGGTATGAACTGGAGCGAGTACTCGATCTTCGTCGGTGACGTCTTCGGCGCCCCGCTGGCCCTGGAGGCGCTGCTCGCCTTCTTCCTGGAGTCGACCTTCCTCGGCCTCTGGATCTTCGGCTGGGACAAGCTCCCCAAACGCGTCCACCTGGCCACCATCTGGGCGGCGGTCATCGGCTCCAACCTGTCGGCCTACTTCATCCTCGCCGCCAACGCCTGGATGAAGCACCCCGTCGGCTACGAGGTGGTCGACGGCAGAGCGCGCATGACGGATCTGTGGGCGGTGCTCACCAACTCCACCGCGCTCGCCCAGGTGCCCCACGTGGTGGCCGCGGCCTTCGTGGTCGCGGGCGGGTTCGTGCTGGCGGTGTGCGGCTACCGAATCCTGCGGGAGCGCCGGAACGGTCCCGGCCCGGCCGGGCCCGACCGGCGGAGCCGGGTGGACGTGTGGCGGACCCCGATGCGGGCCGCGCTGCTCATGACGGCGATCGCGGGGGCCGTGGTCGCGGGCAGCGGGGACATGTCCGCGAAACTGCTGTACGAGCAGCAGCCGATGAAGCTGGCCGCCGCCGAGGGGCTCAGGCACGACACGGCCGCCGCGCCGTTCTCACCGGTGCCCGGGGTGGAGATCCCCATGCTGCTGAGCTTCCTGTCCACCGGCGACCCCGGGGCGGTCGTCGGCGGCACCGAGGACCTGCAGGCGCGGTTCACCGAGCGGTTCGGCCCCGCCGACTACCGGCCCAACCTGCCGGTGGTCTTCTGGTCCTTCCGCGTGATGATCGTCTTCGGCATGACCACGGTGGGCCTGTCCGTTCTCGGCCTCTGGCTGACCCGCAGGCGCCGCCGGAACCCGGGGCCGCCGCGCGAGATCCCCGCGTGGTTCGCCCGCGCCTGCCTGCTGGGGCTGCCGCTGCCGACCGCCGCGATGACCGCCGGCTGGCTGCTCAGCGAGATCGGCCGCCAGCCGTGGACCGTCCAGGGTGAGTTGCTGACCGCCGCGAGCGTGTCGCCGGGCGTCGGCCTGGGCGAGGTGGCCATCTCACTGGCGATCTTCACCGCCCTGTACGGCGCGCTCGCGCTGGCCGAGGCCGTGCTGCTCGTCCGCCACGTCAAGGCGGGCCCCGAACCCGCCCCGGCCGATCCCCCCCGCGTACCGCCCTCCGGCTGGGGCGCCGACGCCGGGGACGGCGGGGAGACGTCCCCGCTGCTCCAGCCGACCCTCATGTACTGAAGGCGGAGACGATGGAACTCACCACGTTCTGGTTCGCGGTCATCGCGTTCCTCTGGACCGGCTACTTCGTCCTGGAGGGGTTCGACTTCGGCGTGGGCCTGCTGCTCCCGGTGCTGTCGCGTAACGAGGCCGAGCGCCGGCAGGTGCTCGGCACGATCGGCCCCGTCTGGGACGGCAACGAGGTCTGGCTGATCACCGCGGTGGGCGCGATGTTCGCCGCCTTTCCCGCGTGGTACGCGGGACTGCTCAGCGAGTTCTACCTGCCGCTCGTGCTGGTCCTGGTAGGGCTGATCGTGCGCGGCGTCGGCCTGGAGTGGCGGGGCAAGGTCCACCACGCCTCCGACCGCTTCTGGTGCGACCTGGGCGTCCTGGTCGGCAGCGGTCTCCCGGCGTTCCTCTGGGGCGCGGTCTTCGCGGACCTGCTCCGGGGCAGCGCGACGGCCGCGCTGGTCGGCGGGGCGTTCTCACTCTCCCTGTGCGTGCTGCACGGCGCGGTCTTCGTCACGCTCAAGACCTCGGGCCCGGTGCGCGCCCGGGCCCGCCGTACCGCGATGACCGCCTCCGCGGTGGCGCTGCCCGTCGCGGTGGTGGCGCTGTCCAACATCCCCGCCACGGGGAAGGGCACCGACTGGGCCGCCTCCCCGTGGCTCTGGGCGTGCTCGCTGGCCGCGATGGCGGCGCTGGCCGCCGGGACCGCGCTGACCTGGCGCGGCCGGGACGGGTGGGCGTTCACCGCCACCGCCTCGGCCGTCGCGCTGGGCTCCGCCGCCCTGTTCGGCGCCCTCTGGCCCGCCCCTCTGCCCGGCCTGACCGTCGCCGAGGCCGCCTCCGGCCCCTACACGCTGGGCATGCTGACCTGCATCGGGCTGATCGCGCTGCCCTTCGTGCTCGGTTACCAGGTCTGGTCGTACTGGGTGTTCCGCAGGCGCCTGACCGCCGAGGTGTCCTGACGCCGCCGGTCCCACCGGCCCGGCAGGGTGCCGGCGGATCGGCGCGGAGAGTCCGGCGGAACCGCCACGGGGAGCCGGACGCGATCGGGCGGGACCGTCACGGGGGTCGGATGCGACCCGGCGAGACCGTCACGGGGGGTCGGGCCGGGTCCGGGAGGCGCCCCGGCGCAAGTCGAACAGCTCCGACGGAGAGATCGGCATCCTGTCGATCCGGATCCCCTCGGCGTCCTCGACGGCCGAGGCGATGACCGCCGACACCGGGATGACGCCCGCCTCGCCGGCGCCCTTGACCCCGAGGGGGTTGAGCGGGGACGGAGTCTGCAGGTGGGCGGTCTCCACGAACGGGATCTCCGTCGCGTAGGGCATGAGGAAGTCCATGAACGAGGCGTTCAGCAGCTGGCCGTGCTCGTCGTAGACCATCCGCTCGTACAGCGCGCCGCCGACGCCCTGGGCGACACCGCCGTGGATCTGCCCCTCGACGATCATCGGGTTGATCAGGTTGCCGCAGTCGTGGACGACCGCGTAGCGCAGGATACGGATCTCGGCCGTCAGCGGGTCGGTCTCGACGATCGCCGCGTGCATGCCGGAGGCGAAGGTCGAGCGGATCGGCGAGTAGTAGTCGCGGCCCTCAAGGCCCGGCTCCTCCCCCTCGGCGACCGGCGGCCTGTCGGGGGAGGGGGTGCCCGCGAACTGGGTCGCGCGGGCCGCCTCGGAGTCGAAGGCGTAGCGCAGCGGGTTGGACAGCACCGCCACGGTCGCCAGCGGGATGGAGGCGCCGGGCGAACCCATCACCCGCACCTCACCGTCGACGATCTCCAGGTCGCGCGGATCGGCCTCCAGCGCCTCCGCGGCGATCCGCAGGGCCTTCTCCCTGACCTTGCGGCACGCCAGCGCGATGGCGTTGCCGCTCATCACCGCCGCCCGCGAGGCGAACGTGCCGACCGCGTAGCCGAACCTGCGGGTGTCGCCGGTGACCACCGAGACCCGCTCCAGCGGCACGCCCAGCTCGGCCGCCGCGACCTGGGCGAACACCGTCTCGTGCCCCTGCCCCTGAGAGGTCAGGCCGGTGGAGACGTGCACCCGGCCGTCGGAGGTGATCTGGACGTGACCGCCCTCGTACGGCCCGACCCCGGTGCCCTCGACATAGCAGCCGAGGCCGATCCCCAGGCTGCGCCCCTCGGCCGCGGCGGCGGCCTTCAGCCCGGGGAAGGAGTCCCAGCCGATGAGCTCCTTGAGCATCCGCAGCGACCGGGGGTAGTCGCCGCTGTCGTAGATCAGCGGGCGGCCGTCCTGGAAGGTCATCCCCTGGTCGTAGGGGAACTCGTCCGGCTGGATGAAGTTGGCCTCGCGCACCGCCGTACGATCGGCCCCCAGATACTCGGCGATGTGGTCCATCGTCCGCTCCATGCAGAAGACGGCCTGCGGGCGGCCCGCGCCCCGGTAGGGCGTGACCTGGACGGTGTTGGTGTAGACGGAGGAGAACTCGACCCGGTAGGCGCCGATCTTGTAGGGGCCCAGGAGCTGGGTGGAGGTGATGATCGGCACGATGATCCCGTACGGCGTGTAGGCGCCGTGGTCGTGCAGGATGTCGACCTCCAGGCCGAGCACCCGGCCGTCGTCGTCGAAGCCGACCCGGACGGACTGCGCCTGGGCCCGCTCGTGCGCGGCGGCGACGAAGTGCTCGCGCCGGTCCTCGGTCCACTTCACCTCCCGGCCGAGCCGGATGGCCGCCCACGGGACCAGCACCTCCTCCGGCCACGGATGCACGATCTTGACGCCGAAGCCGCCGCCCACGTCGGGGGCGATCACCTCGACCTTGGGCAGCGGCAGGCCGAGCTTGGCCGCGATCGCCATCCGGACGCTGGTGGAGGTCTGGGTGCTCGAATACACGCGCAGGGACTCGTCGTCGGCGTCCCACCGGGCGTACACGCCCCGCCCCTCCAGCGGCATGGACGCGCTCCGCTCGATGTCGAGCCGGAAGGCCAGCGTGTGCGGCGCGGCCTCGATCGCCTCCCGCGCGCCGAGCCCGGCCGCCGAGGGCACCTCCTGCACCAGGTGCGCGCCCACGTTGCCCGGCACGTCGTCGTGGACGAGCCGGGCGGACTCCGCCGCCACCGTCAGGCCGACCACCGGCTCGCGGACCTCGTAGTCCACCCGGACAAGCCCGCAGGCGTCCTCGGCGAGATAGCGGTCGCGGGCGACGACCATCACGACGGGCTCGCCGACATGCCGGACGACGTCACGCGCGAGCGGCCGGGCGGTACGGCCGTGGGTCAGGGCCGGGTGCGGGATGAGCAGCGGCAGCGGTTCGGCGAGCAGGGCCGGCAGGTCCTCCCAGGTGTAGATCGCCACCAGGCCGTCCACGTCGATCGCGGCCGAGACGTCGATGTCGCGGATCAGGGCGTGCGCGTGCGGGGACCGGACGAACGCGACCTCCAGCGCGCCCGCGCCGAGATCGTCCACGTAGCGTCCACGGCCGGTCAGCAGCCGGGGGTCCTCCCGGCGCCGTACCGGCTCGCCGAACAGCTTGGTCGTCATGTTCTCCCCGTCCGGCGGCATGCCGGTCTCCGGCGCCCCCGGCCTCCCGGGGAGTTCCGGGACTCCGGAAGCCCCGGACCTCCCCGCGTTTGCGGGACCCCCGCTCCGCTCGCTCACGACTCCTCCGCGAGGATCTCGGCCGCGCGGTGAACGGACCTGACGATGTTCTGGTAGCCCGTACACCGGCACAGGTTGCCGGAGACGCCCTCCAGCACCTCCTCCCTGGTCGGCGCCGGGTTCTCCCGGAGCAGGGCGGTGACCGTGCACAGGAAACCCGGGGTGCAGAAACCGCACTGCAGGCCGTGGCATTCGGCGAAGGCCCGCTGCACGGGCGACATCGCGCCGCCGGGGCCGGCGAGCCCCTCCACGGTGGTGATGTCGTGCCCGTCGGCGGTCACCGCGAACATCAGGCAGGAACGGACCGGCTCCCCGTCCAGCAGCACCGTGCAGCACCCGCAGACCCCGTGCTCGCACCCGACGTGCGTGCCGGTCAGCCCGAGGTCGTGCCGGATGCAGTCGGACAGCAGCCGCCGGCCGGGCACCTCGACCCGCCGTACCAGGCCGTTCACGGTCAGTGTGATCGCGATGTCCGCCGTCTTACCCATCGGCCGCCTCCCCTGCCGCGTCACGCAGTGCCCGCTCCGCCAGCACCCCGACCAGGTGCCGCCGGTAGTCGGCGCTCGCGTGGATGTCCGCCTCCGGTTCGACCCGCGCCCGTACGGCCCGCGCCGCCGCGCCCCAGTCGGCCGAGCCCGGCGGCCGGTGGCCGCAGACCTCGGTGACGTCGGCGAGCATCGGGACGGGGCCCACACCCACACACGCCACCCGGGCTGCGGCGATCCGCAGGTCGTCGTCGAGCCGGACCAGTGCCGCGACCCCGGCCAGGGCGTAGTCGCCGTGCCGCCTGGCCACCTCGTGGAAGGCGGTGCCCGAGCGCGGGGGCAGCGCGGGGAACAGGGCGGAGACGGCCAGTTCACCCGGCTCGATCGCCGACTCCAGGGGGCCGGTGAAGAAGTCGGCGGCGGAGACGTCCCTGACGGCGCCGGGGCGTGCCAGCCGTACCGAGCCGCCGAGCAGGGCGAGCACGGCGGGCAGTTCGGCGGCGGGGTCGGCGTGCACCAGGCTGCCGACCACGGTGCCCCGGTTGCGGATCACCGGGTGCGCGACCAGCCGGAGCGCCTGGCGGAGCAGGGGCTGTGCCGCGGCGACCGGCCGGGAACGCTCCACCTGGGCGTGCCTGGCCAGCGCGCCGGTCCGGACGCCGCCCGGCTCCACGGTGACGGCGGCCAGCTCGGTGAGCCGGTTGATGTCGACGATGTGCCCGGGGGCCGCCAGCCGCATGTTCAGCATCGGGATCAGGCTCTGGCCGCCCGCGAGCACCTTGCCGTGCTCCCCGGCGTCGGCGAGGGTCTTCAGCGCCTCGCCGACGGAGCGGGGGGCGTGATAGTCGAAGGGGGACGGCTTCACCCGGACGCCTCTCGCTCGTGCGAGACCGGCCCGGCGGAGGCGTCCGCCCCCGTGCGGGACAGCGCCCGCAGCAGGTGATAGCCCCCCACCACCACGATGGTGCCCAGCGCGATGCCCTCCAGCGCGAAGGTGGAGCCGACCATGTGCCTGACCGGGCCGATGGCGAGGATGATGCCCGCGCCGATCGGCACCATGTTGATCGGGTCTGAGAAGTCGACGCGGTTCTCGACCCAGATCTTCGCGCCGAGCAGGCCGATCATGCCGTAAAGGATCACGGTGATGCCGCCGAGCACCCCGCCCGGGGTCGCCGCGATCAGCGCGCCGAACTTGGGGCAGAGGCCGAACAGGATCGCGATGACGGCCGCGATGTAGTAGGCGGCCGTGGAGTAGACCCTCGTCGCGGCCATCACCCCGATGTTCTCGGCGTAGGTGGTGGTCGGGGAACCTCCGAACGTGCCGGCGACCGCGGTGGCGACACCGTCACCCATGATCGCCCGGCCCATGTAGGGGTCCACGTCGACACCGGTCATCTCCCCGACCGCCTTGACGTGGCCCACGTTCTCCGCGATCAGCGCGATCACGGCCGGGAGCACCAGCAGCACGGCGGAGAACCTGATGTCGGGCAGGTGGGTGCCGGGCCATCCGATCCAGGGGGCGTCCGCCACGGCGGCGAAGCTCACCCGCGGATGCGTGTCGACCTTGGCGGTGACCGCGTTGTAGGCGGTGATGTTCCCGAAGATCCTGTCGGCCCCCCAGGAGAGGAGGAAACCGGTGACCAGGCCGAGCAGGATGCCGATCCGGCCGACGAAGCCCTTGAAGACCACGATGATCACGAAGGTGACGGTCATCGTGATCAGGGCGATCCACTGGTCCTGCGGCCAGTAGACGTCTGCGACGACGTAGGCCAGGCCGAACCCGATCAGCATGACGACCGCGCCGGTCACCACCGGCGGGAAGATCCGGTTGATGATCTGCACGCCCAGGTAGTGGATCGCCACACCCACGAGCGCGAGCACCAGGCCGACGACGAGGATCGCCCCGGTGACGATCGCGTCGGCCGCGGGCGTGTCACCGCCGTACAGCGCCCGGATGGCGAGAACCCCTCCCACGAACGAGGCGCTCGTCCCGAGGTAGCTGGGGATCCTCCCGTTCACGATGAGCAGGAACATGATCGTCGCGACACCGGAGAACATGATGGCCACGTTGGGGTCGAGCCCCATGACCAGCGGGAAGACGAACGTCGCGCCGAACATCGCGACGACGTGCTGCGCCCCGAACCCCAGCATGCGCGGCCAGGACAGCCGCTCGTCCGGCCTGACGACCTCTCCCGGCGCCAGGGTCCTGCCGTCTCCGTGTTCCTTCCAACCTGCAACCATCAAGCCCTACCTCTCACCGGGCCGTCGGTCGGTGTCCGCCCCGCAGGCATCCCTCCGGCGAATCCCCATGCTGTCGTTGCGGGCACATTAGGTCGGCGACCATTCCCTTACACCGTCATGATCTGCCAAATCTGAGGCGCCGACCGGTGAACGCCTTGTGCGCCGGCCGGCGGCACCCGGCCGGAGGTCAGGCGCCGGGGGCGATCACGTGGATCTCGAAGCCGTCACCCGCCACGACCTGGCCCGCGCGGATCTTGCAGGTCTTCCGGAGTTCGACCTCGCCGTCGACCATGACGTTGCCCTCGGCGATGAAGTGCTTGGCCTGGCCGCCGGTGTCGGTGACGGCGCAGTACTTCAGCAGATCACACAGCGGGATGTAGTCGGTTTCCAGCTCAAAGGTCTCGTTCACCATCGAGAGTCTAGATGCCGCGCATCCGCAGGACGTGCAGCGCGAGGGTGAGGTTCAGCCGCAGGTGGGCGTCCTCGGTGAAGTTCCCGAGCATCCGTTCCAGCTTGCCGATCCGATAGCGCAGCGTGTTGTAGTGAAAGTGCAGCCTGCGGGCCGTCTCGGCGACGTTGAGGTTGGTCTCCAGCAGCACCTGGAGGGTCCGGCGGAGATCACCGCTCTCGGCGTCGGTGTCGGAGGCGAGCGGGCCGAGGGTCTCGCGGACGAAGGCGTGCAGCTCGGCGGTGTCGCTGACCAGGGAGAGCAGGCGGTAGACGCCGAGCTGGTCGAAGTGGGCGACCGCGCCGGGGCCGTGCAGCTGGCGGCCCACCTTGGCCGCCTTCAGTGCCTGGCCGTACGCCTCGGGCAGCGCCTCGGCCCCGGCGGCGGTACGGCTGGCACCGGTGGAGAAGGTGGCGGGCAGGCATTCGGCGAAGGCCGTGACGGCGTCCTTGGCGAGGCGCGCGGTGTCGACGCCCGCGCCCACGACGGTGACGACCTCGTGGGAGAAGCCGGCCACCGCGCCGCGCCGGTCGTGGCGGCGCATCGCACTGGTCCAGCAGGTGACCAGGCGGTCCTGGGCGACACGCTCGTCGCCCTCGGGGTCGAGCTCGGCCACCAGCACGGTGACCGGGCGCTCCAGATCCCAGCCGAAGGCCCTGGCCCGCGCGACGACCCGCTCGGAACCTCCGGCCCGGCCGGCGAGCACGTCGCGCAGGAAGTCCGCGCGGTACTTGCTCTCCACCGCGTTGACCGCCTCCTGCCGGGTCACCACGAGCGCGGCGACCGTGGCGGCACGTTCCAGGATGCCGACGTCGCTGTCACCGATCGCCCCCGCGGCGTCGCAGGCGACGATCCGGCCGTGGTGGTGGCCGCCCGCGACGACGGGGACCGAGGTGTGGAGGCCGTCGGGGTCGGCGCGCAGCAGGGCCACCTGCTCGGCGGGGCCCGCGGCGGCCAGCACCTGACCGGCCCCGTCCAGCACGGCCACGGCCACGCCCAGCAGCGCGGTGACCTCGGCGGTCACCTCGCGCAGCCCGCCCCCGGCGAGCACCACCTGGACCAGCGCCCGGTGCGCCTCCTCTGCCCTGGCCAGCACGGCGGCCTGCCGGTTGAGGATGTCGGTGAGGACCTGGTTGAGGATGTCGTCGAAGCCGACGTCGTCGGGGAGCTGGATCAGCGGGAAGCCCAGCCGGTCGGCCTGCCTGACCATCTCGTCGGGCAGCCGGTCCAGATAGCGGCCGAGTTTGATCGCCAGCGCGGCCAGGCCGCGTTCGTCCAGGTCGGCCACGAGCCGGTCGAGCGACTGGGGGGTGTTGCGCAGCGGATAGCCGGTGGTGAGGAGCAGTTCGTGCGGCTTCACCCAGGCCAGGACGTCGGGAACCTCCATCACGTTGAGCCGCTGCACGACCCGGCCCAGACCCCGTTCTCCGGCGATCAGCCGGGCTCCGGCCAGTGTCGAGACGCCGAGGACCTCGCCGACCGCGACGCCGTGAGTGATCGTTCCAGTGCTCGCCAGACGAACGGGAGGTTCCATGACGTGATTGTGGCGGATGGGACCGTCTGTCAGGAAGAGCCAACCTTTGGGCTGACTGTTGGCAGCTTTCTCCGTACGGGGGAGATCCGGGAACGTTCTACCGTCGGCTCAGGTGGATGGGGGGGTCGTGAGCGAGCAGAGCGGCAGGACCGGCGGGAACGGCGTGGTCACCGGTACAGGCGCGACCGGAGACACCGGGACGGGTACGGGCGCCGGCGGAACGGGCACGGACGCGGGCGGGGACACGGGCGGGGACGCCGCCACCGGTGCCTGCACCGTCACGGACGCGGGTATGAGCGCTGTCGTGGACACGGATAAGGACGCCGTCACGGAGACGGAACCCGCGGGGAGGGGCCGATGACCGTTGGAACGCGGCCCAGACCCAGGCGTGCCGCCGAACCGGCTCACGCGACCGGCGCGGCCAGCACGGCCCTGCGCCCGGTGCTGGAGTCGCCCAAGAGCCCCGCCCGGGTGCTGGCGGCCTTCCCCGTCGGGATCTACCTGGAGGTCCGTACCGAGCTCGAACCACACGTGATCGCGGTGGTGACCGGGGAGGCCGTACGGCTGCCCAACGCGATGGTCGTCGGCGGCCCGATCCCCCGGGTCTCCGTGGGGGACGACGCGTACGTGGGGGACGGTTCGATCGAGATCGGGCGGCTCAGCCTGCGGGCGCACCGCTGGTGGGACCCGGCCCCGCCGCTGGGCCCGGTGGATCCGGCGCTGCTGGCCTCCTCGCTGCCGATGATGGCCGAGTTGTGCGACCGCTCGGCCAGGCGGCCGGGTCTTGAGGGCAACGACGCGGCCGGACTGCTGGCCGAGGGGTGCTCCACGGCGTCGCTGCTCCACGCCGTCACGGCCGCCGAACAGCTCATCGGCCTGGGGCCGGGGCTCACCCCCAGCGGTGACGACATGCTCGCCGGACTGCTGGTCGCCCTGCGCCACCTGGGCACCTCGGCCGGCGTGGACCGGGCCGTCTGGCTGGCCGACTGGCTGGCCGCCGCGGTCACCTTCGGCGCCCGGGGCAGGACCACCTCCATCTCCGCCGCGCTGCTGCACTGCGCGGCCCGGGGTGAGGCCGGGGGTGAGGTGCTGGCCGTACTGCGGGGCCTGGCCGGGCTGCAACCGCTGCCGCTCGCGCTGCACCGGCTGCTCCGGCTCGGTCACACCTCGGGGGCCGACCTCGCCTGGGGGGTGCGGATCGGCCTGGCCGCCGTCGTCGATCTGGAGGGGAGGGCGGTTGAGCGCTGATCTGGTCCGGGTGCACCAGGGGGTGTACCACGACTCGGTGAGCCTGATGCGGGTCAGCCAGGCGGTCACCGGACTGCCCGGGGTGGAGGTGGCGGTCGTGGCGATGGCCACGGAGCTCAACCTCGGCATCGCCGCCGACCTGGGTTTCGACCTTCCCGAAGCGGGGCCGGGGGATCTGCTGATCGCCCTGCGCAGCGGCGGCCCGGCCGAGCCGGAGGCTCTGCGGGCGGCGGACGCCGAACTCGACCGGTTGCTGGCGGGGCTCGCCGTCCGAGCGGCCGGTGACCTCTCGGGCGCGGGCGGCGGCCACCCGCCGCGCACCGTCCGCACCGCCGCCCGTGACACCGCCCACGTCACCGCCCGTGGCGGGGCCGACGGAGGAGGCGCCACGCTGGCCCTGGTCTCGGTGCCCGGACCGTACGCGTTCGCCGAGGCGTTGGACGCGATCGAGGCCGGCCTCCCTGTGATGATCTTCAGTGACAACGTGCCGGTGGAGCAGGAGGTGTTCCTCAAAAGGCGCGCCGGGGAACTGGGCGTCCTGGTCATGGGGCCCGACTGTGGCACCTCGGTGATCGGCGGCGCCGGCCTCGGTTTCTCGAACGTGCTCCGGCCCGGCCCTGTCGGGGTGGTGGCCGCCTCCGGAACCGGCGCGCAACAGGTGACCTGCCTGCTGGACCTGGCCGGTGTGGGGGTCAGCCACGTGCTGGGCGTCGGCGGCAGGGACCTGTCGGCCGAGGTGGGCGGGCTGTCCACCCTCCGGGCCCTGGAGGCGCTCGACGCCGACCCCGGGACCGAGCTGATCATCCTGATCTCCAAGCCCCCGGCCCCCGAGGTCGGGGACACGGTACGGCGTGCCGTCGGAGGGCTCGCCACCCCGGTGGTGACCGCGCTGCTCGGCCCCGGCCGGGACGATCTGACCGCCGCGACCGAGACCGCTCTGCGCGCGCTCGGCGTGCCGGTCCCCGTCTGGCGGTCCTGGCCCGCGCCCGCCCCGGCGGACGATCTCCCAGACGGAATCCGCCCCGGGAACACGGGACACGCGAAGGGCGCGAAGGGCGTGGCGGGCACGGGGACGCCGTGGGGCGGCGCGGAGGGCGTGGCGGGCACGGGGGCGCTGTGGGGCGTCTACTCGGGGGGAACGCTGTGCGCCGAGGCCCGGCTGGTCGCCGGGACCGGGGAGTTCACCGACTTCGGCGACGACGCCTACACCCGGGGCCGGGCCCATCCGATGATCGACCCCTCGCTCAGGCTGGAGGCGCTGGCGAAGGTACCGCCCGGTGACGTCGCCCTGCTCGACGTGGTCCTGGGGCACGGCGCCGACCCCGACCCCTCGGCCCGGCTCGCCCCGGGCATCGCCACGGCCGTGGCCCGGGGGGTCCGGGTGGTCGTCGCGCTGGTCGGCTCCGGAGGCGACCCGCAGGGGCTGGAGGTCCAGGCGGAGACGCTGCGGGCCGCGGGGGCCTCGGTCTTCGCCTCCAACGCCCGGGCCGCCGGATACGCGGCGGATATCGTCGCGAGCCTCCGATGATCCGGCCGCCGCACGGCGGTGACAACCGTCCGGTCGTGAACCGCCGTTCCTCACTCAGGAGGGGTCCATGACGCCGCCCATGCTCTCCGGGGAGCCCCGCGTGATCACGGTGGGGGCCGAGATGCTCGGCGAGGCGCTGGACGCGCAGGCCGTGCCCAGGGTGGGGGTGGACTGGCGCCCGCCGATGCCCGGCACCGCCGGCGACCTCGCCCGGGTGCTGGCCGACCCGCGCAGGGTCCGCGCCAACGAGACGGCCGTGGGCCGCCTGCTGTCGGCCAGGCCCCGGCTCGTCGGGGTACGGCGGGCACGCGAGGCGCTGGATCTGGCCGAGGGCCGTTTCCTGCACGCCGGCCCGCCGATCGGCTGGGAGCGCGCCTCGGGCCCGATGCGGGGCGCGCTCATCGGCGCGATGCTGCTCGAAGGGCTGGCCTCCGACGTCTCCGACGCCGAGCGGCGGCTCGCCGCGGGGCACGCCCGTCTGGAGCCCTGCCACGGCCGGCGGGCGGTGGGGCCGATGGCGGGTGTGGTCAGCCCGTCGATGTGGATGTTCGAGGTGCGTGACGCCGAGCACGGTGGCACCGCCTACTGCTCGCTCAACGAGGGCCTGGGCAAGGTGCTGCGCTACGGCGCCTACGGCCCCGAGGTGCTGGGGCGGCTGCGCTGGATGGGCGAGGTGCTCGGTCCGGCGCTGCGGGACACCCTGGAGCTGACGGGGCCGCTGGACCTCAGGGCGCTGATCGCGCAGGCCCTGCAGATGGGCGACGAGCTGCACAACCGCAACCGCGCCGCCACCTCGCTGCTGGTGCGGGAGCTGGCCTCCGGGATCGTGGACGCCGCTCCCCGCCACGCGGCCGAGGTGCTGCGTTTCATCGGCGGCAACGACCACTTCTTCCTCAACGCGGGGATGGCGGCCTGCAAGGTGAGCGCGGACGCCGCCAGGGATGTCCCGGGCTCGACCCTGGTCGTCGCGATGGCGCGCAACGGCACGGACTTCGGCGTCCAGGTCTCCGGGCTGGGCGATCGCTGGTTCACCGGTCCCGCGGGCGTGCCCGACGGGCTCTATCTCGGCGCGTACGGCCCGGCGGACGCCAACCCGGACATCGGTGATTCCACGATCACCGAGACGGCCGGCCTGGGCGGCTTCGCGATGGCCGCCGCCCCGGCGATCGTCCGGTTCGTCGGCGGCGACGTGTCGGACGCGACCGCGGCCACCCGATCCATGTACGAGATCACCCTCGCCGAGCACCCCTCCTACCAGATCCCCGGTCTCGGCTTCCGGGGCACACCGGTCGGCGTCGACGTCACACTGGTCGCCAGGACGGGGCTGCTGCCCACCGTCAACACCGGCATCGCCGGCCGGATCGCGGGAACGGGACAGGTGGGCGCGGGTCTGGTGAACCCGCCCGCCTCGGCTTTCACCTCCGCCCTGACCGCACTGGCCGAGGCCGCGGACCGTAGCGCAAAATCGGATAAGTGATCAAATAAGCGATAAATCTCGGCGAGAAACCGGCCGACCCGGCCGTAGCGACGACGGCCGGCCACGTCGTCCGACGTCAGAGCGCGGATGACGCCCCCTCCTCCGGGAAGGGTCCGCCGCCGACAAATGTCACAGTGCGCTTTCTGTAAACATCAACTTCCTTGCCGATTGGAACCCCGATATCGTGGCCAACCTTGCGAATAGGGTTGGTTACGGGGAAGGAGCATGATCGCTTGCTCGGCGGGACCCCCATCGGTTCGGAGGACGAGAAAATCAGCGCGACCGCATCGGACGGACAGGGCAGGCTGGTCGGCAGGCGCTATCGCCTGATGTCGCCGGTCGGCCGCGGCGGCATGGGCATGGTGTGGCACGCGCACGACGTCCTGCTCGACCGCGACGTCGCGGTCAAGGAGCTGATCCTCCCCTACGGCCTCGACCACGCCGGGACGCAGGTGGCCCACCGGCGCATGATGCGCGAGGCCCGCTCCGCGGCGCGGCTCAGCCACCCCGGGATCGTCACCGTCCACGACGTGGTCGAGGAGGACGGCCGCCCCTGGATCGTGATGGAGCTGGTCCGCGCGTGGTCCCTGGAGCAGGCCGTACGGCAGAGCGGCCCACTGCCGGTGCCCCAGGCCGCCGAGATCGGCATCCGGGTGCTCGACGCGCTCCGCCACGCCCACGCCTCCGGGATCCTGCACCGTGACGTCAAGCCCGGCAACGTGCTGCTCACCTCCGACCGGGTGGTGCTCACCGACTTCGGCATCGCCGCCATAGAGGGCGACGTCACGATCACCCAGACCGGCCTGCTGATGGGCTCACCCGCCTACATCCCGCCGGAGCGGCTCTCCGGCCGGCCGTATACGCAGGCCTCCGACCTGTGGTCCTTCGGTGCCACGCTCTACGCGGCGGTCGAGGGGCGGCCGCCGTACGAGGGGCCCGACGCGGTGGCCGTGCTCGGCGCGATCCTCACCCAGGAGCCCGGCCGGCCGCAGCGGGCGGGGGCGTTGATAACCGCCATCGAGGGCCTGCTCCGCAAGGAGCCGGCCGACCGGATGACCGCCGCGCAGGTGTCGGATCTGCTGGAGCGGGTGCTGCGCAGCCACGGCTCGCCCACCCCCGACCGGGAGCCCGTCACGCAGGAGCCCTCACCGGCCCTGGGCGGCTCGGTGCCGATGCACCTCATATCGCGCCCGGACAGGCCCGCCGGTCCGATGCCCTCACGGATCATCGAGACCCCCTCGGGCCCGGTGCGGGTGCCGTACGACCCGCCGGTGGAACCGCGGGCGGACCACGCGGCCCCCTACGGCGCGCTCTCCGGTCTCGCGGGCGGACGCCCGGACCCGTCGTCCGCGCCGGGACGGCCCGTCGCGGGGGCGGCGGTGGCCGGAGTCCACGCCGGAGGGCACGGACGCGGTTACGACGCGTTGCGCAGCCCCGTCGGCGATCTCGGACGACCACCGCCGGAGGGCCCCTCCGGCGAGTTTCCCGGTGCCGCGCCCTTCGGCCCGTCGTCCGGGCCGCCCGCCTCGGCCGCCGAGATCGCCACCTCGGCCGAGGCCGCGCTCTGGCCCATCGCCCCCCAGGGCGGCCATGACGCCGCGCGAGACCCGAAGCCCTCGGCCGTGTCCGGCCGGTCCGGAGGCCGCAGGGGCTCGCGGCGCCGGGCGCCGGACGACGGCGCCTGGATGCGCGACGGCCGTCCGACACCGCGCCTGCTGCTGCTGGCCGGGGGCGTCGCGGCGCTGGTCACGGTGCTCGTCGTGCTGGTCACCACGCTGCTCGCGCCGTCCTCCTCCGGCGCGCCGGGCACCGGCGCGTCCCCCGCCTCCTCCGATCCGATGTCACCGCCCCGGGTGTCCTCCGAGGTCCCGGACGGCTACCAGACGCTGAGCGAGGGCCGCGTCTCCGCGGCGCTGCCCAAGGGCTGGACGGTGAAGACCCGGGACGGCGGGGCGGTGACCTTCTCGGGGCCGAAGGACAGCGGGCAGGGCGTCGCCGTCACCGAGGTCCCGGTCGGCGACCCGATGTCCGCGCTCGAACGGGCCGACAAGGGGGGCCTGGACGAGTACACCGAAATCGGAATGGCGCCCGTGCGGTACGGCACGTGGCGGGCCGCCGACTGGGAGTACACCTACGTCCAGCCCGGCGGCGCCGTTCCCATGCACGGGCTGACCCGCTACGTCGCGGTCAACGGCCAGACCGCCTACCTGATCACCTTCACGGTGCAGGACCTCGACTGGGAGAAGAGCGACGAGCTCCGGCAGATCTTCTTCGACACCTTCGCCTCGGCGAGCTGACCCTGGGCGGTACGCGCCCTCTGGCCACCTGACCAGTAATGACAAAATTCGCATGTGGCCATAATCCCCTCAGATCCCGTCATTTCCCCTAAGAAAACCGTAGAAGTCGCCGCCCTGCAGCGGCGGATGCTCATCGTGCTGTCCGGCGCGCAGATCACCAGCGGGATCGGCGCCGCGATGGGGCTCTCCCTCAGCTCGCTGGTGGTCGCCGAGCTCTCCGGCTCCGTGACGATCAGCGGACTGGCCGGAACGGCCACCGTGCTCGGCGCCGCGCTGCTGGCGCTGCCCACCGCCAGAACCTCGGGCAGGGGCGGACGGCGGGCCGGGCTGACCCTGGCCTACGGGTGCGCCCTGCTCGGCAGCCTGATCGCGGTGATCGCCATCACCGTGCGGTCGTGGCCGCTGCTGCTCGGCGGGCTGGTGCTGTTCGGCGGCGCCAGCGCGGGGAACCTGGCCTCCCGTTACTCCGCGACCGACCTGTCCCCGCCCGGTCACTCGGCCCGGCACCTGTCATGGGTGGTGTGGGCCGCCACGATCGGCTCGGTGGCCGGGCCCAACCTCGCCGAACCCGCCGAGCACCTCGGCCGTCTGCTCGGGCTGGCCCCGGACACCGGCCCGTTCGCGCTCGCCCTGCTGACCTTCGCGATCGCGCCGGCCATCATCATGGTCGGCCTGCGCCCCGACCCGCTGTTGCTGGCCCGCTCGATCGCCCCTCCCCCGGCCGTCCAGGACACGATGGGCAAGTCAGGCAAGCCGGGCAAGGGCACGCTGCGCACCGCGTGGCAGACCCTGCGCGAGACGCCGGCCGCGGCTCGGGCACTCGTCGCGATCGCGGTCAGCCACACGGCGATGGTGTCGGTCATGTCCATGACACCGGTGCACCTCAACCACGGCGGCGCGACCTACGCGGTCATCGGCATCGTGATCAGCCTGCACATCGCGGGCATGTACGTCCTGTCCCCGCTGGTCGGATGGCTGGCCGACCGGATCGGCCGGATCCAGGTGCTCGTGCTCGGCATGGGTCTGCTGCTCGCCTCCGCCGTCCTCTCCGGCCTGGCGGACGCGGACGACGTCGTGCAGGTGACCGCCGGGCTGGCGCTGCTCGGCGTCGGCTGGTCCTGCGGGCTGATCGCCGGGTCCGCCATGCTCACCGAGGCCGTTCCGCTGGAGCGCCGACCGGCCGTACAGGGGCTGTCGGACCTGCTGATGAACGTCTGCGGAGCGACCGGCACGGTGATCGCCGGAGTGATCGTGGGCACCCTCTCCTACGGCGTGCTCGGCGCGGGCGTGGCGGTCATGGTGACGATCACCGGTGTGTGGCTGACGCCGAGACGGACGTGACCGGCCGCCCTCACTTGGCGTCGGCGTAACACCGCACCGCGACGGCCTGCATCGGGAAGCGCACCGGGGTCGGGCCGAACAGCAGCCGGGTCGCCTCCTCGGCGGCCCGGCCCACCGCCGCGATCACCTCGTCCGCGAGCCCGGCGGGGCAGTGCACCATCACCTCGTCGTGCTGGAAGAACACCAGCACGGCCGGTGCGGGCAGCAGCCCGCGCAGCACGGCCATCAGGGTGAGCGCCCACTCCGCCGCGGTCGCCTGCACCACGAAGTTACGGGTGAACCGGCCCCGATCGCGGGCCGCCCGCCCGCCGTCCGGGCCCAAGACCAGCTCCCGCCAGCGGGCCGAGGGCGGCGGGGAGGTACGGCCGAGCCAGGATCGGACTGATTTGCCCTCCTCCCCCATCCGGGCGGCCTCCTCCACGAACCGGTAGGCCCGGGGGAAGCGCTGCCGCATCACGGCCAGCAGCTTGGGCGCGTCACCGCTGGTCCCGCCGTACATCGCCGACAGCATGGCGATCTTGGCGTGGTCACGCTCACCGCCGAACGCCTGGGCCAGCGCCTGATAGAGGTCGATCTGCCCGGCGGCCCCGGCGAGCCCCTCGTCGCCCGCCATCGCGGCCAGCACCCGGGGTTCGAGCTGGGCCGCGTCGGCGACGACCAGCGTCCAGCCCTCGTCCGCCACCACGACCCTGCGCATCACCTTGGGGATCTGCAGCGCGCCGCCGCCGCTGGTGGCCCAGCGGCCCGACACCACTCCGCCCACGACGTACTCGGGCCGCAGCCGGTGGTCGCGGACCCACTGGTCGGCCCAGGACCAGCCGTGGAAGCTGTGGATCCTGGCCAGCTCCTTGTAGGCGAGCAGGGGCGCCACGCCCGGATGGTCGACGTCCTTGATCTCGTGAGCCCGGGTGGAGGCGACGGGCACGCCCGCGGACTTGAACGCCTTGACGATCTGCTGCGGGGAGTCGGGGTTGAACGGCGCGCCGAAGGCGGCCGAGACCTGGTCGGCCAGGGCCTGGAGCCTGGCGGGCCGCATGCCGTGCACCGGACGCGGGCCGAGCAGGCCGGTCAGCAGCTCGTCGTGCACGTCCTCCCGCCAGGGGATGCCCTCGTGGCCCATCTCCGCCGCGATCAGCGCCCCCGCCGACTCGGCGGCCACCAGCAGCCGGAAACGCCCGGGGTCGGCGGTGGCCTCGATCCGCCGGAGCTGATCGGCGTGGACCTCGGCGACCAGGTCGGCGTCGGGCGGCGGAGGCTCCTCACCGAACAGCGTCGCCTGCCGCGCCTGCGGACCGTGGTGATCCTGTGGCACCTCCAGGCCGTGCAGCCGGGCGTGGGCGGCCCGGATCGACCTGGGCTCGCCGTGACGCCCCTCGTAGCCGAGGAGGAGACTCTCGGCCAGCGCCAGGTCGTGACAGCGCGCCAGGCGCACCCCGGCGTCGAGGAGCGCGGGATAGACCTCCCGGGTGTCGGCCCAGATCCAGCGGGGCCGCCCGGACTCCAGCTCCCGCACGGCCGCCGCCAGGTCGGCGACGGTCTCGGCACCTCGCCCGTCGGGTCGTAGGACGCCCGCGATGCCGGGGCCGGCGGCGACTGCCACGTTCATCCGCCCACCCTGTCACGCCGGGCCGACAGTTCCCGGCGGGGGGAGCGGGATCTCGACCTCGTCCTCCAGCGGGGGCTCCACCTCCTGCGGCAGGCAGCCGGTGGCGGCGAAGCAGCGGATCCTCAGCGTCCTCGGGGTCACCGAGACGTGCAGGAAGCTCTTGAAGAACGGCGGGGTGTCCCAGTCGGACAGCTCGGACAGATAGCGGTGGAAGACCGGGCCCACCGGCAGCCGGAACGGCATCGGCCGGCCGCCGAGGATCCCGGCCGCCCACCGCATCCGCCGCGTGATCGGGATGGGCGGGATGTCCCTGGGCGGGGTGTTGCCGATCCGCTCCGACATCAGGGCCACCCCCTCCTGGGGGGTGAGGTAGAGCCAGCGCATACGGAACCGTTCGCTGTAGAGCTTGCTGTAGAACGACAGCGAGTCGCCGCGGAGCGGGTAGCACCTGTAGTCGTCCTCGTGCACACCGCCGACCGTGATCCGGGGAATGGTGTGGGTGGCGTGCATGAAGGCCCCCGAGCCGCCCGCCACGATGTACTGGATGGTCCGGTCACCGGTCCTGACCGGGAAGCGCTGGTAGTTGTGCACGTCGCCGCCTATCGCCGCGACGTAGTTGTGCGCGGGGTCGGTGACGATGTCGTCGATCGTGCCGCCGCCTTCGAGCCTGGACGGCTTGTACTCGTTGCGGGTGTAGATCGGCTTGCCGGTGATCAGCACCTTGGGCCGGGGATCCAGCGAGACCTCGCGCAGCCACCGCGCCTGCTCGGAGTCCAGGCTGCTGTGGATCCCGGTGTCCACCCCCACGATGAGCAGGCCGGACGTCTCCAGCGCCCAGTACGGCGCGGGCTGCGCGGCCCGCTGCTCGGGCAGCGCCCTGCGCTCGCGCGCCCTGGCCAGGGCGGCCTCGTCGACCTCGTCCGGCCTGCGCCAGAGCAGCTCGCGCAGTCCGGCGAGCGAGAACCCGGCCCTGTCCCGCGCCGCCTCCGGCGCGGGGGCGTCGCAGAAGACGCGCATGAAGCCGCCGAGCCCGTCGTACCAGTCGTGGTTGCCGGGGACCGCGTAGATCGGCGCCCGGTAGTCCTTGTAGGGACGGAAGAACTTGTCGTCGTACTCGTTGCCGGAGCCGGCGGGGTAGATCACGTCACTGGCGATGACGGCGAACGCGGTGCCCTCGCCGACCTTGAGCAGGCCGGGGACGACGGCGTACTGCGAGGCGTCCCCCTCGCCGGTGTCGCCGAGGACGAGGAAGGAGAACTCGGGGCCGACGTCCACGGGAACCCGGAAGGAGGGATCCACGCCCCGCTCCCGCTGGGAGGCCGTCCAGCGGGAGCGGAGCCGGCCCGAGGGGTCGCCCAACAGGCCCGCGATGATCTCGTTCCTGGACTTCCAGAGGGTCCGCGGCCGGAACCAGGTGAAGGTGTCCCTGTTGGGACGCAGGTCCTTGAAGCCGCCGATCTGAACGCAGGACCAGCCGGCCCCCTCCTCGGAGACCCGGGAGGAGACCTCCCGCCCGCGCTCCGCGACCCGCCCTATATCAACCATGACCGTATTTTGGCGTTGATCTTACGAAGACGCACCCGGGTCGGGGAAGCCGGCGACCTCAGCAGCGGGGGCGGGCGGCCGTCAGCCGGCCGGCCGCCGGGGGATCAGCACACCGGGGTTGAGAACGCCCTCCGGATCGAGCCGGTCCTTGATCCCGCGCAGGATCTCCACGCCCAGCTCGCCGATCTCGGCCGCGTGGGCCTCACGGTGGTCGCGGCCGACCCCGTGGTGGTGCGAGATCGTCCCCCCGGCCGCGACGATCGCCTCACCGGCCGAGCGCTTGGCCGCCTCCCACTGCGCGAGGGGGTCGCCGCTCTGCGCCGTGACGACCGTGAAGTAGAGGCAGGCACCCGTGTCGTACACGTGGGAGATGTGGCACATCACCAGCGGCGAGCCGAGCGAGGCGTGCAGCGCGCCCCGCACGGCGTCGTAGAGCCGGGGCAGGTTGGACCAGAACCCCGCGGTCTCCAGCGTCTCCACGGTGGCCCCCGCGGCGAGCAGGGAGTCGCGCAGATAGGGGGCCGAGTAACGGCCGCGCGCCCAGGACTCGCCCGGCTCCGGGCCGAGGTGGACACCGCCGAGCCCGGAGAGCACGGCCGCGGCGCGCTCGCGCCTGGCGGGCACCTCCTCGCCGCCCTCGTGGCCCACGACGACCAGGCAGCCCGCACCGGCCGCGAGGGTGCCGATCCCGTCCGGTCCCGCCAGGCCGACCATCGTCTCGGTCTCGTCGGAGAGCCGGAGCACGGTAGGCAGCGGGCCGTCCTGGGCGAGCCGCCGGAGCGCGGCCGAGCCGGCCGCGAACGACTCGAACCGCCAGCCCTCGTAGCGCCGCTCGGCGGGGGCCCGCCGGACACGGAGCCGGAGCGAGGTGATCACCCCGAACGCGCCCTCCGAACCGAGGAACACCTGCCGCAGGTCGGGCCCAGCGGCCGACCTGGGCGCGCGGCCGAGGTCGAGGGTGCCGCGCGGGGTGGCCACGGTCATGCCGACGACCATGTCGTCGAACCGGCCGTATCCCGCCGAGGACTGGCCGCTGGACCGGGCCGCGGCGAAGCCGCCCAGCGTGGCGTACTCGAACGACTGGGGGAAGTGGCCCAGGGTGAGCCCGTGCCCGGCGAGGAGCCGCTCGGCCAGCGGCGCGCGCAGCCCCGGCTCCATCTCGGCCACCATCGACTCGGCGTCCACCGAGACGAGCCGGTCGAGCCGGCTCAGGTCCAGCGCGACGACCCCGGAAAAACCCCGCCGGGTGGCCACCAGGCCACCGACGACCGAGGTGCCCCCGCCGAACGGGACGACCGCGACCCGGTGGGCGGCACAGACCCGCAGCACCTCCAGCACCTCGGTGTGGGAGCCGGGCAGCACCACGGCGTCGGGCGCGTCGGAACCGTCACCCGCGCGCATCCGGATCAGGTCGGGGGTGGACTTGCCCCGGGTGTGCCGGATACGGGCGTCGTCGTCGAGGCGCACGTGACCGGCGCCCGTGACGGCGCGCAGTTCGGCGAGGACGGGCGCCGGCAGCGCCACGGCGGGCAGCCGCACCTCGCCGAGGCTCACGGCCGGGGTCTCCGGCGCGCGCACGCCCAGCATGTCCCCCAGCAGTCGGCGGACCGGCTCGGGCAGTTCGGCGGCCCTGGCGGGGTCGCCCCAGCCGGACCAGAGCATGGGTGTCGCACCGCCTGTCGGAGTTTTCACCTTTACACTGTGACATATGACGTCTATTCGTCACAACGCATCCGGAGACGGCGACCCCGGTTCCGCCTCCGCTCCCGCCCCCGGCTCGGCCTCGGCCTCCGCTCCCGACCGGCCTTCCGGCTCGGCGTCCGGCACAGCCGTGCCCGGTCCGCCTCCCGGCCCGGTCCCCCCGCCGTCGCCCGGTCCGGCCGCTCCGGACCCGGTTCTGGACCCGGTTCTGGACGCGGCCAGGGAGGTGGTGCTCGCGGTCGGGGTCCGGCGGACCACGCTCACCGAGGTGGCCCGCCGGGCCGGGCTCTCCCGGATGACGATCTACCGCCGCTGGCCCGACGTACGCGCTCTCGTCGCCGACCTGATGACCCGCGAGTGGGTGCTCGTCGCCGGCCGGTTCGCCACCGAGGACCCGGTCACCGCGGCGGTGGCGGTGGTACGGGCGCTGCGCGACCACCCGCTCTGGCGCAAGATCGTCGAGGTGGACCCGGAGCTGCTCCTGCCGTACCTGCTGCGGCGCAGGGGCTCCAGTCACGAGGCCATGCTCTCGCTGGTCGAGTCGGCCCTCATCCGGGGTCAGGCGCTGGGCACCGTACGGCCCGGCGACCCGGCGAGGCTGGCCGGAGCGATCATGCTGACCGCCCAGTCGTTCCTGCTGTCCGGCCCGGCCATGCTCACCCCGCTCACCCGCGACGACCTGGACGCCGAGCTCACCACCCTCCTGGAGAGGTACCTCCGACCGTGAACCCCTCACTCAACGCCGCGCGGCGCTCGCGCGAGCTCGCCGAGGTCCGCGACCTCGTGGTGGACGTGCTGGTCGCCGGGCTGGGTGCCACCGGTGCCGGCGCGGCGCTCGACGCGGCCTCCAGGGGGCTCTCCGTGGCCGCGATCGACGCCCACGACCTGGCGTTCGGCACCTCCCGGTGGAGTTCCAAGATGATCCACGGCGGGCTCCGCTATCTGGCCAGGGGGCAGGTGGGGGTGGCGTACGAGAGCGCCGTGGAACGCGGGATCCTGCTCCGCCGCACCGCCCCGCACCTGGTCGGCGCCCAGCCGTACCTGCTGCCGCTGACCCCGGGGGTGTCCGGGGCGCGGGCGGCGGCGGTGATGGCCGGCTACCGGCTCGGCGACGGGCTGCGGACGGCCGCGGGCACGCCCCGCCGCCTGCTGCCCGGCCCGGCGCGGATCCGCGCCGGACGGGCACTCGGCCTGGCCGCGCCACTGAGCCCGCGGGGGCTGCGTGGCGCGCTGCTGTCCTGGGACGGCCGGCTGGTGGACGACGCCCGGCTGGTGGTCGCGCTGGCCAGGACGGCCGCGTCGTGGGGGGCCAGGGTACTGACCCGCTGCCGGGCCCTGGAGGTGACCGGGGACGGGGCTCTGGTCCGTGACGAGCTCACCGGGGACGTCTTCACGATCCGGGCCAGGACCGTGATCAACGCCACCGGGGTCTGGGCCGCCGGCCTCACCCCGGGCATCGAGATGCGGCCCTCGCGCGGCACCCATCTGGTGCTCCGGCCACAGACCCTGCCGGGGCTCACCGCCGGGCTGCACGTGCCGATCCCCGGCGAGGGCAACCGGTTCGTCCTGGTGCTCCCCCAGGCCGACGGCCGCATCCACGTCGGGCTCACCGACGAGCCGGTGGAGGGGGCGCTCCCCGACGTCCCGGAGGCCCCGGAGGAGGACGTGACGTTCCTGCTCGACGTGCTCAACTCGGTGCTGGAGACGCCGGTCGGCCGGCACGAGGTGGCCGGGGCCTACGCCGGGCTGCGCCCGCTGCTGGCCGCGCGGGGGCGGACCGCCGACCTGTCCAGGAGGCACGCGCTGCTGACCTCGCGGGACGGGGTGGTCACGATCGTGGGCGGCAAGCTCACCACCTACCGGCGGATGGCCGAGGACGCGGTGGACCGGGCGGTGTCGCTCGGGCGTCTCGGCGCGGGCGAGAGCCGCACGGCGCGGCTGCCCCTGGTCGGCGCCACCGGCGCCACCGGCGGGGTGCCACGACGGCTGGTGGAGCGTTACGGGGGCGAGGCCGCGGCGGTGCGGGCGCTGGCGGTGGAGGATCCGGCCCTGGCCGAGCCGCTGCCCACCGGGATCACCGGGGCCGAGTTCGTCTGGGCCGTCCGGCACGAGGGGGCGCTGAACGTGGACGACCTGCTCGACCGCCGCACCCGGATCGGCCTGGTCCCCGAGGATCGGGCCGCCGCCCTTCCGGCGGCGACGGCGGCGCTGGCCCGCTGAGCGGAGCCGGCCGGGAAGGGCGGCCGCCTGACCCTGACCGCCGGCTCAGCGTGGAACGCACCGGCCCGCCGACGGGAGGTCGCCGGTCGCCGGACCCTTGGCCCGGCACCGGGCTATTGAAGCAGGGCCCATCGGCCCGGCAGAGTGGAACGACTTTATTGGGCGGCTCTGTTGACACGTGCCCGCCCGAAGGCGTAGAGCGGACACTCCCTGATTTCCGGTCGTCTCACATCACACCTTCAAGGCTGTTAGGTTAGTCTTACCTAAGTTTGCATAGGGGGTAGGTGTGACCACGGGGAGTGTTTCGGATATGACGGTCAGGGGCTGCACGCATCCCGCGGGCTGTCACACCGGCGACCTGCCCGTTCTCGCCAGCGCCACGGTGGGGGCACGGTTCTGGCTGCTCGTCGAGCACTCCGGCCCCTGGGCGTCCCACCTGGAGGACTGCCGACTTCCCGAAGGTGTGCACACCCTTATCAAACGGGCCACAGACCTCGGCGTCCGCCCCCAGCTGATCCGCCGCCCCGGGCGCCGGAACCCCGCGGAGACCGGCATTCACGTCATGGTCGCCGACTCCGCGGCCGCCCAGCCGTGGCTCGCCGAGGGCGTCGTCGCAGGTCCACACGATCTTGACCTGAACGCCTTGGTGGCCGGAGTGGTCCCGGAGTCCTGCATACTTATGAGTGAGCCGGTTTTTCTGGTCTGCACGCATGCCAAGCGCAACGCGTGCTGCGCCCGCATTGGACTACCTCTCGCTCGGTCACTGGCGCGTGTGCTGCCGGACAGAGTATGGGAAACATCACATGTTGGTGGCGATCGATACGCCGCCAACCTAGTGTGCTTGCCACACGGCCTTTACTACGGCAGCATGTCTCAGGCTGCCGCGATCGCGGCAGCCGATGCGTACCGGTCCGGCGAGGTCATCCTCGACCGTTTCCGGGGACGCGCAGGCATCCCTGAGCCACTGCAAGCCGCCGAGCATTTCGTCCGTGCCCACACGGGCGAGCTCTCGGTCGGCGGAGTGGCCGTGGAGTCCTCCAGGTCGGACGGCATCACCACCGAGGCGTTTGTGCGCGGTAGTGGCGCTCGTTTTCGGGTAGTGGTTGAACCCATGACGCTGACAACGCCATGTGGTACGGCTTGCGCCGACACGATCACTACCTATCGGCTGGTCTCGCTGGACAGGCTCACCCCTGTGCGGTACACCACGCCCGTCTTGATCTGACCAAGGGAACATCACGGCCAATCCAGGCGTTGGACCCAGGGGCGTTGTAAGCGTCCAATGCGGCATCAACCCGGAATACCTCTCACTAGAAGGTGGTTTTCTCATGTCTCAGGTACGTCGGCAGACCGCCCGGCCACGGCCCAGCTGGGGCTGGCAGGATGACGCCGCGTGCCGGGGCGAGGACCTCGTGCTCTTCTTCGGTCCTGACGGTGAGCGTCAGCCTGAGCGTGACATCCGTGAACGGAAGGCCAAGGCCATCTGCGCCCAGTGCCCGGTCCGCGCGGAGTGCCTGGACTACGCACTGTCCCGTCCGGAGAAGTACGGCACCTGGGGCGGTCTGAACGAGGACGAGCGCGCCTCCGAGCGTCGCCGTCGTATGCGCCGCGCCGCCAGCGCCGGCATCAGCGCCGTCGCCTGAGCAGTACCCTCCACCCGGCTTCCCCCTTGACGTGTGATCTCGCTGATTCCCCTGCGAGATCACACGTTGTTGTGTACGGCCGGATGCTCCGCCCGCCGGCGGAGAAACGCGGAGAGACCCCGGTCAGCCCTGCGGCGGAATCGGCGGAATGTCCCTCCGGCCGCGTGACGGCAGGGGCTTCACCTGGGAGGCCGAGCAGTTAGGGCAGCTCTGGTCCACCCACGGCGGAGTGGTGATGATCCCCTTTCTCCGCCACATGACGGCACGCCCGTCGGCGGCGTGATAGGCCTCGTAGAGATCTCCCCAGATGTGCAGGCAGCGCAGGCACTGGAAGTCCCAGTCCTCGGCGATGGCGTGAATCTCTCGCATGTGCTCTCTCTTCGCATCGGTGCTGTGGGGTCCGGACGGCAAGCCGTCGGGCCTATATGCGAGAGACACCCAGCAGGATCAGCCGATGGGCCCCGGCCGGCGACGGGACCGGGAAGAACGCGGCGGCCACCGTACGGCCCGGCCGTACGGCCGGGAGCGGGCCCGCCGCGGGGGCGCGGAACGGTCCCGGCGCACCGGTCGGCGCACACGGGCCTCGCCGGTAGCCGACCTCCTGAGAGGCCGGCGCGGCCGGCACCTCGTCGAGGGGGTGCGGGTCACCCGTGACCGTCTCGGCGCACGGCCGCTCGGCCATCAGAGCTGGATCGCCCGGATGCCAGCCGAGGCAGAGCCCCAGGCAGAGGAGGATCGCGATCCACCGCGCCGCCCTAAGGCGCCTGGAGGATGCGCGTCCCCGCGAACCGGCTGTCACACTTAAAGGTTTACCTACTCAGAGTTAGCAAAACTCAACTCAGAGTGATGATTGGCGGACTGCCGAGAACAGAACAGTCGCCGGGTCGCTGAAACGGACGGCTCCCAGCCGGACCCGGGTGACGTGGGCGAACACCCGCCGCGCCCTCCGGCCCCGGCGCACCGGGGCCGGAGGGCGTGCGTCACCCGGACGGCTCCGGATGTCAGTGACGGTTCCGGCCGGACCTGCGCATCTCCTTGTGGATGATCTTCCACTTGTTCTGCAGTTCCTTACGGAGCCGCACGTCACCTCTGGACGCCATCCAGGTGGCCTCGCGCTGGAGTTTGTTCCAGCTGTCCAGCCGCCGTTCGGGGAGCGAGCCGTCCTCGATCGCGGCGAGCACCGCGCACCCGGGCTCGCTGTCGTGCCGGCAGTCGGCGAAACGGCAGCGCCTGGCGAGATCCTCGATGTCGGAGAAGGCCATGTCCACGCCCTCCCCCATGTCGTACAGGCCGATACGGCGGATGCCGGGCGTGTCGATGACGAGACCGCCGCCGGAGAGCGCGATGAGCTCGCGGTGCACCGTGGTGTGACGGCCCCTGCCGTCTCCGGCCCTGACCTGCTGGGCCTCCATCACCGGCTCCCCCGCGAGCGCGTTGACCAGTGTGGACTTGCCCGCGCCCGAGGCCCCCAGCACCACGGCGGTGCGCCTCCCCTCCAGATGGCCGCGCACGATGTCGACGCCCTCTCCGGTGAGGGAGCAGACCGGGTGCACGTCCACCCCCGGCGCCGCGGTGGCGACCTCCCGCATCAGGAAGTCGAGGCCCTCGCCGATGAGGTCGGCCTTGGTGACGAGCACCACCGGCCGCCCGCCGCTCTCCCAGGCCAGCGCGAGCAACCGCTCGATCCGGCCCAGGTCGGCGGTGTCGGTGGCGTGCAGGGCCGGTTCGGCGACGAACACGAGGTCGACGTTGGCCGCGAGCACCTGCCCCTGGGAGTCTCCGGACAGGCCGCTCCGGGAGACCCTGCCGACCCCGCCGCGCACGAACGCGGTCCGGCGGGGCAGGAGAGCCTCAAGCTCGAAGCGGCCCTCCGGCAGCTCGCGGAGCGCGGCCCAGTCCCCGACACAGGGCAGGGCGACCGGGTCGGCGGCGGCGGCCCGCCGTACCTGGGCGCCGTAGTGGACCTGAAGCCGGCCGGAGGCGTGCAGCACCTCGGCGGCGCCTCGGTCGACCCGCGCCACCCGGGCGGGGGTCAGACCTGCGGGGAGCTCGTCGGCGAGAGAGTCGTTCCAGCCGAGCGAGAACAGAGAAGAGAAATCGGAAAAAGCAGAAGAGAACAACGTGGGTACACCCTTTGGGATGGCGGGTGCCCCTGCTCGACGTCGGCTAGACGGGCACCCGGAGGCTGATTGACGGCAGGCTCATCAAAACGACCCGCATAGTCCTCACCTCCAGCACCGGTGGCCGCCCGTCTCCGTGACCGCGACCTCGGCAGCACCATACCTCAGGCCCACCCGTCCCCCGCAAACCCTTTTTCGCCGTGTCGCCCCCGGTGTTCCCGCGCCTCCCCGCCGATATCCGCGTGTCCCCGTACGGCGGGCACGCCAAAAGGCCCCGGGAGTCCACCGTGGATCCCGGGGCCGCACACCGATCAGCTCACAGGCCGGGAGCCGGGAAGTGGCCGGTCATCTCCCGCACCTCACCGTGGACGCGGGTGACGACGTGCTTGGCCTCGTCCTCGTCCTTGGCCAGGGCACTGACGACCTGGTCGATCCAGGCGCCGATCTGCCGCATCTCGGCCACGCCCATGCCCCGGCTGGTCACGCCGGCGGTGCCGATCCGGATGCCCGAGGGGTCGAACGGCTTGCGCGTGTCGAAGGGCACGCTGTTGTAGTTGGTCTCCAGACCGGCCCGGTCCAGGGCCTGCGCGGCGGGCTTGCCGCCGATGCCCTTGGGGGTCAGGTCGAGCAGGATCAGATGGTTGTCGGTGCCACCGGAGACCAGGTCGAAGCCCCGGCCCTTGAGCTCCTCGGCCAGCGCCTGGGCGTTCAGGACGATCTGGCGCGCGTAGTCCTTGAAGTCGTCGGCCGCCGCCTCCTTCAGCGCCACCGCGATGGCCGCGGTGGTGTGGTTGTGCGGGCCGCCCTGCAGGCCGGGGAAGACGGCCTTGTTGAGCGCCGTGGCGTGCTCGTCGGAGGTGGCCATGAGCATCGCGCCCCGGGGACCGCGCAGGGTCTTGTGCGTGGTGGTGGAGATGACGTCCGCGTGGCCGACCGGCGACGGGTGGGCGCCACCGGCCACCAGACCGGCGATGTGGGCGATGTCGGCGGCGAGGACGGCGCCGACCTCACGGGCGATCTCGGCGAAGGCGGGGAAGTCGATGGTGCGCGGGATGGCGGTGCCACCGCAGAAGATCAGCTTGGGCCGCTCACGGAGGGCGATCTCCCGCACCTCGTCCATGTCGACCCGGCCGGTGTCCTGGCGCACGCCGTACCGGACCGGGGTGAACCACTTGCCGGTGGCCGAGACCGACCAGCCGTGGGTGAGGTGACCGCCGAACGGCAGGCCCATCCCCATCACGGTGTCGCCCGGCTTCAGGAAGGCCAGGTAGATGGCAAGGTTGGCGGGCGAGCCCGAATAGGGCTGCACGTTGGCGTGGTTCACGCCGAACAGGGATTTGGCCCGCTCGATGGCGAGGGTCTCGATCTGGTCGATGACCTGCTGGCCCTCGTAGTAACGCTTGCCCGGATACCCCTCGGAGTACTTGTTGGTGAGGACGGTGCCGGTGGCCTCAAGAACGGCCTTGGAAACGTAGTTCTCCGAGGCGATCAACTTGACGGTGTCGGCCTGGCGGCGCTCCTCCGCCCTGATGAGCTCGGCGATCTGCGGATCGACGTTAGATAGAGAACCCATGGCGCCTTCACTCCCCTGTCATGGTTGACAACGCACGGAGACCCAGGCGTACGGCCTCCGCTTCTTCCGCTCCCCGGTGGTCTCTCCCACCCAATGCGCCAGTCGCGCTTTAGACGATAGCGGACCTGTGGTACTCAGCCCGCACGGGCGGCACGGCCCGAACCGTCCACAGGCCAGAGCCGGTCCACCTCCGCGTTGAGCGTCGCTCCGATGAGCACCGCCAGCGCGGTGATGTACAGCCACAGGAGCACCGCGATCGGAGCGGCGAGCGAGCCGTAGATGGAGACCGGGGAGAACCAGACGGCCAGCACCGCGCGGAGTACGGCGGCGCAGGCGATCCAGATGATGAGGGCGAGTACGGCCCCCGGCAGCTCCCGCCACCAGCGCGTCCGCACCGGCACGCTCACGTGGTAGAGCAGGGTGAGGAAGAACACCGAGCCGACGACGACCACGGGCCAGTAGAGGCTGTTCACCAGCCCGGCGTAGTCGAGGGGCAGGGCGGCGCGCAGCACCACCGGGCCCAGCACGAGTACGGGCATGACCAGCAGCCCGACCATCAGGCCGGCGAGGTAGAGGCCGAAGGACATCAGGCGGGTGCGGATGATGCCGCGCTCCTCGCCGAGCCCGTAGGCGACCGAGATCAGGTCCACGTAGACGAACAGGGCCCGCGAGCCCGACCAGAGCGCCAGCAGGAAGCCCAGCGAGATCAGCGAGACCTGGTTCTCGGGGTTCAGCACGTCGTCGATGAGCGGGGTGACGACGGTGTTCACGGCGTTGTCGGTGAAGAGCAGATGGGCCTGGGTCTCGATCCAGGTTCTGACGTTCTGCACCGTCTCCGGGCCGAACACCCGGGTGAGCTGACCGAGCACGCCGATCAGGCCGAGCATGAACGGCGGCAGCGACAGCAGCGCGAAGAAGGCCGCCTCACCGGCCAGACCGGTGACCCGGTAGGTGACGCCCGCGTTCGTGGTGGCGCTCGCCAGTGCCCACGTGTCCGTGCCACGCACCCAGGACAGGCCGGCACGCAGGCGGGCCCGGCGCCCACGCGGTGGGCGTCTGCTGGGGCCGCGCCGGCCTGCCGGAGCGTCGGTGGACGTCATGCCACCCAACGGTATGCCCAGTGTCTCTTGATCACGAGTTCACCCGGCAACGATCGAATCTCGGGTGCGTTGCCGCCGCTACCTGCGGTAAAACGCGTCGGCGTCATCCACGTCGACGATCCGGGCGCCCAGCGGCAGCAGCGAGACCGGGATCAGCTTGATGTTGGCGATCCCCATCGGGATGCCGATGATCGACAGGAAGAGCGGGATCGAGGTCAGCAGGTGACCGATGGCCAGCCAGATCCCGGCCACGACACACCAGATCACGTTCCCGACGGTGGACAGGCACCCCGCGCCGGGGTCGCGTACCACGGTTCGCCCGAAGGGCCACAGCGCGTAGGCGGCGATCCTGAACGACGCGATGCCGAACGGGATCGTGATGATCAGAATGCAGCAGACGATGCCCGCGACGACATAGCCGATGGCCAGCCAGATCCCCGCGAACACCAACCAGATGACATTCAACAGAGTGCGCATGATCTGAGCATGTCAGGTGGAACACGACCCGCTCCATCGGGTGCGTCCCTGAGAGATCCCCGATGCGAGAGGGGTCCGCCCCCTACCCGGCGCCCCGGCGAACGCCTGGGCGATCCCCGCCCACGCCCGCGCGGTCTCGCCCCGCACCTCCAGGAAGGTGTCGTCGAGATGGCGGCGCTGGACCACGAGCAGGCAGAAGTCGAGGGCGGTCCCCCTGATCAGGTCCGGAGCCCCTACCGGCCCGGCCGTCCACCACGACCCGTCGGGCATGGTCAGCTCCACCCGCAGCGGGCGGGGCGGTGGCGGCAGGCCCCGCACCGCGAAGCCGTACGGGATGGCCAGGACCCCGATCGTCACCACGTGCCTGAGCCTGGCGGTGGGGATCCGCACCACCCCGAGGGCGTCCGCCACGTCCTGCCCGTGAGCCCAGGTCTCCATCAGCCGCGCGGTGACAAAGGACGCGGCGGACATGTCGGGTCCGTACCAGGGCAGCCTGGTGCCGGGGTCCAGCCGGGCGAAGACCTCCAGGCACCGGGCCCTGGCCTCGCGGAACCAGTCGTGGAGCCGGGCGGGGCCGAGGTCGCGGGTGGAGACGGCGATCTCGTCCGCCGCGGAGTCGCCGCGGGCCAGGAAGGCCGGCAGCGTGGCGCGGAACCCTTCGGGGTCGGTCGCGGCGGTGACAGCGGCGTCGTCGAAGTAGGCGAGGTGGCTGATCTGGTCGCGCACCGCCCAGCCCTCCGCGGGGGTCGGCAGCTCCCAGGCGGCCGGATCGAGTCCTTGGATCATGGTGTCGAGCTCGTCGGTCTCGGCGCGTAGATCCGCCAGCAGCTCGCCCATCAGGCCCACGGCACCTCCTCGTCAGGGTTCAGGCAAGGGTAACGGAGCGATGTTCTGGAAGGAACTCCCTTAGAGATCTTCTGTGCCGGTGTTCCGCGCAGAACTCCCGCACAGGCTCCCGCACAATGGGAGGGTGATCTGCGACAGGTGCAAAGACCGCAGGCACGACGAGTGCCGGGGCGGCTCATGGTGCGACTGCCAGCACCAGGCCCCCGATAACGCGGATGAGGTCAAGGAGTCCGGCCTGAGCTGGCCACGCCAAGGTTGAGCCTGGGAAGAGTCCAGATTTTGGACCACACATTGGACATCTCGGGTCATCAAGGTATCGTCGTGACCATGCCAGCGGACCCGTTGCTCGTCGTGCGACGCCACGTCGACCTCCTGCGTGTCCGCAGTGCCATCTGTTGCGACGTCCGTTGACCGTCGCCCCTTGCTGATTTCGTCCAGCCCGGGCGCGTGACAGGCGTCCTTCTCTTTCGCGACCAAACACCTCACCGCGCTCGACCATGAGGCGGCGAGAATCGCCTGCGCGCGTCCGGAAATCACTCACCGATTTGCCGAAGGAGATGCGCGCTTATGACGACTCCCGCTCAACCCGCCACCCCCCCGCGTAACGAAGGCCAATGGGCCCTCGGGCACCACCAACCCCTCAACCAAAACGAGGAGAACAAACACCTCGACAACGGCCTCAACGTCCGCCACCGCATCATCAACACCTACGCCAAACAGGGCTTCGACTCCATCGACCCCACCGATCTCCGCGGCCGCATGCGCTGGTACGGCCTCTACACCCAGCGCAAACCCGGCATCCACGGCGGCAAAACCGCCATCCTCACCCCCGAGGAACTCGACGACCGCTACTTCATGCTCCGCATCCGCATCGACGGCGGCCGCCTGACCACCACCCAGCTCCGCGTCATCGCCGACATCTCCACCCAATACGCCCGAAACACCGCCGACGTCACCGACCGCCAGAACATCCAACTCCACTGGATCCGCATCGAAGACGTCCCCGACATCTGGGACCGTCTGGAAACCGTCGGTCTGTCCACCACCGAGGCCTGCGGCGACACCCCCCGCGTCATCATCGGCTGTCCCCTCGCCGGCATCGACGCCGACGAAACCATCGACGCCACCGACCACATCCGGCAAATCCACGACACCTACATCGGCGACCCCGCCTACGCCAACCTCCCCCGCAAATTCAAAACCGCCCTCAGCGGCTGCCCCGCCCACTGCACCGTCCACGAGATCAACGACGTCGCCTTCGTCGGCGTCACCACCCCCACCGGGCAGGCCGGCTACGACCTCTGGGTCGGCGGCGGCCTGTCCACCAACCCCATGCTCGCCCAACGCCTCGGCGTCTTCGTCGCCCCCGACCACGTCAACGCCGTCTACGGCGCCGTCCTCAGCATCTTCCGCGACTACGGCTACCGCCGGCTCCGCCACCGCGCCCGCCTGAAATTCCTCCTCAACGACTGGGGGCCGGAAAAATTCCGGCACATCCTGGAAACCGAATACCTCGGCCACCCCCTGCCCGACGGACCCGCCCCCGCGCCCCCTCGCGGCGGCCGTCGCGACCACGTCGGCGTCTTCCCCCAAAAAGACGGCAACCTGTCCATCGGCTTCGCCCCCAAAGCCGGCCGCCTCAACGGCACCCTCCTGCATCTCATCGCCGACCTCGCCGAACAACACGGCTCCCACCGCGTCCACACCACCGTCGAGCAGAAGATGGTCATCCTCGACGTCCCCCCCGGCCGAGCCGACCACCTCGTCACCGAACTCCACGCCCACGACCTGCCCGTCCACCCCTCCACCTTCCGCCGCCAGACCATGGCCTGCACCGGCATCGAATTCTGCAAACTCGCCATCGTCGAAACCAAAACCGTCGCCGCCGACCTCATCGACGAACTCCAGCGCCGCCTGCCCGACTTCGACCAGCCCCTGACCATCAACGTCAACGGCTGCCCCAACTCCTGCGCCCGTATCCAAACCGCCGACATCGGCCTCAAAGGACAACTCGTCACCGACCACACCGGGCAACAGGTCGAGGGATTCCAAATCCACCTCGGGGGCTCCCTGGGCACCGCCCCCGGCTTCGGCCGCAAAATCCGCGGCCTCAAAACCACCACCCGCGACCTGCCCGACTACATCGAACGCGTGCTCGGTGCCTACACCAAACAACGCGACCCCGACGAAACCTTCTCCCAGTGGGCCCGTCGCGCCGACGAGACAGACCTCACATGACCCCCCACCACCACAGCGCCGGCGCCGGCCACAAGCACACCCACACCAGTAGCGACCACGACCACCGCGCGGGGAGAAGCCGATGAGCGAGCGAGCCGTCCCCTTCCACTGCCCCTACTGCGGCGAGGAGGACCTCCAGCCCCACGAGGACCACGGCGGCTGGTACTGCCGCTCCTGCGCCCGCGCCTTCAAACTCACATTCCTCGGACTCGGAGCCCGGTCATGACCCGGAGCCAAGGCACGACCACCCACCCGGTGCAGAGACAAAGACAGAAGCAGGAGCAGAGGAAACACAAACACCCGGAGAAGAAGGAGGTGAACAGCCGATGACCACCGTCGACGTCGACATCCGATCACCCCGGCACCGCGACCCCCTCGACCTGCGACACCTCGTCGAATCCGCCGGACGATTCCTGCACGACGCCCCCGCCCCCGAAATCATCCGCTGGGCCGCCGCCACCTTCGGCGACCGCCTCTGCCTCACCTCCTCCATGAGCGACGCCCTCCTCATCCACCTCGTCAGCCGCGTCAAACCCGGCATCGACGTCCTGTTCATCGACACCGGCTACCACTTCCCCGAAACCCTCGGCACCCGCGACGCCGTCCGCCACGTCCACGACATCAACCTCATCGACGTCACCCCCACCCGCACCGTCGCCGAACAGGACCACGACCTCGGCCCCCGCCTCTTCGGCCGCAACCCCGACCTCTGCTGCCACCTGCGCAAAGTCGAACCCCTCAACCACGCCCTGCGCCCCTACCTCGCCTGGATCTCCGGCATCCGCCACGACGAGACCACCACCCGCACCACCGTCAAACCCGTCGAATGGGACCCCAAACGCCAGATGGTCAAGATCAACCCCATCGCCCGCTGGACCCAGCACGACGCCGACACCTACATGGCCGACCACGCCATCCTCCTCAACCCCCTGCATCACGACGGCTACCCCTCCATCGGCTGCGCCCCCTGCACCCGCCGCGTCGCCCCCGGCCACGACCCCCGCAGCGGACGCTGGGCCGGAACCGCCAAAACCGAATGCGGCCTCCACCAATGACCCGGTACACCCGCAACACGACCACGGCCTGGTACCCGCGCGAGGCGACCACGGCCCGGCGCGTGTGCGCCGGGCCGTCCGGGCCGCCGCTGGTCGCGGTGGCGCACGGGTCACGCGACCCGCGCGCCGCCGCGACGGTGGAGGACCTGCTCGACCTGGTACGGCGGGCACGCCCAGAACTCACCGTGCGTACCGCCTACCTCGACCACGCTCCCCCGACGATCGCCATGGCACTGTCCGGGCTGTCGGAGGCGGTGGTGCTGCCGCTGCTGCTCACCGCCGCCTACCACAGCCGCGTGGACATCCCCGGCGTGCTGGCCGAGGTGACGGCCCGCAGACCGTTGCACGTGCACCGGGGCGCCACGCTGGGCCCGCATCCGCTGATGGTCGCCGCTCTGGAGCGGCGACTGGCCGAGGCCGGGGTGGAGCCGGGCGACCCCGGCACCGCGGTGGTGCTGGTCTCGGCCGGTTCCAGTGACCGGCGGGCCAACGCGACGGTCGCCGGAATCGCCGGAGACTGGGCCCGGGGGCGCGACTGGTGGTCGGTGACCGCCGCCTACGCCTCGGCCGCCGGGCCCACACCCGCGCAGGAGGTCCGGCGGCTGTTCGACGCCGGGGCGCCACGCGTGGTGGTGGCCCCCTATCTGCTGGCCCCGGGGCACTTCGCCGACAAGGTCCGCGCCGACACGCTGGCCTCGGGCGCCGATGTCGTCGCCGACGTGCTCGGTGCCGCCCCGGAGCTCGCGACCATACTGGTCGAACGCTACGAGCAGGCCCTGCACCCGGCGGTCCAGCCGGCCACCGCCTGACCTCGGTCCCGCCGACCGGGAAGGGTCACCACCCCGCGGGCCCACGCCCCGGGGTGGACGGCCTAACGGTGCGGATCGGACGGCGGCAGAGACTGCCGAGGCTCGCTCATGAGCTCGCCGCGCAGCTCACGCCACTGCTCCCGCCAGGCGGCCCAGGGTTTCTTGACGGGTTTGGCCCGGGAGTCGCCGATCACCTTCACATCGCCCATGATCACATAGGCTCGAACCCGGATGAGCGGCACGTTCGTACCGGCGGGCGCCTCGATGACCTGGACCTTCTTGTCCCCCATGATCGCGACGCCGTCGAGTTCGACATCCACCCCATCCGGAACGATGATCTTCACATCGCCCATGATCACGGTGGCGACGATGTCCACCACGTCGGTGCGGACCTCGGCCTCACGCAGATCGAGCACGACGTCGCCCATCACGGCGACGGCGCCGAGCCCCTGGTCGATCCGCCACTTGCCGCGCCGCTTGGAATCCCCCATCACGGCCACGAACCACCGCCGCGCCTTGCCCTCCCGCGCCGCCACGGGCTGGGCGGGGACGTGGGCGACCCCGGGCGCCCCCTGACCGTCGGACGGCAGGTCCGAGGTGATCACGACCAGCTCGGCCTGGGTGACGGCGGTGTAAGCCGCCTCCGTGCGCTCGGTCAGCTCTCCAAGTGTCAGACGGCCCTCGACGGAGGCGACACGCAACCGCTCGACGGCGGCCTCCCGCTCGGCGTCTGAGACCCGTATTGCACCGGGATCGTTCATAACTCACAACATATCGCGAGTTGGTGGAACGGTGGATCCTTCGTAAGGAGGACTCCGTGGACTACACCTACCGGAACCGGAACCGGCCGAGCGGACCCCACTGAGGCCGGGGAGCCGGACCCGAACCGGAGAACGGGACGAGACCGGGGCCGGGACCGGGATGAGGCGGGGAAAAGGGGGTCGGGCCGGAGAACGAGGACGGGACGGAGACAGGACCGGGACCGGGACCGGGACCGGTGGACACTTGGGCCGCCCCGGACCCGCCTGTGCGGCGGGACAGGTTAGGGTCCCCATCATGTACGAAGAACTTCTGGACGCGGTGGCCGTCGACGACGCCGAGCGGGTGGAGCGCCTGCTCCAGGGTGGGACGAGTGCGGATCCGGACGGCGCGGCGGAGACGACGGCGCTGTACGCGGCCTCGGCCGGCGGCCGGGTGGCGATCGTGCGCGCGCTGCTGGCCCACGGAGCCGACCCGAACCGGATCAGCGGCGGTGAGGAGGAGGGCCTGCCCCTGTGCGCGGCCGCGGCCTGGGACCACGTCGAGGCGCTGGAGGCGCTGCTGGGCGCCGGAGCCGCTCCGGCCGGGCGGGAGAGCCAGGGATGGACCGCGCTGCTCTGGGCCGCCTCCAACGGGCAGGACGACGCGCTCCAGACGCTGCTGAAGGCCGGGGCCGACCCCGAGGACGCCAACGACGACGGCGAGACCGCGCTCACCCTGGCCGTCCGGCGCGGGGCGCTGGGCGCCGTACGCGCACTGCTCGGCCACGGGGCCGACCCCTCCCGGCCGGACGGGGAGGGCGACACGCCACTGGCCATCGCCTACGACTGGCTGGGCACGCAGTTGGAGAGCGCGCTGCTGGAGCAGATCACCGAGCAGGCTCCCGACGGGTCCCAGTTCGTGGTGGGCCGGACCCGCGCCAAGGACGGCACCGACCTGGTGACCGTCGCCGCCGTGGGACCCGACGGGGAGCGCGTGATCGAGTTGCGGTGCCAGCGCGGTCACGCGGCCGTCGCGACCCTGCTGGAGGACGCGACCGCGGAACGGCTGCCCTTCGACGAGCTGGCGGAGCGGGCGCTGCCGTACCGGGACGTCGACGAGGAGGCGGAGACCTGGTGGACGGTGGCAGGCTCGCTGAGCCGGCGGGGGGACGAGGAGACCTTCGAGGCCGCGGCGCGACTGTGCACCGCGGAGGATCCGCGTAAGCGGGAGTTCGCCGTGGACGTGCTCGCGCAGTTCGGCTTCACCGAGGACGGCAAACCGTTCCTCGAACGGACGCTGCCGATCCTGCGGCGGATGGCGGCCACCGAGGGCGACGAGCGGGTGCTGCGCTCGGTGCTCGGCGCGCTCGGCCACCACGCCGACCCCCGGGCCCTGCCCGAGGTGCTGGAGATCATCACCGCCGGCGGCTGGACCCGCACCCAGGCCGACCCCGCCGCGCTGGCCGCCGTCCTGCCGCCCGGCCACGCCGACGGGCTCGCGCTGCTCATCTCGATGTCGGAGGACTCCGACGAGGAGGTGCGCGATTGGGCGACCATGGGTCTGGCGTGCCTGACGGAGGACACCGAGCAGATCCGGGACGCGCTGGCCGCACGGCTCGACGACGAGGACCTGACCACGGTGGCCGAGGCCACCCGGGGCCTGGCCGTCCGGAGCGACCCGCGGGCGCGACGAGGTGTGTCCCGGGTGCTCGCCGAGAGCGACGAGGACGACGACTACATCCGCGACCTGGTCAAGGATCTCTGACCGCGGATGGAGCCGGAACCCCGTCGCGGCCTCCCGGGGCGGGCGTGGTTTACCCGTGTGCTTGCGCGAGCACCGGAGGCCGGGTTCTGTGGAGTGCGACAGTCCTAGAAAACGAGACATTTTTGTCAGAATCCGGCGAAGGTTTGGCCGGGTTCCCGGAGGCCGCGCGTGACCCATGATGTCTTCAACCAGGCTCCCCCGTTCACCGGCCACGACCTGTCGTCCTCGGACGCCGCGCTCCTGAGCGGGGTGGTCCGGGAGAACGCGGGCTGGGCCACCGGGGAGCTGCGCCGGCTCGGCGCGCTCGCCGGCTCCGAACGGGCCGGGGAGTGGGGGCGACTGGCCAACGAGCACCCGCCGATCCTGCGCACCCATGACCGGTACGGCCGGCGGATCGACGAGGTCGAGTTCCATCCGGCCTGGCACGAGCTGATGACCGTCGCGGTAGAGAACGGCCTGCACGCCGCCCCCTGGGCAAGCGACCGGCCGGGCGCGCACGTGGCCCGCGCGGCCAAGTTCTACCTCTGGACCCAGGTTGAGGCCGGGCACGGCTGCCCGATCTCCATGACCTACGCCGCGGTCGCCGCGCTGCGCCAGGACCCCGCGCTCACCGCCGAGTGGGAGCCGCTGCTGGCCTCCCGCGACTACGACTTCGGGCTGCGTCCACCACTGGACAAGCGCGGGGTGCTCGCCGGGATGGCCATGACCGAGAAGCAGGGCGGCTCGGACGTCCGTGCCGGCACCACCCGCGCCGAGCGCCTGGGCGACGGTTCCTACGCCCTGACCGGGCACAAGTGGTTCAACTCCGCGCCGATGTGCGATGTGTTCCTGGTCCTCGCCCAGGCCCCCGGCGGTCTGTCGTGCTTCCTGCTGCCCCGGGTCCTGCCCGACGGCACCCGCAACGCCGTCCACCTGATGCGGCTGAAGGACAAGCTGGGCAACAGGTCCAACGCCAGCGCGGAGGTGGAGTATCACGGCGCGACCGCCTGGCTGGTCGGCGAGGAGGGCCGGGGTGTGCGGACGATCATGGAGATGGTCAACATGACCCGGCTGGACTGCGTGATCGGCTCGGCGGCCGGCATGCGGTACGGCGTGACACGGGCCGTTCACCACGCCACGCACCGCGCGGCGTTCGGCAGGAGGCTGATCGACCAGCCGCTGATGCGCAACGTCCTGGCGGACCTGGCCCTGGAGTCGGAGGCCGCGACCACGCTGATGACCCGGCTCGCCGGGGCCGCCGACCGGGCCGTCGCCGGGGATCCCGCCGAGAGCGCGCTGCGCCGTACCGCACTGGCCGCCGGCAAGTACTGGGTGTGCAAGCGCGCGCCCGCCCACGCGGCCGAGGCGCTGGAGTGCCTGGGCGGCAACGGTTACGTCGAGGAGTCACAGCTGCCCCGGCTGTTCCGCGAATCCCCGCTCAACGGCATCTGGGAGGGTTCGGGGAACGTGGCGGCGCTGGACGTGCTCCGCGCCCTGGGCCGCGAGCCCGAGGCGCTGGAGGCGTTCTTCGCCGAGGTCTCGCCGGCCGCCGGGGCCGACCGGCGGCTGGACGAGGCCGCCCGGCGGCTGCGCGGGTCTCTGGGCGACCTGACCGACGTCGAGGCCCGCGCCCGCCGCGTCGCCGAGGAGATGGCCCTGGTCCTGCAGGGCTCCCTGCTGGTACGGCTGGCTCCCCCGGCCATCGCCGACGCCTTCTGCGCCTCCCGGCTGTCGGCCGGGGCCGGTCGCGCCTTCGGCACCCTCCCCGCGGGCCTGGACCTCAAGGCCGTCATCGACCGGGCCGTCGTCGGCTCTCCCGTCGACTCTCCTTGAGCGTGGGCCCCCGGGCTCCCGCCCCGGGGAGAAGGTCAGCCGTCCGTCCCCGGCGCCTCCGCTGAGAACCCATCGGCCGCCGCCCGGCCGTCAGGCCGAGGAGCCGTTATCTGACCCATCCCTGGCGCCTCTGATGGTAGGCCGCCACGGCCGAGGCGGCCTGGGCGTCGTCGGCCAGCAGCCGGGCGAGCCGGTCCAGCCGGTGGCTGGCGCAGAGGGCGTAGCTCTCGGCCCACCACTCGGAGGAACAGTCCCGGTATCGGTCCAGGACGAGGAGTGGGCGGCAGGAGCTCATGATCCGCCGCCATTCGGGGGTCTCGTCCATCTCGTCCAGGTCACACAGCACGTGCCCGATCATGTGATGGACCAGTGCCCCCGACGAGTGCGCCCCGCCCGCGATGACGATCGTGCGGCCCACGTAGATTCCCGCGGAGTGCGCCGCCACCCGGGCGTCACAGGAGTCGTCCGGCTCGGGCGGCTCGGGAAGCACGTCCGCGCCGAGCCAGATCCCGTCGAGGTCATCGGCCAGCCGGGTCGCCAGATGGGCCGGGAGAACGGCCAGTTCGTCCACCGCGATCACCAGATCACGGCGCGGCGTCCCGGACCAGTGCCTGTGGATCACCCGCTCCAGCACGCCGCAGTCGCGGGTGCCGTCCCGCGGCAGCGGGTCACGGTGTCCTGTACGGCTCGAAGGGGGGGTCCTCATGCGGAGCGCTCCGTTCTGCCGAAGAAATGTTCTCCGGTGGTAAACGTCCACCGGAGTGGCGTTCATTACAGGTGGAGACATGGATATTCATTGATTTCAGCGAGGCAAAGAAGCGATCTTTCAGCGGCGCGTGTCCATTGGCTGGTCTACTCTCGGCCCTCGAAAGGCGATCGATATCGCAGTCGCGATCGATTCCCCCAAAAAGGATTAATCATGAGAATCAACCTGAATGGACCGGGGGCGGCCTGTGTCCTCCTCCTGTCGGGCACCCTTGTCGCCCCGCCGCCGGCCTCCACCGCCGACCCGCCCTCCCGGTGCGCGGCCGAGATCGCGCGGGCGGTCGAGGAACAGCTCGCGAAGGCGCCGCAGGCACGGTTTATCCCGCCGGACACGCTCTCCTACGGCGACGGCTCCGAGGTGATAACGTTCCGGCCGCCGTCCTGCGGGCCGGCCCGCCGAAGCGCGGAGCGCGACTGCGACGGGGACGGCGTCCTCGACAACGCGGTGTGCCTCTACGACCGCCGGGCCTTCGAAGGGTCCCGGCAGGCCATCAAGGCGACGGGGGCGAGGAGACTGAACTGGACGGGCGTCATCATGTCCATCAGGAACGACCGTCCTTTTGTTTTCCTCGTCAAGAAAAGCCGCGGTGACGACGGAGCCTGTTTCCCCTCCGGGGAGGGCTACGGCAATGTGAGCGACATCAGCGAACAGCGCTGGGTGAATGCCCATCCCAGCCTGCGCAGATGTCCTTGACCCCCGGACGCCTCGAACGGCCGTGACTCCGGCGGGACGCCGGCCGCGGCATCCCGTCCGATCGGCCGGGGGCGGACCGTGAACGGGTCGCGGATCGACGGCGGCTCAACGGCGCGACGGCCACGGATCGACGGTGACCCGGCGGCGGCCCCGCTACAGCCCGGGGCCCCGCCGGTCACAAGGTCCTCCCGGCCCCGTTCACCCATCTGCCGGCGAGATACGTCCGATACTCCTCGACGGCGGGACGGGCTCCCCCCGGGCCGCCCGTCCCCCCGGCCCTGATCAGCTCGGTCGCCAGAAGCCCCCCGGTCGCCGGGCTGACGACGAACACCCCCAGCAGCGGGCCGTCCTCGAATCCGAACGCCTCCCCGGGTCTCCCGCTCCGGTCCCTGACCCGCCCGAACAGCCTCAGGTCGTCCTGGGCCGCGAAGACCCTCCACAGAGCCGCCGACAGCGCCGGCTCCACCACGTCGTGGGAGTGCAGGTTCTCCATCGCCCTGACCAGGCGGCGCGTCACCGTCATGGTGGTCTGCGGCTCACTGCCGAGGAGCTGCCCGCGCAGCTCCGGGGCCGAACGCGACAGCTCGGCCGCCCGTGGCCGCAGATCCGCGGCCAGGCCGGTGTCCCGATCCGCGACCGGGCCGACGCCCCGGCCCGCCGGAGGCCGGGCCCGCGCACCCACCGGGATCTCCGCCTCGCCGCCCCCGAACGGCCTGCCGGCCGTCCTCACCCTGAGGTAGGTCCCCCGCCCGCTCACCGGCGTCCATCGCCGGACCACCCACGGCACGACCTCCGAGGTGGTGCCGTCCGGTGCGACGGTGGTGGCGGGCAGCCACTCCTCGGTCGTGACGTAGCTCCACGGGCGCGTCACGGGGCGCGGCCGGTCCGCCGCGATCGCCGCCAGCTCCAGCAACCTGGCCGACGCCCTGGGGAAGACGGTCATCGGGCGCGGCGACGGGGCCGGCAGGGGCTCGGTGTTGGAGATGCGCGTGATCCTCGCCAGATCCTCCGTGATCCGCGGGCCGACGCGTCCGGCGACGGGGGACGGTACGGCTCCGGCGGGGGGCGGGGTGCGCGGGGCGCCGAGCGGGAGATACAGGGAGATCACCGTCGCCGCCGCGGCGCCCAGGGCCGCGACCGCCAGGGCCGACCCCCTCCTTCGGGTCCGCCGGGAGGCGATGTCACGCAGGATCCTCCGGAGGATCTCCTCCTCGTCCCCCCGGCCCATCCTCTGCCGCACCTCGTGCGGGAGGACCGGATTGTGCCTGACCATGAGCTCACGGACCTCGTCGCGGCCCTCGGCGGTCACCTGCCCCCCTCCCCGCACCACAGGCGCATGCCGCGCAGCAGCTCGGCCAGCCGCAGCCGGGCCCGGCAGAGCCGTACCCGGACCGCGTTAGGGGTCAGGCCGAGGACCCTGCCGACCTCCTCGATCGCGAGGTCCTCCCAGTAGTGCAGGCGGAGAATCTCCACGTCCTTGGGGCGCAGGCGCGCCATGGCCGTCTCCATCGCGGTCCTGACCTCTTCCTCGTCGTGTGCTCCGTCGCCGGGCTGGTCGGGCGGGAGCTGTCTCAGCAGCCCGACCAGCCGCTGTCTGCGCCCCTCTCCACGCGTGGCGTTCCGCACGTGCCCCCAGGCCACGCGGTACAGCCAGGCGACGACGGCCCGTTCGTCGTCCCTCGGGATCCGGTGCCTCTTGTGCCAGGCGGTCTGGAAGGTGCAGGAGGCGATGTCGTCGGCCCCCGTGAGGCCGACCCGGCGGGCCGCATACGCCCATACGGGCTCATAGAAGGCGCGGAACATCCAGTCGAACCACTTATCCTCTTCCTCCTTCGACATGGCCGCCCCTTCTCCACCCGCCGTCATAGTTCTTATGTCCAGCACCAAGGGATCGATTACAGATGCCACCCGTACGGTCACGGAAAGTTGTGGCGGGTCACGGCGGGGGCGGTGCCGCGCGGCCCGGGTGGCGGCCGGAAAGACCGACGGCGACGGACGCTCCGGGGACGAACTCCGTGATCTCGGCGAGTAGGGTCGGTCGTGGTTAACGCTTCGTGATCGAAAGGACATCGGCATGGCGACGACACGCACCGCGACGACTCAGTGGAAGGGCGCGCTCCTCGACGGATCGGGCACCGTCTCGCTGGACTCCTCCGGGGTGGGCACATTCGACGTCTCCTGGCCCTCACGGGCGGAGAAGGCCAACGGCAAGACCTCGCCGGAGGAGCTCATCGCGGCCGCGCACTCCTCCTGCTTCTCGATGGCCCTCTCCCACGGGCTGGCGCAGGCGGGCACCCCGCCGCAGTCCCTGGAGACCCGGGCCGACGTGACCTTCCAGCCGGGTGAGGGCATCACCGGGATCGTCATCTCGGTCCGCGGCCAGGTCGAGGGGCTGTCGGCGGAGGAGTTCCAGCAGGCGGCCGAGACGGCCAAGGCCAACTGCCCGGTCAGCAAGGCCCTCGCGGGCACCACGATCAGCCTCAACGCCGAACTGCTGAGCTGATCACCCCCCGTCCGTGACCGCGCCCCGCCCTCCAGTGGCGCGGTCACGCACGGGGGAAGAGGGCGCCGAGCGCCCTCCGCCGTCCCGGTTCACCCCGCCCCACGACCGGTGAGCGCGCACGTCAGAGCCTCACCGCCGAGGTTCCACCAGTACCCGGGGACACATACACTCAAGGCCCCGCCCCACCGGGCAGACCATCCGAAGGCCAAGGCGCCCGACCTCGTCGTGCCCACCCCCCGCGGCCGTCCGGCGGAGGCTCGTCCCGTTCCGGCCGCTCACCGGCGATCAACGGAGCAGACGGCCTGAGAAGAGGACGTGACACCCCGTGGGCTCCCCCGCTCCCGCAGGACGGACCCGAGCCCGTCCGACCATTCGTGTTCCCCCGCCGGCAGGGCGACAAGAACGACGACACCCTGCACACGAGGGCTTAACTGAGGGAGAATAGGGCCACATGCGCGAGATCTGGCCGGGAGAGGCGTATCCACTCGGCGGCACCTGGGACGGCGCGGGCACCGGATTCTCGCTGTTCTCCGAGGTGGCGGAGCGGGTCGAGCTGTGCCTTTTCGGGGACGACGGCCGCGAGGAGCGCGTTGACCTGCCCGAGGTGGACGGGTTCGTGTGGCACGGCTACCTCCCGGGGATCACACCGGGACAGCGGTACGGCTACCGCGTGCACGGCCCCCACGACCCCTCGCGGGGCCACCGGTGCAACCCCGCCAAGCTGCTGCTCGACCCCTACGCCAAGGCCGTCGAGGGCGGTCTGACGTGGGACGAGTCGCTGTTCTCCTACTCCTTCACCGACCCGGCCACGCGCAACGACGACGACAGCGCCCCCTTCATGCCGAAGAACGTGGTGGTCAACCCCTTCTTCGACTGGGGCAACGACCGGCTTCCCCGCACGCCGTACCACCAGACCGTGATCTACGAGGCGCACGTGCGCGGGCTCACCATGCGCCACCCGGCGGTGCCCAAGGAGCAGCGCGGCACCTACGCGGGGCTGAGCCATCCGGCGGTCATCGACCACCTGCTGAGCCTGGGCGTCACCGCGGTCGAGCTGATGCCGGTGCACCAGTTCGTGCCCGAGCACGCGATGGCCGCCCGGGGGCTGACGAACTACTGGGGCTACAACACGGTCGCCTACCTGGCCCCGCACGCCGCCTACTCCGCTTCCGGGCAGCGGGGCGAGCAGGTGCTGGAGTTCAAGGCGATGGTGCGGGCGCTGCACGACGCCGGGATCGAGGTCATCCTCGACGTGGTCTACAACCACACGGCCGAGGGCGACCACATGGGGCCCACACTGAGCTTCCGCGGCATCGACAACACCGCCTACTACCGACTGCACGACGGCGACCGGCGCTACTACCTCGACTACACCGGCTGCGGAAACTCCCTCAACGTCCGCTCGCCGCACGCGTTGCAGCTCATCATGGACTCGCTCCGCTACTGGGTGCTGGAGATGCACGTCGACGGGTTCAGGTTCGACCTGGCCGCCGCCCTCGCCCGGGAACTGCACGACGTCGACCGGCTGAGCGCGTTCTTCGACCTGATCCAGCAGGATCCGGTCATCTCCCAGGTGAAGCTGATCGCCGAGCCGTGGGACGTGGGGCCCGGCGGCTACCAGGTGGGCAACTTCCCGCCGCTGTGGACGGAGTGGAACGGCAAGTACCGCGACAGCGTGCGGGACTTCTGGCGCGGGAACGGGTCCGCGCTGCCGGAGTTCGCCTCCCGGCTGACCGGCTCCGCCGACCTCTACGCCACCTCCGGGCGCCGCCCCGTGGCCTCCATCAACTTCGTCACCTGCCACGACGGGTTCACGCTCACCGACCTGGTCTCCCACAACCGCAAGCACAACGAGGCCAACGAGGAGAACAACCGCGACGGCACCGACGACAACCGGTCGTGGAACTGCGGCGCCGAGGGCCCGTCGGAGGATCCGGAGATCCTGCGCCTGCGCCGCCGCCAGCGCCGCAACCTCCTGACCACCCTGTTCGTCTCGCAGGGCGTGCCGATGCTGTCGGCGGGCGACGAACTCGGCCGGACCCAGGGCGGCAACAACAACGCCTACTGCCAGGACAACGAGGTCTCCTGGGTCGACTGGTCACTGGTCAACGAGGAGAGAGAGCTGCTGGACTTCGTCCGGAGCCTGTCCGAGCTGCGGCGCGGGCATCCCGTCCTCCAGCGGCGCAGGTTCTTCCACGGCCGCAAGGCGGACGACGGCACCCGGGACATCGTCTGGCTCACCCCCTCCGGCGAGGAGATGTCGGCCGCCGACTGGCACACCGGCTACGCCAAGTCGCTGACCGTCTTCCTGAACGGCGACGCCATCACCGAGCCGGGTGCGCGGGGCGAGCGGATCGTGGACGACTCCTTCCTCCTGCTCATCAACGGTCACCACGAGGACATGACCTTCACCCTGCCCGACGCGAGGTACGGGACGGAGTGGCAGGTCGTGATGGACACCGCCGACGAGGGGCCCGGGGACCCGCTCGCCGACCGGTCCCTGCGTCCGGAGACCGGGACCGCGGTGACCTCGCGCTCCATCCGGGTCCTGCGCTGCCGCCGCCCCTAGAACCCGCTCGCGACCGCCGCGCTGAGCAGCACCAGGACGAACGTGGTCACCCCCGCCACACCGTGCAGCAGGACGGCCAGGACGGGGAAGCGCTGCTCGGCGCCGCGCGCGTGCCGGCCCCCGCCCAGCCAGCGGGTGAACATGGCGAAGCCCAGCAGGGCGGACGCCGCGAGCACGCCGAAGGACAGCCAGGCGTAGGTCCGGTCGGCGGTGAGCACGTAGGTCACCCAGCACCCCAGGGCGGAGACCGCCAGGGCCGGGTGGGCGAAGACCAGCGCGGCGGGAAATCGGGTGACCTTCGTCGCCTGCTGCCGCAGCCCCCCGCCGGAGAGCCAGAGATGGAGCAGGTAGACCCCGAGTATCGCAGTGATCAACCATGTCACGATCGCGACCAGCCCCACACAACCTCCCCGATGTTCTGGAGGAATCATGTAACGACACCCGCCCGATGTCACTAGGAGCGTCTAATCCGTTATCGTCCGTGTTGGGAACGTTCCATACGGCCGCCATGCCGACCCCCGCCCGGCCATCCGGCCGGGCCCTCCGTACCGGCCCCCGCACCGGGGCAGGAGTCTCCGCTGTGCCAGGGTGGGGGAATGCGCCTCATCCATCCCTCGGTCTCGGACGACGTCGACCTCGCGCGGGCCTACGCCTATCCGGACGGCCGGTGTGTCCGGCTCAACATGGTGGCCAGCGCCGACGGCGGGACCTGGCTGGAGGGGCTGTCCGGCGGACTGTCGGGCGGCGGTGACCGGCGGATCTTCGGGGTGCTGCGCGGCCAGGCCGACGTCATCCTGGCGGGGGCGTCGACGGTCAGGGCCGAGGGGTACGGCCCGGCCCGGCCGAGGGAGTCGTGGCGTGAGCTGCGGCGGGGACGCGCGGCGGCCCCGCCGGTGGCCGTGGTCACCCGGCGGCTCGACCTGGACCTGACGGGCCGGCTGTTCGCCGAGGCCGAGCCGTACGCGCGGACCATCGTCGTCACCTGCGCCGCGGCGCCCCGCGAGCGACGTGAGGAGGCCGCCAGGCACGGCGAGGTGATCGTGGCCGGGGACGACCGGGTGGACCTGGCGGAGGCGGTCGGGCAGCTGGCCGCGCGTGGCCTGGAGCGGGTGCTGTGCGAGGGCGGGCCGAAGATCAACGCGCAGCTCGCCGCGGCGGACCTGGTCGACGAGCTGTGCCTGACGGTGAGCCCCATGCTGATCGGCGGCGACGCGGCCCGGGTCCTGAACGGCCCGGCATCGGTCACCCGCCTCCGGCTGGCCCACGTGCTGGAGGAGGACGGTTTTCTTTTCACCAGATACGTCCGGACGCCCGGCTGAGCGGGCGGGCAACGGGCCCGGCATCGGGACCGCCCGCACCGGCGCCCGCCCGCGCCCTCGGAGGTCCAAAGGCCCGGGACGGCGCCGCGCCCGGCGACATCCGAACCGGTTAAAACGGTGTTCGCATAGACACGAAGGCCAAGAAGCGTTATATCTCGAACATGGCACGATCATCATCATCGGGCGACGAGCTGCGAGCCGCCGTCGGAGCCCGCCGCGAGCTCGGCCCCGAGTACGAGGACTCCCTCATCGAGGGTTTCCTGGAGAAGGTGGACCTGGAGATCGACCGGCGGGTGGACGACCGGGTCGCCGCCCGTGCCAAGAAGGAGAGCCCCGCGATCCGTCCCTCGCTGGACGCCGGCCAGCGGCTGGCCCTGGCCATCATCTCCCTGGCGCTGGGCGTGCCGGGGACGGTGGGACTGGCCTTCGCCGATCTGGGCGACTCCCTGGGCTTCGTCCTGGTGCTCATGTGGGTGGGGATCATCGGGGTGAACGCCTCCTTCACCCTCGGCCGGCGGCACCGCTCCGGCTGACTCCCGGGCACGGACGCCCCCGGTCAGCCGTCCGCCTCGTCACGCGCCCTGCTGGGCTGGACGCGTTTCGGCTCACCGGGCATCTTCGGATAGGTCGGCGGATAGGGCATGTCCTCGCCTCCGTCACGCTCGAACCACTCCAGCAGAGGCTCGATGGAGAACGCCCGCCCGTCGATCGCGGCGTGCACGTCGCCCAGTTCGGCGAACCGGGCGGGGACCGTACGGATGTCGAAGTCGCGTGGGTCGGCGTCCACCAGCTCGTCCCAGGTGAGCGGGGCCGAGACCGGGGCGTACGGCCTGGCCCGCACCGAGTAGGCGGCCGCCAGGGTCCGGTCACGGGCGTTCTGGTTGTAGTCGAGGAGGACCCGCTCCCCCCGCTCCTCCTTCCACCACGCGGTGGTGGCCAGTCGCGGCAGGCGGCGTTCCACCTCCCGGACGAAGGCGATCGCACCGTGACGCACCTGGACGAAGTCCCAGCGCGGTTCGATCCGCACGCCGACGTGGACGCCCCGGCCACCGGAGGTCTTGGGAAAACCCGTCATACCGAGCTCCCCGAGGACCTCGCGGACGGCGAAGGCCACCTCGCGCGCCTGCTCGAACCCGGTGCCCGGCTGCGGGTCGATGTCGATGCGCAGCTCGTCGGGGTGGTCGACGTCACAGGAGCGGACCGGCCAGGGATGGAAGTCGATGGTCCCCAGGTTCACGCAGTAGGCGACGGCCGCGACCTCGGTCACGCGGAGCGTCTCGGCGGTGCGCCCGCTGGGGAAGCGGATCCCGACCGTCCTCACCCACTCCGGGTGCCCGGGAGGCACGCGCTTCTGGTAGATCTCCTCCCCCTCGATCCCGCCGGGACAGCGCCGGAGATAGGTGGGGCGGTCGTACAGGGCGCGCAGGACCCCCTCCCCCACGCTCAGGTAGTACTCCATCAGCTCACGCTTCGTCGCCCCGATCCGGGGAAAGTAGATCTTGTCGGGATTGGTGAGCTTGACCGTCCTGCCTCCGACGAGAAGCTCCGTGTGCGGCGACGCCATACGTCCGACCGTACTCTCCGTGACCGCTCACACCCGGTTCCGCCCCGGCCTCGTCCCGGAACCGTGCGGGCAGGGGGTGGGCGGGACGGGTGGGTCCGCCCCGGAGCCGCTGCGGCGGCGGGACCGCGCACTCAACGGGACGGACCGTATGACCACCCGTCTCGCTCTCCGGTCCCGGGCGCTGGCGCGCCACCCGGCCGGCGGCATTTCCAGCCGTCCAGTTGATCCTTGGACGACCTGACGGATGATCTCACCCCTCAACAGGAAGGCGAAATACCCCCCACATCTATAAAGACGCCAAATCGGGCATCAATGGATGCTTCACCCTCAAGATTTTTCCGAGTCCCGGCGGTCCGCCCCCCTCGGTGCCCTGGGAGAACGCCTCCCGGCGGTTCCGGACGGCGGCGTCCCCTCCCCTTCCACCGTCGACACCACGGGGAGCGCATAGGCTTGGGACATGGACAAGGTGGTCAAGAGCGACGCCGAATGGCGCGTCCAGCTGTCTCCCGAGGAGTTTCACGTCCTCCGCCAGGCGGGCACAGAGCGCCCTTTCACCGGCGAATACGTCGGCACCAAGACCGAGGGCGTCTACAGCTGCCGGGCCTGCGGAACGGAGCTGTTCCGTTCGGACACCAAGTTCGACAGTCACTGCGGCTGGCCGAGCTTCTACGAGCCGTCGAAGTCCGACGCGGTCACCCTGATCGAGGATCGCTCGCTGGGCATGGCCCGTGTCGAGGTCCGCTGCGCCACCTGCGACTCCCATCTCGGCCACGTCTTCCACGGCGAGGGCTACTCGACCCCCACGGACGACCGCTACTGCATCAACTCGGTGTCCCTGCGGCTGGAGCCCGCCGAATAGGCCCCGGACGGGCCCCGCGTCCACCGGGGACGCGTCCCGCGCCCCGGACACCGCAATCGACCTCGCGGGAAGGTGAGGACGACCGTTCGCCGGGTAAGGCGACATCACTCGTGGTATGCGAGCACCTCCGAAACGTGTTCTTGCTCAAGGAGCGGCCGTGCATCTCCGGCACAGGTGGGAGATCGTGGAAACCATCGGCAGAGTGATCACCCAGCGCTGCAGAATCTGCGGCAAGACCAGGGTCCGGGTGATCTGACCGGGCGGGAACGTTCCCGAATCCTCCGCCCCGGGCCGGGTGGCTATTTTCCGGGCTTGGGATGGGTGACACGGCAGTCGGAGTCACCGGGGCCAAGGATGTTGGCGAGGATGGGATTGCCGTTCTCACCGAACCTCGCCTGGACGAAGACCACCGGCCTGGGCTCGCCGAGTTCTCCGACGAGATAGTCCCGGCCCGTCTCGCAGAGCTTGAGGGCCTGCTTCGAGTTGCTCGCCGACTCCGGAAGGTTCGTATATATCCGCAGATAGCCACCCACTATCCGGATGTCCTTGAGCCGCTTGGTCGCCTTGTGGCCCACGAAGTAGGCGAGAGCCTTCCGGTCGGTGTGCTTGGACAGCCCCGCCGCGCGGGTCTCGTCCGCCCGCCGTACCTCCCCATCCGGTGATGTCCCGTCCGGTGTCACGGCCGCCGCCTGATCCTCCCCGCCGGTCTCCGGCACGATCACGTCGGCCGACGTGGCCTGCCACTGCGTCTGCGGCCTCGCCGGCAGCAGCGCCCCACCCAGGGCCAGCAGTGCGGTCGCCAGCGCGGCCACTCCGACCGAGATCTCCAGGATCCGCGTCCGGCTCCTCCTGCGGCGCCCGCCCGTCCTCTCCCCGGACCGTGCCGGCTCCTCGCCCCTTTTCAATCCTCGGCCTCACGTAGACGGGTGACTTTCCCCGAGTATTACAAATGCCGGGGGTCGTGGCTAACCCTTCGCCAGGGCGTTCCCGGCGTCGCCTCCCGGCGTCCGCTCTCCCGGAACTCCCTGGAACACCGGAACTCCCGGAAACGGCCGCCCCGGCGCCACCGGGCGCGCGCACCCGCGGCTTGCGGGCCCCGCGGTGCGCGGGCGGCTACGGCAGCGAGGCGATCAGCTCGCTGACCGGCTTGCGGATGCCGGTGTAGAAGGGGATCTCCTCCCGGGTGTGCCGCCGCGCCTCGGCCGCGCGCAGAGCGCGCATCAGGTCGACGATGCGGTGCAGTTCGTCGGCCTCGAAGGCGAGCATCCACTCGTAGTCGTTCAGGGCGAAACAGGCGACGGTGTTGGCCCGCACGTCGGGATACTCGCGGGCCATCTTGCCGTGCTCGGCCAGCATCCGGCGGCGGTCGGCGTCATCCAGGAGATACCACTCAAGGGAGCGGACGAACGGGTAGACGCTGACGTGCCTGCGCGGCTCCTCCTCCGCCAGGAAGGCCGGGATGTGCGACTTGTTGAACTCGGCCGGGCGGTGCAGCGCCATGGCCGACCAGACCGGCTCGGTCAGCCGCCCGAGGTCGGTGCGGCGGAACCGGGAGTAGGTCTCCTGCAGATCCTCGGCGGTGGGAGCGTGCCACCAGAACATGAAGTCGGCGTCGCCCCGGAATCCGGCCACGTCGTACAGGCCGCGGGTGACCACGTCCTTCTCCGCCACCTGGGCCAGGAGGTCCTCGACCTCGTCGGCCATGCCCTCCCGGCTGGCCGGGCAGCGCTCACGCAGCCTGAAGACCGACCACATCGTGTAGCGGATCACCTGGTTCAGGTCACGCGCCTTCGGCCGTGGATTCTCGTCCGTCGTCCTCACCCCTTTGTGAGTTCTGTCAGCGACTCGTCTTTCGGCTGCCATTCTCCCGCGGGATTCAGGTGGTCCAGAATCCGGGCCGCCGCGGTGCGCGCGGTGGAGACGCAGGCGGGGATGCCGAGGCCGTCGTAGGCGGCACCGCACAGGGCCAGGCCGGGCAGACCGGCGACGGCGCCGCGGATGCGGGCGATCCGGTCGAGGTGCCCCACGTCATACTGCGGCAGGGAACCGCCCCAGCGGGTCACGCGGGAGTCGCGCGGCACCCCGCGCACGCCCGTGACCTCGGCTGTCTCGGCCATCGCCAGCGCGACCAGCTCGGCGTCGTCACGCTGGAGCAGCGCCTCCTCGCCGAGGCGGCCGATGGAGCAGCGCAACAGGATCAGGCCGGGGTCCGCCTCGGCCAGGTGCGGCCACTTGACCGAGCTGAAGGTGGCCGCCTTGATCGGGCGCCCGTCGACGGGCGGGACCAGGTAGCCGCTGCCGGTCGGCGGCTCGGGGAACGCCTCCCGGGGGTAGGCGAGCGTGACGACGGCCATACTGGCGTATTCGATCCTGGCCAGTTCCGCGGCCGCCCGGGGCGCCTCCGCGGCCAGCAGGCGGCTCGCCGAGGGGGCGGGAACGGCGACGATCACCGCGTCGGCCTCGATGACCTCGGGCTCGGGCACCGGCCCGGCCACCAGCCGCCAGCCGGTCTCCGTCCGGCTCATCTCCCGGACCGTGACCCCGGTTCTGATCTCCGCCCCGGAGGCCGCGGCCACGGCTCCCGGCAGGGTGCCCATCCCCTGCCGGAGCGTGGTGAAAACGGGCCCGGCGTCCTTGGGCGTCTCGGCGACGATCTCCCGCGCGGCGGTCAGCAGCGACCGCTCCGAGCGGGCCGCGACCGCGATCCGGGGCATCGTCGCCTCCAGCGACAGCCGGTCGGCCCGGCCGGCGTAGACGCCGCCGAGCATCGGCTCGATCAGCCGCTCGACCACCTCGCCGCCCATCCGGGCGCGGATGTACGCGGCCACCGACACATCGGTGGTGACAAGCGTGGGCGGCAGGATCCGGTCCAGCGGCACCCGGGCGAGGCCGCCGGGGCTGAGGATGCGCGATCCGGCGAGCGCGATCAGGTCGGACGGGACACCCATGACCTGTCCCGAGGGCAGGGGCCGGAGCACGCCCCGGCTCAGAACGGCCGCCCGCGTGGTGCCGGGGTGCCGCAGCTCGTCGCCCAGGCCGACCAGCCGGGCCAGTTCCCCGCCCTCGGGCCGCCGTGCGAGCATGGCCTCGGCCCCGGCGTCCACCGAGACCCCCGCGACCTCGCCGGCGTGCAGCTTGCCGCCGATCCGCCGGGCACCGTCGAGCACGGTCACCCGGACGCCTTCGCCGCCCTGCCGCAGATACCACGCGGCGGCCAGCCCCGCGATCCCCCCGCCGACGACCACCACGTGGCACCGGTTGCCTTCCATGTCCCCGACCGTACCGCCCCCCGTGCGCGCCCACGTTCCCGGCCGCCCACCCCGATGAGCGGGCGGTAAGGAGAACGTGACTCCATCGTGACTCCCGACCCCAAACCTCACCGGCGTGGCGCGCGTCATGAAGAGCATGAGCAGACTCCGGTACGGCTTACGCCTGGCGGCCCCCCTCGCGGGCACCGCGTTGTTCCTGTCGGCCTGCGGAGGCATGGCCCCGCAGTCCGTCTCCGACTCCGGCGGAGCCCCGGCCGTCGCCGCGGACTCCGCGGAGGGGACGGCGTACCAGGGAGGTGGCACGGCCGAATCCGTGGCGCGCGCCCCGGGCTCCACGACAGCGCAGGCGGCCGGGCAGACGAAACTGGTCCCGCAGGACCGGGCGATCGTCTACCGGGCCGACATGACGGTCCGGGCCAAGGACGTCGCCGTGGCGGCCGACAGGGCCCGGGGGGTGGTCACCACGGCGGGCGGCTACCTGGCCACCGAGAAGTCCCAGGCCAACTCCGGCGGCAAGGGGTCGGCGAGCCTGGTCTTCAAGATCCCGCCCGCGGCCTATCCCGGCGTGCTGGACCGCCTGGGCAAGGAGCTGGGCACCCGCGAGTCACTCCAGCAGGACACCGAGGACGTCACCGAGCAGGTGGCCGACGTGGAGAGCCGGCTGAAGTCGGCCAAGGCCTCTCTCGACTCGCTGCGCACGCTGATGGGAAAGGCCAAGACGATCGGCGAGGTGCTGAAGGTCGAGCGGGAGGTCTCCGAGCGGGAGTCCGAGCTTGAGTCGCTCCAGGCCCGGCAGAAGACGCTCACCTCACAGACGAGCATGGCGACGCTGACCCTGAACCTGATCGGCCCGGCGGTCGTGGTCCGCAAGGCCAAGAAGGAGCCGTCGGGGTTCCTCGGCGGGCTGCGGACGGGCTGGCGGGCCTTCGGCACGGCCGTGAAGGTGGGTCTGACCGTGCTGGGCGTGCTGACCCCCTGGTTGATCGTGGTGGTGCCGCTCTGGCTGCTGACGGCCTTCGTGCTGCGCCGCAGAAACCGCGGGAGCGGAGACGCCACCCGGGCCGCGTCGCGGCCGACGCCGGCCGACTCCGCCGAGACGGCCGACGCCGTCGGCCCCGGTCAGGGCGGCGGAGCGGCCGACCTCGGCGACCCGGGGCAGGAGGACGGGGCTGACCCGTCCGGACGGCCGTAGACCCGATCCGGCGGCGGCTCCCGCGACGAGCCGGCCGCCGGGCGGCGAGGCGTCCCCCCTCGCCGGGAAGGGAGCGTCCACCTCCGAAAGGCGGGGCTCCCCGCCGCGGGCGGGTCAGCGGGCGGAGGTCTCGTGCACGAAGTCCGTCAGACGGGCGAGCTGGTCGGGGTCGGTGGCGGGCAGCACGCCGTGGCCCAGGTTGAAGATGTGCCCCTCGGCCTTGGCCCCGCGGGCCAGGATGTCAGCCGCTCGGCGCTCGGCGACCTCCCACGGGGCGAGCAGGATCGCCGGGTCCAGGTTGCCCTGCAGCGCCTTGCCCGGCCCCACCCGCCGGGCGGCCTCGTCGAGCGGGACCCGCCAGTCGACGCCGACCACGTCGGCCCCGGCCTCGCCGAGCAGGCCGAGCAGTTCGCCGGTGCCGACGCCGAAGTGGATGCGCGGGGCGCCCAGACCGGCCAGGCCGGCGAAGATGCGACGGGTGTACGGCAGGACGAACTCGCGGTAGTCGTCGGGGGCGACGGCGCCGACCCACGAGTCGAAGAGCTGGACGGCCGAGGCCCCCGCGGCGAGCTGGACGCGCAGGAAGCCGAGCGTGATGCCGGTCAGCCGGTCCATCAGGGCGTGCCACAGGTGCGGCTCGCCGTACATCATCGCCTTGGTGTGGTCGTGGTTCTTGGAGGGACCGCCCTCGATCAGATAGGAGGCGAGGGTGAACGGCGCGCCCGCGAACCCGATGAGGGGGGTCGGGCCCAGCTCGGCGGTCAGCGCCCGGACGGCCTCGGTGACGTAGGAGACGTCGTCGGGCTCGATCGGGCGGAGCGTCTCGATCGCGGCGGCGTCCCTGATCGGCTCGGCCACCACCGGGCCGACGCCGGGCTTGATGTCAAGATCGATCCCGATCGCCTTGAGCGGCACCACGATGTCGCTGAAGAAGATGGCCGCGTCCACGCCGTACCGGCGGACCGGCTGCATCGTGATCTCGACGATCAGGTCGGGGGTGGCGCACGCGGTGAGCATGGAGACCCCTCCGCGCACGGCCCGGTACTCGGGAAGCGAGCGACCCGCCTGGCGCATGAACCACACGGGCGTGTGCGGGACGGGCAGGCGACGGCAGGCGCGCAGGAACGGAGAGTCGGCAAGCTCGGGAGTCACCTCACCAGGGTGCCATGCCGGGTGCCCGGTCCGCTCAGCAAGGCCGTTAGCGGATGTTCTGGGTACGAAATCGCCGGTTATTAAATGAGATCACACCTAACAACGCCTAGACAGCTTCAAGTCATGATGACGATAGGGTTCTACCCGTTTCGAGTGCTTCGTCCACCGGAAACCAATGTCAGCAGGCTTCCGACGACGCCGGACGGCGCAAAGCGATCATGTTTCCGGGTAAAGTTCCTTCCATCGACGAACACGGTCCCGGCCCCGGCTGATCCAAATGTTCGCCATGTCACCGCGCGGCATCGATTCCGGCACCACTTTCGGGACACGCCGAGCACGTTGCGCGGAAATGTCGGCGCGACGTGCCAACGTCGGACCACGACCCGACGAAAGGCCCGTGCGATGTCCACGATGTGGAGTTCACCCGAACACCGCGGTGAGCACTGTGCTTCCTGTGCCGACGAGCGGGTTTTCGACCAACCCTCCTGCCTCGACGGTCACCGAGCGGGCCACCGCCCCGAACGGGCCTGTGCCGAGCGCGGTCACGCACTGTTTCCCGGTGTCTCCGCAGACGGAGACACGTTCGTTCCCCGCCGACCGGCGGCAGTGGCTTGATCGGCTCCAATGGCTCCTACACACACCCCAGTGGTCCCCATGCGCTCAGTTCCGACTTACGCTTCCGATATGACCGTCGGTGACGCTCCGCCTGCTCCCGCCGCCTTCCAGCGCGCGGCGGCGAGCATGCGCCCCACCGAGGTCAGACCGGAGATCGAGCTGGAGGACATCCCAGCGCCACAGCGTCTCGCCCCCTACTCGGCCGCCATCGGCGCATCGGTCTACCGCGACGACGACGAGCTCGCGGTCGGCCGTCTCATCATGCTCTTCGACCCGGACGGCCAGCGCGGCTGGGAGGGCCGCTTCCGCCTGGTCGCCTACGTCCGGGCGGACATGGAACCGGAGATCACCGAAGACCCGCTACTCGGTCCCGTCGCGTGGAGCTGGCTCACCGAGTCACTCGACGCGCACGGCGCCACCTACGCCGCGGCCGGAGGCACCGTCACCAGGGCGGTGTCCGAAGGCTTCGGCAACAAGGCCGAAGATCCGGTGGCCACGGAGCTGGAGCTGCGCGCCTCCTGGTCTCCGCTGGAGGAGGACCTCTCCGGCCATGTCGCCGCCTGGTGCGATCTGATGTGCCTGGCGGCCGGCATACCACCCCTGCCACCCGACGTGGCGTCCCTGCCGCCACGCCGTCGCGAAGATCCGGAGTCCTTCCGAACGTGACCGACGAGACAACCATCGTTCCGCTGCTGGAGCCACGAGAGGGAATCCCACCCGTCATCGAGGACCCAGCCGACCTCGCACGTGCCGTACGTGCCTTCGCCCAGGGCACCGGGCCGGTCGCCATCGACGCCGAGCGGGCCTCCGGCTACCGCTACAGCGGCCGCGCCTACCTGGTCCAGCTGCGCCGCGCGGGCGCGGGGAGTGCACTGATCGACCCGGTTCACTGCCCCGACCTGTCGGAGCTCAACGCGGCCCTGGCGGACACCGAGGTGGTGCTGCACGCCGCCTCCCAGGACCTTCCATGCCTGGCAGAGCTCAACTTCCATCCCCGCGAGCTGTTCGACACCGAGCTGGCCGGGCGACTGCTCGGCTACGAGCGGGTCGGGCTGGGCATGATGGTGGAGAACGTCCTCGGTCTCCGGCTGGAGAAGGGGCACTCGGCCGCCGACTGGTCCACCCGCCCGCTGCCGGAGGACTGGCTGCGCTACGCGACCCTCGACGTCGAGGTCCTGATCGAGCTGAGGGACATCCTCTACCAGGAGCTCGACGCCGGCGGAAAGCTGTCGTGGGCACAGGAGGAGTTCGCCGCCGTGCTGGCGCACAAGTCCCCCACGCCGCGCTCGGACCCGTGGCGGCGCACCTCCGGAATCCACAAGGTCCGCTCACTGCGGGGGCTCGCCGTGGTCCGGGAGCTGTGGACGCTCCGGGACGACCTGGCCCGCGAGTCCGACCTGGCGCCGGGCCGGGTCCTGCCGGACTCGGCGATCGTCACCGCGGCCCTGGAGCTGCCCCGCACCACCAAGTCGCTCACCGACATCCCCCCGTTCACCGGCCGCAGCGCCCGCCGGCACCTGCGCGAGTGGCTGGCCGCGGTCGGCAGGGCTCGCGCGCTGCCGGAGTCACAGCTCCCGCAACCCAGCGCCCCGGGGGACGGGCCCCCGCCGGCCAACCGGTGGATGGACCGCGACCCGGTCGCCGCACGACGGCTGGCCGCGGTCAGGGCCGTGGTGGCCGCGCTCGCCGACGAGCACCACATGCCGACGGAGAACCTGGTCCAGCCCGACGCCGTACGCCGCCTGACCTGGGAGCCCCCGCCGGCCATCGACGACGAGACCATCGCGGCCCGGCTGCGCGAGCTGGGCGCCCGGGAGTGGCAGATCGGGCTGACCGCCCATCCGATGGCCAAGGCGCTTCTCCGGCTGGAGGCCAAGGGCGAGATCTGACAGTGACGACGATGTGAACGAGCGTCTCCTTCACGCCCCCTCGTCCGCTCCCAGGAGCGGCCTCAGCTCGACCGCGCAGAACCGGGCGCCCGGCAGGCGCCCGGCGATCTCGGCCGGGCCCGGTCTCCCCAAAGCTAGTTACCGATGAGTAGCATAGGGTGGAAGCCAACCAGCAACGAGGAGCGAACCCGTGCCTTCGTCTCGTGACGTCGTATTCGTCGACGGTGTGCGCACACCCTTCGGCAGATCGGGCCCCAAGGGCCTGTACGCCGAGACCCGCGCCGACGACCTGGTGATCCGCGTCATCCGCGAGCTGATGCGGCGCAATCCGAACCTGCCGCCGGACCGTGTCGACGAGGTGGCCATCGCGGCCACCACGCAGATCGGCGACCAGGGCCTGACCATCGGCCGCTCCGCCGCCGTCCTGGCCGGACTGCCCAAGAGCGTGCCCGGCTACGCGATCGACCGCATGTGCGCCGGGGCCATGACCGCGGTGACCTCGGTCGCCGGGGGCATCGCCTTCGGCGCCTACGACGTCGCCATCGCCGGCGGCGTCGAGCACATGGGCCGCCACCCGATGGGCGAGGGCGTGGACCCCAACCCCCGGTTCCTGGCCGAGCGGCTCGTGGACGGCTCCGCCCTGATCATGGGGATGACCGCGGAGAACCTGCACGACCGCTATCCGGCCATCACCAAGGAGCGCGCGGACGCCTTCGCCGTCGCCTCCCAGGAGAAGGTCGCCAAAGCCTACGCGGACGGCAGGATCCAGCCCGACCTGGTCCCGACGGCCGTCCGGTCGGCCGAGCGGGGCTGGGGCCTGGCGACCGCCGACGAGGCCCCTCGCCCCGGCACCACCCTCGATGGGCTCGCCGCGCTGAAGACCCCGTTCCGCCCGCACGGCCGGGTCACCGCGGGCAACGCCTCCGGGGTCAACGACGGTGCGACCGGCTGCATCGTGGCCGCCTCGGGCGTCGCGGAGGAGCTGGGCCTGACGGCCCGGATGCGCCTGGTCTCCTACGCCTTCGCGGGCGTGGATCCCGAGGTCATGGGCGTCGGGCCGATTCCGTCCACCGAGCGGGCGCTCCGCCTGGCCGGGTTGTCGATCTCCGACATCGGGCTGTTCGAGATCAACGAGGCCTTCGCCGTACAGGTGCTGGCGTTCCTGGAGCACTTCGGCATCGCCGACGACGATCCCCGGGTGAACCCCTACGGCGGCGCGATCGCCTTCGGTCATCCGCTGGCCTCCTCGGGGGTGCGGCTGATGACCCAGCTGGCCCGCGAGTTCGGCGAGCGCCCCGACGTCCGATACGGCGTGACCACGATGTGCGTCGGCATGGGCATGGGCGGAACGGTCATCTGGGAGAACCTGGGCTGGGAAGGTAAGAAGTGACCGACATCAGGGAACTGTTCGCCGACGAGATCGTCACCAAGGCGGTCGTCCGCGACGTGGAGCTGCCCTACGGCGCGGGCACCATGGCACTGATCACGCTGGACAACGGCTTCGACCACACCAAACCCTCGACCTTCGGCCCCGCCGGGCTCACCTCGCTGAACGAGGCCCTCGACGCGGTGGCGGATCGCGGCGACCTGACGGCGGTGGGTGTCGTCGGCAAGCCGTTCGTCTTCGCGGTGGGCGCCGACCTCAAGGGCGCCGCCCTGGTCACCGAGCGGGACCAGGCACTGCGGATCGGCCGGCTGGGCCACGACGTCTTCCGCCGCCTGGGCGAGCTGGACGTGCCGTCGTTCGCGTTCGTGAACGGCGCGGCCATGGGCGGTGGCCTGGAGGTGGCCCTGCACTGCACCTACCGGACCATCTCCTCGGGTGTGCCGGCGGTGGCGCTGCCCGAGTGCTTCCTCGGCCTGGTGCCCGGCTGGGGCGGCACCCAGTTGCTCCCCCGCCTGATCGGCCCGGCTGCGGCCATCAAGCTGATCATCGAGAACCCGCTCTCGCAGAACCGCATGATCAAGGGCAGGGACGCCTTCGCCGCCGGCGTCGCCGACGCGATGTTCGATCCCGCCGACTTCCTGGAGGAGTCACTGCGCTGGGCCGCCCGGGTGCTGCGCGGCGAGGTGACCGTCTCCCGCGCCGACCACACCGCCGAGGACTGGTCCAAGGCCGTCGCCGACGCCCGCTTCCTGGTCGACCTGAAGCTGCGCGGCGCCTCCCCCGCCCCCTACCGGGCGCTGGACCTGATCGAGCTGGCCCGCACGGCCTCCCGCGACGAGGGTTTCGACGCCGAGGACCAGGCGCTGGCCGACCTCTTCATGGGCGACGAGCTCCGCGCCGGCCTCTACTCCTTCGACCTGGTGCAGCGCCGGGCCAAGAGGCCCGCCGGAGCCCCGGACCCCGCGTCGGCCCGCAAGGTCACCAAGGTCGGCGTCGTCGGCGCGGGCCTGATGGCCTCGCAGATGGCGCTGCTGTTCGCCCGCCGCCTGGAGGTCCCGGTCGTGCTGACCGATCTGGACCAGACCCGGCTGGACAAGGGCGTCGGCTACGTCCACTCCGAGGTCGACAAACTGCTCGGCAGGGGCCGCGTCTCCGGCGACCAGGCCAACCGGCTCAAGGCCCTGGTGACCGGCTCGCTGACCAAGGACGCCTTCGCCGACGCCGACTTCGTCATCGAGGCGGTGTTCGAGGACCTGGAGGTCAAGCGGAAGGTGTTCGCCGAGGTGGAGGCCGTCGTCTCCGCCGAGTGCGTGCTGGCCAGCAACACCTCCTCGCTCTCGCTCACCGAGATGGCCTCCGGGCTGCGGCATCCCGAGCGGGTCGTCGGCTTCCACTTCTTCAACCCGGTCGCCCTGATGCCGCTGCTGGAGATCGTCAAGGGCGCCCGCACCGACGACACGACGCTGGCCACGGCCTTCGCGGTCGGCACATCACTGAAGAAGTCGTCCGTGCTGGTCAAGGACGCGCCCGCGTTCGTGGTCAACCGGCTGCTGACCCGCTTCATGGGCGAGGTCATCGGCGCCGTCGACGAGGGCACCCCGCTGGAGGTCGCCGACCACGCGCTGGACGGGCTCGGCCTGCCGATGACCCCCTTCACGCTGCTCCAGCTCGTCGGCCCGGCCGTCGCGCTGCACGTCGCCGAGACCATGCGCGCGGCCTTCCCGTCCCGCTACCGCGTGTCGGAGAACCTCGCCCGGCTGGTCGCCGCCGGAAAGCCCGGCGTCTACGCGCCGGACTTCTCCCTGGACGCCGAGGCGGTGGCCCTCTTCTCCGGCGGCGCCTCCCCGTCGACCGCCGAGGAGGTACGGTTGCGCGCGCTGCGGGCTCTGGCGGAGGAGATCCGGATCATGCTCGACGAGGGCGTGGTGTCCGCCGCCCAGGACATCGACCTCTGCATGATCCTGGGAGCCGGCTGGCCGTTCCACCTGGGCGGCGTCACGCCGTACCTGGATCGGACCGGGATCGCCGAACCTCGTTTCCTGCCGCCGGGCACCGCCTCCGTCCCCGGGTAGGCTCCCGCGGCCCCACGACCACTCTCTCAGGTCACCGTCTCGGGTCGTCGTCCCAAGGTCACCGCCTCGGGCCGTCCTCTCGCGCTCACCGCCTCATCGCGTCCCACCGACGCTGTGAGCCTCCCGCCCCGCCGTCCGTCCCGCCATCCCCCCGCTGTCCGCGGCGGGGAGCGCGGGCGGCGGGGCGGATTCGGGGAGCAGGCGGATCTTTGACCCGATCCGGATCGAATCCTTGTCCCGCGTGGGAATACCCCCTGACATGAGAACCGTCAAGATCGTGTCCGCCGCCGCGGCGTTCGCCTGCGCGACCGCGCTGCCCACGACCTCGTCGCCCGCCTCGGAGCGGACTCCCTCCCCCGCACGGGAGTCCGCCTCGGGCGGCAGGTCGTCCCTGACGCTCAGCCTCTCGGTCGCCGGCGGACCGGCCAAGACCGTCTCCCTCCGGTGTGACCGGGACGACGGCGCCCACCCCTCCCTCGTCACCGCCTGCGGCATGATCCGCAGGGTCGGAGGGGACCTGTCGCGGCTCACCTACGACATCGACATGATCTGCGGCGAGGAGTACGTCCCGCACACCGTGAGCGCCCTCGGAACCTGGGAGGGCAGGCCCGTGCGGTTCGACAGGACCTACGACAACCGGTGCGAGATGACCGCGCTCACCGGCCCCCTGTTCTTCTTCTGAGGAAACCCCGGGCACACGGCTCGGTGCCCGCTGTGGCCGGGGCTGCGGCCGGGCCCGCCGAGGACGGGGTCAGCGCGGGCCGACGCCCTGCCTTCCGTCCGGAGACGGCTCCGCCAGCCGGCTGTGGCGGTAACCGTACCCGGCGTAGACGACGACTCCGATCAGCATCCAGATGACGAACCTGAGCCAGGTCTCCACCGGCAGGTTGAGCATGAGGTACAGGCAGGCCAGCACCGACAGGACCGGCACCAGCGGCACCAGCGGGGTGCGAAACGAGCGCGGCAGGTCGGGGCGGGTGCGGCGCAGGATGATCACCGCGACCGAGACGATGACGAACGCGAAGAGCGTGCCGATGTTGACCAGCTCGGCGATGGTGGACAGCGGAACCAGCCCGGCCAGCACGGCGACGATGACGCCCATCAGGATCGTGATCCGGTACGGCGTGCCGAACCTCGGGTGGACCGTGGCCAGCCCGCGCGGGAGCAGGTTGTCCCGGGACATCGCGAACAGCACCCGCGACTGGCCCATCATGAGGATCATCACGACGGTGGTGAGGCCGGCCAGCGCGCCGATGCTGATGAGTGTCGCCGCCCACGTCTGACCGACCGCCTTGAACGCGTCCGCCAGCGGCGCCGACTCGCTGAGCTGCGAGTAGGGCTGCATGCCGACGACGACCAGGGAGACCGCGACGTACAGCAGGGTGCAGATGACGAGCGAGGCGATGATGCCGATCGGCAGGTCGCGCCGGGGGTTACGGGTCTCCTCCGCGGCGGTGGCGACCACGTCGAAGCCGATGTAGGCGAAGAACACGATCGCCGCGGCGCTGAAGACGCCCAGCACGCCGAACGCGACGGGGGTGATCCCGAACAGCACCTGGATCAGCGGCGCGGTCAGCCCCTCCACCGCGGCGGTCGGCTTCGCGGGCGGGATGAACGGCCGGTAGTTCGCCGCGTTGATGAAGAACGCCCCGGCCACGATCACCAGCAGGACCACCGCGACCTTGATCGTGACGATGATCAGGTTGACCCGGGAGGACAGCTTGATCCCGGCGATCAGGACGGCGGTGAGGATCAGCACGATCAACGACGCGGGCACGTTGAAGAACGCCTCCTCCCCGGCTATGGCACTGGGCAGGGGTATGCCGAGGGACTCCAGCAGCGAGGTCAGGTAACCCGACCAGCCGACCGCGACGACCGCGGCGGCGAGCGCCATCTCCAGCATCAGGTCCCAGCCGATGATCCAGGCGGGGAACTCTCCGAGCGTGGCGAAGGCGAAGGTGTAGGCGGAGCCGGCCACCGGCACGGTGGAGGCGAACTCGGCGTAGCAGAGCGCGGCCAGCGCGCAGACGATCCCGGCGGCCACGAACGACAGCGCCACCGCCGGCCCCGCCAGGTCCCTGGCGACCCGGCCGGTGAGCACGAAGATTCCGGTGCCGATGATGACGCCGATGCCGAAGACGGTCAGGTCCAGTGCGGAGAGATCCTTGCGCAGCCGGTGCTCGGGAGCCTCGGTGTCCTTGATCGACTGCTCCACCGATTTAACGCGTAAAGCCCCCATGGAACCCCCCTTGACCATCTGCAGTCGCCCTCTCCTATAGATCGAGTCATGCCCATCCGATCAGTGGCTGAACGGTGAACTCGGGGTTCTTTAGGGGAAAGTCCCGATGCCGGGGCGGCCTCCCCGGTCGCAGCATGGGAGACATGCTTCTGGACACCCTGGGCCGGCTGGACCCCTGTCTGGTCGGCGCGGTGCTGCTGGTGCTGCTGGCGCTGGACGGCTCACTGCTGATCGGAGCCGTGCTCCCCGGAGACATGGCGATCGTCGCGGCGGGAATCGCGCTGACCGGACCCGCGGAGGTCGCGGTGGTGACGGTCGCCGGTACGGCCGGATCCCTCGTGGGTGCCACCGGCGGCTGGCTGATCGGCCGCCGGTACGGCCCACGCGTCCGTCACAGCCGCGCCGGACGGTGGATCGGTGAGCACCGCTGGGCGCGGGCCGAGCGGATCGCCACGGGCGCGGGCGGCGGCCCCGCCCTCGCCGCCGCCTACTTCCTGCCCGTGGTCAACGCGCTGACCCCGGTCCTCGCCGGGAGTCTGGGTCTGCCGTACCGCCGCTTCATCCGCTGGGCGCTGACCGGCAGCGCGGCCTGGGTGACCACCTACCTGACGCTGGGCTCCGTCGCGGGCGAGTTCGTCCGGCACAACCAGCACCTGATGGTGCCGGTCGCCGGATGCGTCGCCGTCCTCGTCGCGGGCCTCGCCGTGATCAACCTGCGGGCCCGCGCGAGCAGGGCCGCGGGGATCAGCGGGACGGCTGGTTCTCCAGAGCCGGAGACCGCTTCGCCACCGCCTCGGTGATCTCCCGGGCGATGCCCTGCGCGGTCAGGCCGATCTCGCTGAGGATCTTCGCCCGCTTGGCGTGGTTCAGGAAGCGCTGCGGGACGCCGTAGGTGCGGACCGGGACGTCCACGTCCGCGTCCCGCAGCGTCCGGGCGACCGCGTCGCCCACCCCGCCCACCCTGCCGTTGTCCTCGACCACCGCGACCAGCTTGTGCCTGGCCGCGGCCGGCGCCAGCGCCTCGTCCAGCGGCTTGACCCAGCGCGGGTCCACCACGGTGGCCGAGATCCCCTGGGCGTCGAGCAGGGCAGCCGCCTCCACGCACAGCTCGGCCATCGGCCCCGCGGAGACCAGCAGCACGTCGGGGGTGTCGCCCTCGCGCAGCACGTCCATCCCGCCGAGCCGGCCGACCGCCTCGATCTCGGCGCCCACCGGCCCCTTGGGGTAGCGGATCACGGTGGGGCCGTCGTCGACCTCCACCGCCTCCGAGAGCAGCTCGCGCAGGCGCGGCTCGTCACGAGGGACGGCGACGGCCAGGCCCGGGACGACCTGCAGGATCGACAGGTCCCACATGCCGTTGTGGCTGGCGCCGTCGTCACCGGTGACACCCGCCCGATCCAGCACGACCGTGACCGGCAGCCGGTGCAGGGCGACGTCCATGAGGAGCTGGTCGAAGGCCCGGTTGAGGAACGTGGCGTAGACGGCCACGACCGGGTGGAGACCGCCGAGGGCCAGGCCCGCCGCACTGGTCAGGGCGTGCTGTTCGGCGATGCCGACGTCGTAGAGGCGGTCGGGGTAGGCCTCGGAGAACGGGATCAGGCCGGTCGGGCCGAGCATCGCGGCGGTGATCGCCACGATGTCCTTGCGCTCGGCGCCGAGCCGTACGATCTCCTGGCCGAAGACGTTGGTCCAGCCGTGCGGCTTGGGCTTCTCCTCACCGGTCAGCGGGTCGAAGGCGCTGGGCGAGTGGAAGCAGTCCTCGTCGTGGTTCTCGGCGAAGGAGTAGCCGTAGCCCTTCTTGGTGAGCACGTGCACGATGACCGGGCGGCGGAACCCCCGGGCCTTGCGCAGCGCGGCCTCCACGGCCTGCTCGTCGTGGCCGTCGACCAGCCCGATGTACTTCAGGCCGAGGTCCTCGAACATGACCTGGGGGGCCAGGACGTCCTTGATGCCCTTCTTCACGCCGTGTAGCGCGTCGTAGACCGGGGCGCCCACCACCGGGACCTTCGCCAGGTTGTCCTTGACGAACTCCAGCACGTCCTCGTAGCGCTGGGTGGCGCGGAGCGAGGCCAGATGTGAGGCGAGCCCGCCGATGGTCGGCGAGTAGGAGCGGCCGTTGTCGTTCACCACGATGATCAGCGGCAGGTCCCTGTGCGCCGCGATGTTGTTGAGCGCCTCCCAGGCCATGCCGCCGGTGAGCGCTCCGTCGCCGATCACCGCCACCACCGTGCGGTCGCCCTCACGGCGCAGCCTGTACGCCTTGGCCAGGCCGTCGGCGTACGACAGCGCGGTGGAGGCGTGGGAGTTCTCGATGACGTCGTGCTCGGACTCCGCCTGGCTCGGATAGCCCGACAGGCCGCCCTCCTGGCGGAGGGTGTCGAAGCGTCCGGCGCGGCCGGTGAGCATCTTGTGGACGTAGGCCTGGTGCCCGGTGTCCCAGAGAATGCGGTCACGTGGCGAGTCGAAGACCCGGTGCAGCGCGATCGTCAGCTCGACCACGCCGAGGTTGGGCCCCAGATGGCCGCCGGTCCGCGCCGTCGAGCTGATCAGCAGATCCCGGATCTCCGCCGCGAGCCGGGGAAGCCGGTCCGCCTCCAGCGCCTTGAGATCCCGTGGCCCCTTGACCGACTCCAGAAGACTGCCAGGCCGTCCGGTCCGCTCGCTCACGGAATCATCCCCTCTGTCGGTCAGCATCAGACCGAGTCTAGTCGCGCGGGGAGCACCTCCCGCGGGGAGGAAGATTCTGCACGTTTTCTCCCCACTTGCAATAGCCTTTGGCTCACCATGAGCACTCTCCCCTTTAGCCAACTATCATCACTTACCGTCGCATCCTTGGCGTTTTCTCTGGTCACGGGGGTCGGCCCGGCGGACGCCGAAGCTCCCTCGACCCCCTTGGCCTCTTCGGCCGCCAAGGCCCCGGTCTCCGCGACCTCCGCCGCGAAGACCTCCACCACCGATGTCTCCGTCACCAAGCTGACGGTGCCCCGCGGCCGCGTCGCCGCGACGGCCAACCCCCTCTACCGCACAGGCACCCTTCCCACGATGCGCTGCGGGGCCGGACAGATCCGCGCGGGGAGCGCGGTCTCCTACCGGTACTTCATGACCCGCGTCAACCGCTGCCTGAACCTGGCCTGGAAAACCCAGTTCAGGAAGGTCGGACTACCCTTCGCCCAGCCCACACTGCGCTTCGTCGGCTCCAGGGTGAGCAGCCCCTGCGGCCGCTGGCCCAAAGGCGCGGGCGGCTACTACTGCTCCACCAACCGCACCATCTACATCGGCGTCACCCGAGAGGTGCTGAAGAACCCGTTCGGCCCCAACCACGCCCAGTTCATGGCCCATGAGTACGGCCACCACGTGCAGCAGCTCGCGGGAATCATGAGCTACTACGGTCAGAGCGTCTGGCGCGCCAGGCCGTCCACCAAGCTCGCCTTCTCCCGCCGTCTCGAACTACAGGCCGACTGCCTGGGCTCCGCCTTCCTGCGGCAGGTCTCCGACGACCTGCCGGTCGAGCAGGACCAGTGGGACTCGATGGTCCGGTGGGTCGCCGAGAACGGCGCCAAGACCTGGGCCTCCAACGACCACGGCAGAGGGCGCAGCCAGGCCTACTGGATGGAGCACGGTTTCGGCGCCGGCTCCCCGTCCGGATGCAACACCTGGACCGCGCCAAGCCGTACCGTCGCCTGACCTCCTCCGGTCCGGCGCGAGCACCGTCGCCGCGCCCGTACCGGTGCGGCCGTACCCCTCGGGGTACGGCCGCATTTCGCTTTACCCGCTCTTTTACCTCCATTAAGGTGCGGGATCATGCGTATCCCCCTCATCCCCTTGGTTTCCGGCGTGCTCGCGAGCCTGCTGCTCACCGGCACGGCCGGCGCGGGCGCCCTGGAGCAGAACGGGCCGGTGCCGACGGGCAAGAGCGCCCAGACCAACAACCCGATCTACCGGAGCGGGCAGTTCGAGATCAAGACGTGCGAGGAGCAGCCCGTCAAGCCCGACGATCTGGACGCCGCCCGGGTCTATCTCGAATTCGTGGTGGACTGCCTCAACACGAGCTGGCGGGACCAGATGTCCAAGGCCAAGCTGCCCTTCTCCAAGCCCGGGTTCGTCACGACCTCGCGCACCGGCGTCCCCACCGGCTGCGGCAAGTTCCCCAAGGGCGCCCAGGCGGTCTACTGCCCGCTCAACAAGAAGATCACCTTCCTGCTCGATCCGGGAATCCTCTCCCAGGCGACCGAACTGTTCCTGTTCGAGGTGATCGCCCACGAGTACGGCCACCACGTGCAGCAGCTCTCCGGGATCATGAGCTCCTTCAACACCAGGAAGTACAGGAGCCAGAAAGCCTACCTCGCCGAGGTCCGCAAGATCGAACTCCAGGCCGAGTGCCTGAGCGGCGCCTTCATCGGCAGCGTCTGGCGCTCCCTGGACCGGGTGGAGTCCGACTTCACCTACGTCGTGGAGGCCGCCTACGACACCGCCAGCCACGGCAAGTCCAAGAACATCGCCTACTGGGTCAAGCGAGGCTTCGACACCGAGAGCCCGAACGCCTGCAACACCTTCTCCGCCCCCAAGTCCAAGGTCTCCTAACCCCCTCGTATCCGCCCCGCCCCCAACCGGCATCGGCCTCTGACCCGATCTCGCGGCGGTCGACCACCTGACGGCCGCACCTAACCATCCCCCCCGTCCGCACCCTCCTGAAGCCACCCGTCGCCGCCCCACAGCCGCGCGACGGGTGGAGTTCAATCGTCGTCCGGTCGTTCAAAATAGCCTTGACGATCTCGTCCTTGAATTCTTCGGAGTAGTTCTTCCCCGCCACGCACTTTTTCCTTCCGGCCGGTCAGCACCCTACTGGGCACTGTGTCCGAAAGACGCGGAGCACCTCACCTTCACAGGCCCCGTCTTTTGGGATCTCCACCCGCATGCCGCACAAGCGGCACTCTGCGCCGTCGCAGTAAACCACATGTTTACTGCAGCATTGGCGCACGTCCATGAATTCAATTAGAGGTAGGAGCCGGCCACGGATCAAGACCAGGGTCAGAATACAGACACGTCAAGGGGCGATGTGCTCTGATAGCCAACTCCAGCCCTTCTTCGAATGTCCTGCCCAGCTCCCAGATCCAGCCCATTCCCGTGGCGACCATCCGTCCCGCCACTTCCAGGAATACGCTTGAGTAACTTAGCCACTCTCCGATGGGAAAGTAGCTGCCTCCGAGAATATCTTCAACTTCTTGAGCCAGCCTACGTTGGCCTGACCCCGCTGAAATTGGGTCAAAGTCAAAGGGGTCTTCATTCGTGAAGTTGGGTCCGACTGTATTAGTCGGCTCAATCACCAGTCCTCCCAGAGAGGACAGCACCTCCATCGCAAGAGGACTTACGTAATACCCCTCAGCCATCAGAGGATCCAGCCACCGAGAAGTTTCCACCTGTCGCCCAGGCGACCATCCCGATGCGCTGAGCGCCACCAACACATCGGAATGCATTGATTCGAACGTGATTTTAGCCATGACATTTAGTAACTGATGTCTAGGTTACCCAGGAGGGTGCTGCATCGACCGCAGGGTCGAGCAGGCAAGCCATGATCCGCTGTATTTGATGTCGGCATTTGATTGTTCCGTGAATGTACGGTGCTCATGCTGCCCCCCTTGATCGCGTCAGGTCCCTCTTGGGCCTGCGCCTTGATCAGGCACTCTACCTCGGCGCAACCACCATGATGACCGCTTTTTTTAAGCTCCTCCGCCAAAGGGTTACTCGCCTCTCGGCCATGACGATTGCGTCCGTAATATTTTTCCCCCGAACGAGAAGTGTATTCAGAAGCAAATTTCGTGCCCGGCAGGTTACGTACCTTGTCGGCATGTTCCTGTAAGGGATCGCAGCCGGGGTTGGTGTTATGGACGAGGACAGCCTGGTCGCCTGCCACCACATGGTAGGTGTGGGAGCCGTCGACCGTCAGGTTGTGGACGCGCTGGTGAGCGGTCCACTTCTGGAGTGCGGTGATCTGAACGTAGGTGCCGGCGCCGGTCCGCAAAACCATGCCGGGGAGGAGTTCGCTCGCTGTGACCCAGCGGTGGAGATTAACCACCCAGAACGGATGTCCGTCCGTGGCGACCACGTCGCCGACTTTCCCAGCCGGTCCGTCGAGGGAACTGATGATGACACGGACCAGATGCTTCTCACCCTCACCGACGATCAGGTGAGTGACCGGTTCCGCGGTGACTTGTCCGGACTCCGGATCGGCGGCGATCACCTGATCACCGACCTTGACATCCTCGATTGGTTTGTGTGTGCCGTCAGCTATCAGCACACGCGTCCCGGGTACGAAACTGTTGCCTCCGGGCGGACACTCCGAAGATTTCGGGGGATCAGTGGAGTTGAGTGGCGGCGCTGGAGGTGCCGTGGTGTCCACGATGACGCCGACGGGGCCTGCGATGACAGGGATGACGACCAGAGGGGCGAGGGTTTCGATTCCCGCTATCAAAGGGGTGAAGACGCCGACTATGCACACCGCGCAGTAGCGATCCGATTCGCCGCCACCGCCGATGATGTCAACGCCACGGTGACCGGTATAGCTCTCCGTGCACGGCCCGTACGTGCACGTATGGTCAGTCCATTCTTGCGGAGTCCGGTCCGAGCCGGGACCCCGATCGTTCGTTACGTTGTTCGGGTCATCTTTAAATTCTTTGCTGTTCGGATCGAAGTCCGGTTTGTACGGCTCGGGCTTCTTGGGTTCTGGTTTCTTCGGTCCCGGACTCTTGGGTCCATTGTTACCACAGCCGTAGCAAGGATTTTTGTTTCCCGTCGGCGCGGTTCCGATCGTCCCCTTGATGCCGTTCTTTCCGGTTGTGGCGCTGCCACTAGTCGCTTTCATGCCGTTTTTGCCGTCGGGAGCGCTGCCGGTGCTCCCTGTCAGTTCGTTTCCACGGCACTGCGGCCGCGGGTCTGTTTTACCTTTGCAAGGACCCTTGGGGGTATCGTTGCCCCACTTTATCGAAACATCCGGGCAGGCAGGGTGCCATGGCCAAAGGCACAACGGATAGTGCCCGGTGGGGTCGACATGGGTCAGTGGGCTGCCGTTGGCGTATCCGTAGCGGTTGGCCTGAATCGACGGACTGGGGTCGAGAGTCCAGCCGTCGCGAGAGGTGAAGGCGCCGCTGCCGGGCTGGTACCAGCGGGCGCGCATGTTGACCTTGCCGGTGTCCGGGTCGGTGTACTCACCCTGGTAGCCGAGGGATCGTTGGGTGCCGCTCTGGTGACTGATCTGGCCGAACGGGTCGTAGGCAGTCGAGTCGATCAGTGCGGTGCCCGAGAAAGTCCCGACGACGTCGCCGTGCAGGTCGCTCATCACGCCGAGGGTGGTGGTACCGCCCTCTTGCAGGCCGAGCAGGCCGCCGAACGGGTCGCGGCCGTACTTGGCCTGGATCGCGCCTGTGCCGTCGGTGATGACGGCGATGTCGTTTTCCAGGCCGGAGTAGACATAGCGCCGCTGATCGGTGCCCTTGGTGCGGGAGGTGAGGCGGCCTAGGGCGTCGTAGCCGTAGGTGGTGTCCCCGTCGGAGATCAGCCGGTCGAAGGCGTCAAAGGTCAGGTTCTTGATGACGCCGTTCTTGGTCTCGGTGGCCGAGGTGCCCCGAGGGGTGTAGGTGTAGTCAACGTCGTCGCCGGAGGTCAGCCGGTTGCGTTCGTCGTAGACGTAGGTCTTGGATCCGGCCTTGGTTCGGTTGCCGGCGTCGTCCCATTCGTAGTCGGCGGTCGTGCCGCCGGGGGCGGTCCAGGAGATCAGTCGCCCGGAGCGATCGTAGGTGTAAGCGTTGGTTCCGGCCCCGGCTGTGCCCGAGGTGGTTTTGCCGGTGAGGTTGTCGTCCTTGTCCCACCCATAGACGATCTTCGCCAGCTGGGTGCCGCCGCTGTTCTTCAAGGTATGGGAGGTGATCCGGTCGACGGCGTCGTAGCTGTAGCTTTGACTGTTGACCGTCCCGGTGGAGGTCTGGCTGGTCAGCCGGTCGGCGTCGTCGTAGCCGTAGGTCCAGGTCCGCCCCGTCACCGGGTCGCTGGCTGTGGCCAGCCGGTTGGCGTCGTCCCAGGTGTAGGTGGCGGTGCCGGTTGGGTCGATACGCTGGGTGGGATTGCCTCGGTTGTCGTAAGCGTAGGTGGCCACCGGGCTGGTGGCTTTGGAGACCTTGGTCAGCAGGCTGCGGTCGTTGTACTCGAGGGTGTAGTCGCCGATCGCGGTGGTGCGGCCCGTCAGGTCGTAGGTGATGTTGCGCTCTGGGGTGGTGACCGACGCGCCGGTGCCGGTCTGCTTGGTCATCCGGCCGAGCTGGTCGAAGGTCCGGTCGATGCGTACCCCGCCCGGCTGGAGGGCGGCCACCGGGTTGCCGGTGGCGTCGTAGCCGGTGGTCCAGGTACGGTCAGCCACGCTCGGGTGGGCTGTGGTAGACGGTTCGATGATCGTTTCGGCCAGACCAAGGGTGTTGTAGGTGGTCCAGGTGGCGTTGCCGCGGCCATCGGTCAGGCGAGTGCGGGCACCGGTGGCGTCGTAGCCGAATGTGGTGGTGATCGTCTTAGTGGCGGTGACCGGCTCGACGAGCGAGGTCACCCGGCCCATCGCGTCGAAGGTGCGGGCGGTGACGTGCCCCTCGGCCGAGGTGGTGCTGGTCGGGTTGCCGGCCGCGTCGTAGCTGGCCTCGAACGTGCGCACCGTCGCGCCGGTGCTGTCGAGGTCCTTGGCGGTGGTCTGGCGGCCAGCCAGGTCGTAAGCGACCTCGGTGGCGTTGTCCAGCGGATCGGTGACCTTGGTGGTTCGTCCGAGGATGTCGTAGTCAAAGGTGGAGGTGTAGAGCAGCGGGTTGGTGACGATTTTGACCTGTCCAGCGGCGTTGACCGTATAGGTGGTGGTCTTGTCGCCCGGGACGACGCTCTTGGTGAGGTTGCCCGCGGTGTCGTAGGTCAGCCTCGTGGTCAACGCCGCGGTGATCGGTCTGCGCTCGATCTGGGTCTCGGTGATCCTGCGGCCGAGGTCGTCGTAGGTGGCCTCGACCCGAGCGCCGGTAGGGTCAATCGCCGCCAGTTCCTCACCCAGCAGGTCGAACTCCGATGTCCATTGGCCGCCTGGTCCTGACGGCCCTGGATCAGTCACCCGTACCGGGTTGCTGAGCGCGTCGTACTGCGTCGTGGTGACGTATCCGCGTTCGTCGGTGACGGTGGTCACGCGGCTCGCCGCGTCGTAGCCATAGCTGATCTTCGGGATGACCGTGCTACCACCGGGCGGAGTGTAGGCGGGTGAGCTGTTCGCGGTCAGACGCCCAGCTTTGTCGAAGGTCGAGGTGATCGTTCGTCCCTCGGCGTCCACGATCTGGGTGCGCAGGCCTGCGGTGTCGTAGCCATACTTGGTTGTGGGTCTGACGTTGGCGGTGGCGGTGCCGTTCTTCTCGATCGTCACCTGCGGCGCCTTGGACTCCACCAGCTGCCCGACCAAGTCGTAGCGCAGCATGGTGGTGAAGTCGGCGGCGGTGGCACCGGAGGCGTTGCCGCGCGGGTCGGTCTGCGCGGTCAGCAGGCCCCGGTCGTCGTAGGCCCAGGTGGAGACCAGATCGACGGTCCCGTTCTCCACGGTCTGCCGGGTCACCTGCCCCAGCGCGTTGTAGACGTAGTCGGTGGACTCAACCCGGGTGCTGCCCGCGCCGGTAAGCGCCTTACTGATGACGTTGCCGAGCGCGTCATAGGTGTAGGCGGTCTTGCGCTTGAGCGTGGCCGGGTCGAACGTGGTGGAGGTCGTACGGCCAGCGGCGTCGTAGACGTGGTCAACGGTGGCCTTGCCGCCCCCGGTGACCTGCGTGGTGAGGTTGCCCGCCGCGTCGTAGACGTTGTCCTCCAGCACCACGTTCGCGGGAGTGGTGGACCCGTTCAGCCGAGCGCCGTCGGCGATGACCTGCGACAGACGATTGTCGGCGAAGTAGGTGTAGGAGGTCTTGCGTCCCATCGCGTCGACCTTGCCGGCCAACCGGCCGCCGGGGTCGTAGGCGTACGACTCCAGCACCACGTCCTGGGCGGCCTGAGGGCTGACCGGGCTGCCCGTCCAGTTTTTGAGCGTCCTGGTGGCTGGCTCGCCACGCTTGGTGTAGGCGAAGGTGGAGACCGTGCCCAGCGGGTCGGTCGCCGAGACGCGGGCACCGACGGTGTCCCAGGTGGAGTGGGTCACACCGCCCTCGGGGTCGGTGACCGACGCGACGCGGCCACCTCCGTCGTAGGTGTAGGTGGTGGTGCGCGCCGGGTCGCCACCGGTCAGGTCGGTGAGGGTCTCGGTGAGCCGGTTGCCGTCCGCATCGTAGGTGTAGCTCGCCCTGGCGGTATGTATGACGTTCGTGACCTCGTTCTTCACGCCGGTGCCGGTCTGGGTGAGCAGCCGGCCTACTCCGTCGTAGGTGAGCGTCGAGGTGACCCCGCCCGGGTTGGCCTGCGAGATCTCCTTACGCGAGAGCACCCGGCCCAGCGCGTCGTAGGTGAACGCGGTCTTCAAACCGGATGGACTGGTCTGCTCGGCCAAATCCCCGGCCGCCGTGTAACGGTAGATCGTCTCATCGTTCTTGGCGTTCTTCTGCGACTTCAACAGTCCTGCGGGAACGGTACCGGAGTCGGTCGCGGACTCGGTGCCATCGGTGTAGGTATAGGTATCCGACCGCCCTGTGGGAAAGTCCGGTGTCGCAGGGCTCGTCTGCTTGGCCAGGTCCCCGTAAGAGGTGTACTCCAAGGTGGTGGCGTAGGTGTTGTCGCTGCCGCTGGTCGAGCGCGGGTCCCGGTAGGCGATCCGGCGGTCGTTTCTGGGGTCGAACTCGTCGCCGGTGTTGAGATAGTAAGCGTGCCATTCCGGGGGGCGCTGTGAAAGCGCACAACTGAACAACATGTCGGACGGGCTCTGACCCGCGGAACACATCGTTTTGGTCAAGACATTGCCGCGCTTGTCCTGGGTCGTCATCGTGACGTTCTGGTTGGCGTCGGTGACCGAGGCCACGTATCCGCCGGTGTCGTAGGTGTAGCCAGTCTTCTTGCCGAGTTGGTCGGTCTGTGACACCAGCCGGTAGCCGCGCTGAGCGTCGTGTTCATAGCTCAGCGATTCGTTCTTGGGGTCGGTCACCGTCACGGTGGAGATCCCGGTGGCGGGTGCGTAGACCGGTTCACCGATCTTCCAGGTACCGCCGTTGGCGTCGGTGTGGGTCTTGATCCGATCAGTCGCCGGGTCGTAGACGTTCTCCATCCAGACGCGCCCGGATGGGAGGGTGACCTTCGTCAGCAGGTGCGGGGCGGCCTGCGCGGCGGCGTAGTGCTTGGCCAGGTCGGCCGCGCTCAGCGAATGGTCGTAGACGGCGAACTCGTCGATGCCGCCGGTGAAACCCCACTCCGCGCTCTGGCCGACCGGCACCGAGATCGAGGAGGGCCAGGCGGCGGTCGTCCTGCCGTTGCCGATGGTGGCGTAACGCAGCCAGTTATGGTCGATGGCGCCGGTCAGGGATCCAACTGGGGCACCGTCGAGGTAGAGGGTCTGCGTCGTTGCCGAGGCGGTCAGCGCGACGTGATGCCAGGTGCCGTTGTTGACCGCCGCGGTAGAGGTGATCGGGGACACAACCACGCCGCTGGTGTCGGTGACCCGGAACTGGCCGCGTAGCTTGCCGTCGACGCCGACGTACAGGAGCGGCTGGCCGTTGCCCGCGAACGTCCCCCCGATAGAGGTGTCGGAGGCGGAGGCGATGATGCCCGAGGAAGTGGTCTTGAACCAGGTCTCCACCGACAGCTGCCCGCTCAGACGGGGAATGAGGTGGTCGGGCAGGGCTACCGAGGAGGTGCCGGAGAAGGTGGCCGAGGTGTCGGCCGAGCCGTTCAGCGCCCCGGACTGGGCCAGGGTGACACCGGTGTAAGTGGCGGTTGTCGAACCCCAGCCCAGGTTGATCGCCTCGGTGGTCGGCTGCGGCTGGCACGCCACAGGCATGATCGAGCAGATCGGGCTGGGTGGAGGAGTGGGGCCGGTGGCCGGTTCACCCAGCCGCCAGTAGCCCACCGGTTCGTCGTCCTGCACGATCCCCTGGTACAGCGAGCCGCTGGTGTAGGTGTAGGCGGTGCAACCTGCCGCTCCCAGCGGGGAGCACACCTTTGTCAGCTTCTCGCCTTGATACTCGTACGTCCACGTCAGAGCGGTGCCGTTCACCGGGTCGGTGGACACGCTCGCCACCCGCGTACCGCTCCAGGTGAACGTCAGCGACCGTCCGCCGACCCCGACCACCTTGGTGAGCTTGCCGTCGGTGCCGTAGACGAGGTCCTGAATGCGACCTCGGTTGTCGACCACCTTCGTCAGCCGCCCCTGGGCGTTGAACACATATGAGGTGGAGGACTTGTCCATCAGCTTCCAGCCACCCGCGGAGACTTCGGCCAGGGTGGCGAACATTCCCGGCGGTGGCTGGAAACCGCCGTCGCCTCGGGGCGCGAAGCGCAGCCTGCGCCCATCGGGGTAGGTGACCAGCAGCGCTGTGCTCGGCTCCGCCTCGATCTTCATGTCGAACCGGGTCGACCAGCCCGCGCCGAAGATCCCGTCGTGGCGGACGTCCCTGCTGTTGTAGGAGCGGGACACGTTCAGCGGCGGCCCGGTCGTGGACACTGAGGCGTCCACGGTCTCGGTGGTGTAGTTGCCCGCCAGCTGCTGGAATTCCTGGCCGTTGACACCTCGCGCAGCGAGTTGGGAGGCGATGGTCGGCTGCCTGGCCCCGGTGATGAACGTCCGCTTCTCCGACGCCGTACTCACGCCCCCGGAGGCTGCGGAGACCGATACCCACCAGACATAGGAGGTGGCCCAGGCCAGCTTGCCTGCGGGCACCTTCCAGGAGTTCACCTCTGCCGGCAGCAGGCCTGAGGTAACGACCGCGTTCGGGAACAGTAGGCAGCCCTGCAGAATGTCACCGGGGTCGTTCGTGTCCTCGGGCATCCGGCAGATCGTGAAGTTGTAACGTACCGGTGACGGACCGGCTGTCCCGTAGGCGACCAGGGTGGGGGTCACCGAGCCCAGCTGCGCACCGTGCAGCGGCCACAGATCCACCACTTGGGGATCAGAGGCCGAGGTAAGCGTCTTCGCCGCGCGCCCTTTTTCGGAGGACTTCTTCGACGACGTCGCCGCGCCCTTGTACGGCCGGACGGTGCGATCGTCGACAGGCAGCGCCCCTTTGGGAACACGCGCTCGCCGCTTTGCTCGCTTTGCCCTGACCGAGGTCGTGGTCACCGCCCTATCCACCAGATGTGGCAGTCCCGCAGCAGATCCTGATAACTGGTCCGGCGTGTCCGGCGGTTGCGCCAGAAGAGCCCCCCGCGCGGCGGCTGCGGGGAGGGCGTTAATCTGCACCAGGCCGGGGAGAGCCACGAGCGTGACCCAGAACACCCAGCGGACAGAATTCGGCCATGACAAAGTACGGCGCATATGCCGCCACCCTCCGAACCGCTCAGCGCGACGACCAGCGCCCCGCGTCACCCCCTACCGAAGGAAACTCCAGCAGTAAGCCGGAATTGGCGGTTCGGGGCACAATCAGCACAAACGATCAAAATGTATACATCGATCGTTCCAGTACACAAGATCTACATAAGAAATAAATAAACAAACCAGGGGCCAGGGGTCAAGAATGCAACATTCTCACACGCGTGATCACTGACAGTGACAGTCGTGAGGCTGACGCGGGGCACCATGATGCGAGAAACACGCTGACGGGTTTCCCCGCGTCTCTGAAACAAACTGCACGACAACGGACCCGGGTCACGTTTCAGCAGCGGATGAAGGTTGCCCGCGGCAATCTATTTCTGTTCCGATGGAAACGCCAGCCCCTTGGTGGCGACATTCCATTGTGGCCGATAACGATTCAGGGACGGAGGTTCAGCCGATGGTGTTCTGGGCTATGAGGGCGAGGGCCGAGGCACTGGCGAGAATGAGGACGGCGATTCTGACACGGCCGCCGTCGAGGAAGCGCCGTAGCGGTCCGGAGACCAGGAAGCCCGCGATCAGGAAGGGGATCAGCAGTGCCCCGAAGGTCAGCGCCCGGAGTGGGAGCCTGTCCAGCACCGCCAGGACGATCAGTGACTGGACGGCGCCGAGCATGAAGAACATCCCCAGGGTGGCCCTGATCTGCGGCCCCTTGGCGTTCTGGTAGACCAGGGCCATCGGCGGGCCGCCGATTCCGGTCGCGGTGCCGGCGATTCCGGAGATGAAGCCCGCCCCCGTGACGGTCCGCCCGGTGCGCGGCACGCTCACCACCCAGGCGGTGAGACCGACCGCGACCAGCACCATCATCCCGACGAGCAGGCCCAGCGCCCGGGTGGAGACCTGGACGACGACCAGGCCGCCGAGGAGGCTGCCCGGCACCCTGCCCAGGAGCGCGAAGCCCAGCCCTCGCCAGTCCACTCTGCGCCACTCGGCGGCCAGCGTGAACATCGGCATCACCGCGCTCACCACCTGGACGGCCCCCGGCACGACCCCGGGGTTGAGCAGCATGACCACCGGCGCCGCCACGATCCCCACTCCGAAGCCGACCGCCCCCTGCACGATCGCCCCGACGAACACCGCCAGTCCCACCGCGCAGAGCAGGAAAACCTCATGGTTCATGAGTGTGACCGTACGGCCTGCGCCGCCGAGCCGGGCGACCGGCCGTCTGCCACCGGGCGAAGGCGAAGGCGGGCGGACACGTGATCCGCCGAACCGGCGGCGGAGGCCCGGCGGAGAGGGTGACGTCCCCCGGGAGCACGGAGCCGCCCGGCGGGATGATGTTCCCGCCGGGCGGCCGTCGTCCGGGGTCTCCCCCGATATGGGCGGGGGACCCGTGGACCCCGCCCGCCCTCGCTCAGCTCTTGGCCAGCAGGGAGCGCAGGACGTACTGCATGATGCCTCCGTGGCGGTAGTAGTCCGCCTCTCCGGGGGTGTCGATGCGTACGACCGCCTGGAACTCCCTGTCGCCGGCCCTGACCGTGACGGTCCGCGGCACGGCGCCCTCGTTGAGCCGCTCCACCCCGGTGATGTCGAAGGTCTCCTCGCCGATCAGGCCCAGTGACTCGGCCGTCTCGCCCTCGGGGAACTGCAGCGGCAGCACGCCCATGCCGATGAGGTTGGAGCGGTGGATGCGCTCGTAGGACTCGGCGATCACGGCGCGGACGCCGAGCAGCGCGGTGCCCTTGGCCGCCCAGTCACGGGAGGAGCCCGAGCCGTACTCCTTGCCGGCCAGGACGACGAGCGGGATGCCCGCGGCCTGGTAGTTGGCGGAGGCGTCGTAGATGAAGGACTGCGGGCCGCCGTCGAGGGTGAAGTCACGGGTGTAGCCGCCCTCCACCCCGTCGAGCAGCAGGTTCCTCAGCCGGATGTTGGCGAAGGTGCCGCGGATCATCACCTCGTGGTTGCCTCGGCGGGAGCCGTAGGAGTTGAAGTCCCTGACCTCGACGCCGTGCTGCCGGAGGTAGTCGGCGGCGGGGGTGCCGACCTTGATGGACCCGGCCGGGGAGATGTGGTCGGTGGTGACCGAGTCGCCCAGCTTTGCCAGCACCCGCGCGCCGGTGACGTCGGTGACCGGCTGCGGCTGCGGGGGCATGCCGTCGAAGTAGGGGGCCTTGCGGACGTAGGTCGAGGCCGGGTCCCAGTCGAAGGTGTTGCCGGTCGGGATCGGCAGCGACCGCCAGGTCTCGTCGCCCTCGAACACGTCGGCGTAGTCGCGCAGGAACATGTCCTGGTCGATCGAGGAGGCGACGACCGCCGAGATCTCCTCGGGCGAGGGCCAGATGTCGGCGAGGAACACCGGCTCGCCGTCGGTCCCGATGCCCAGCGGCTCGGTGCTCAGGTCGATGTCCATGGTGCCCGCGAGGGCGTAGGCGACGACCAGCGGCGGCGAGGCGAGGTAGTTCATCTTGACGTCGGGGTTGATCCGGCCCTCGAAGTTGCGGTTGCCGGACAGCACCGCGGTGACCGCGAGGTCGTTGGCCTGGATGGCGGCGGAGATCTCCTCCTGCAGCGGGCCGGAGTTGCCGATGCAGGTGGTGCAGCCGTAGCCGACCAGGTTGAAGCCGATCTTGTCGAGGTACGGCTGGAGGCCGGCCCGGTCGAAGTAACCGGTGACGACCTGCGAACCCGGGGCCAGCGAGGTCTTCACCCACGGCTTGCGGGTCAGGCCTTTGTCCACCGCGTTCTTGGCCAGCAGCGCGGCGCCCATCATGACGTACGGGTTGGAGGTGTTGGTGCAGCTGGTGATGGCCGCGATGGTCACCACACCGTGGTCGATCTCAAAGCCGGTGCCGTCGGAGAGCGTGACCTGGACCGGCCGGTATGGGCGGTCGCCGTTGAGGTCGGCGGCGTGCGGCCGGTCGGCGTTGCCGCCGTGGGAGATCGCCGGGGAGTCGGAGGCCGGGAACGACTCGTCGGACGACTCGTCGGTCGGGCCCTGGATGCTCGGGGTGTAGTCCTTGACGGCGGCGCGCCAGGCCCGCTTGGCGTCGGACAGCGCGATGCGGTCCTGCGGGCGCTTGGGGCCGGCGATGGACGGGACGACCGTGGACAGGTCCAGCTCGATGTACTCGGAGAAGACCGGCTCCTCGGCCGCCGGGTCCAGCCAGAGGCCCTGGGCCCTGGCGTAGGACTCCACCAGCGCGACCTGCTCCTCGGAGCGGCCGGTGAGCCGGAGGTAGCCGATGGTCTCGCCGTCGATCGGGAAGATCGCGCAGGTCGAGCCGAACTCGGGGCTCATGTTGCCGATCGTGGCCCGGTTGGCCAGCGGCACGCTGGACACGCCCTCGCCGTAGAACTCCACGAACTTGCCGACGACGCCGTGCTTGCGCAGCATCTCGGTGATCGTGAGCACCAGGTCGGTGGCGGTGGCCCCGGCGGGGAGCTTGCCGGTCAGCTTGAAGCCGACCACGCGCGGGATCAGCATGGAGATCGGCTGGCCGAGCATCGCGGCCTCGGCCTCGATGCCGCCGACGCCCCAGCCGAGGACGCCGATGCCGTTCTCCATGGTGGTGTGGGAGTCGGTGCCGACGCAGGTGTCGGGGTAGGCCTTGCCGTCGCGGATCATCACCACGCGGGCCAGGTGCTCGATGTTCACCTGGTGCACGATGCCGGTGCCCGGCGGGACGACCTTGAACTCGTCGAAGGCGGTCTGGCCCCAGCGCAGGAACTGGTAGCGCTCGCGGTTGCGCTCGTATTCCCGGTCGACGTTGCGCTGGAAGGAGTCCGCCCCGCCGAAGAAGTCGACGATCACCGAGTGGTCGATGACCATCTCGGCCGGCGCGAGCGGGTTGATCTTGGCGGGGTCGCCGCCGAGGTCGCGTACGGCCTCGCGCATGGTGGCCAGGTCCACGACACAGGGCACCCCGGTGAAGTCCTGCATGATCACGCGGGCCGGGGTGAACTGGATCTCCACGCTGGGCGCGGCCGCCGGGTCCCACTGGCCGAGGGCGCGGATGTGGTCGGCGGTGATGTTCGCGCCGTCCTCGGTACGGAGCAGGTTCTCCAAGAGGATCTTCAGGCTGTATGGGAGACGTCCCGACCCCTCGACGGCGTCCAGCCGGTAGATCTCATATTCCGCGTCACCGACGCGGAGCGTGTCACGGCTGCCGAAGCTGTTCGCGGACACGGTTCGCCTCCCTTATCACCCGGTTGTCTGACGCACCCACATAAAAGGCACACCTGAATCCTGCCGCACCACCGGAGCGCCCACGTCGATGAGGTATGCCTAACCGACGGGTCTTCCACAGGTTGCAGCGGATGTCTCGACATCAAGATATCGCGGAATATATCTCGACATCAAGTTACTCTTCAGTAAATTCAGGACCGCACAGAACGCTCAGGCCTGCACAAGCCGGAAGTACAGCAACCCGACGACGACGACGGAGAGGACCGGGGCCAGGAACTTCTGCTCGAAGGCGCGGCCCGTCTTGATGCCGATCTTCCACGGCAGCAGCCAGCGCTGCCTCATCGGCCACAGCACCGGGCACCCCTGTTCCGTGCAGCAGTCCCCCACGACGTGCACCAGACAGCCGACCGCGACGGCCACCCCCAGCCAGGCATAGCCCACGTGGTCGTTGCGGAACACCGCGAACAGCCCGATCGTCAGGCCGATGTTGACCATCGCCGAGGCGAACTTCTTGCCCGGGACGCCGACGCCGACGGCCCGCAGCGCCAGGCCGATGAGGAGCAGGACCATGACGTCCCGGCCGATCGGATAGGTGCTCGCGAGGTAGTGGGCGCCGAACCCGGCCCCGATCGCGAACAGCAGCGAGTGGGTGGCGTGGCGGTGACCTCCGCTCAGCCACGCGACGGCCTTGCTCAGCCCCCAGGTGATCGGGCCGAAGGTCTGGGCGATCGTCGCGCTGGGGTGGTCCAGGTCGGGCAGCATCGCGGCACCCGCGCAGATCAGCGCTCCGGCGATGAACTCGGCGGGGGTGAGCGCGTGCACCATGACGCCGGTCTCTATGAACCTGGAGGACTCCGTGAGCAGCGGCAGGGCGGCCAGCGTCGGCGCCACCCCGAGCCAGGCCACCGCCCCCGTCAGCGCGTGCGTGTGCCCCATCATTGGCCAAACACTCCCATCATGATCACGCTGGGCGACTGTACGGCAAAGCCCGACTTAAGCAGAGGACCGTGCCATTCTGCACTACCGGCGCGTCGTTCCGGCGAGATCAATCTGACACATGAGAGCCATTCGTTTTTGCTGGATTCCGGGATTACCCGCACGCACCGGGCGCCCGCCGTACGCGCCGATGCCAGACCGCTCCGGGGGAGCCTGAGACCACGCCCCGGACCTTTGGGACCGCGCGCCGGGCCGAGGTGACTGCCGGGAGGCACGACCGGCGGTGCGCGGGGATCCGCCCGCTGGAACGTTCCCGTACCGCGAGAGCACCGGATGAGCGGTCGTCGAGGCCGACACCTGGGACGGGCCGGGGGCCGGCGATGGGAGATCGGCGCGGCACACCTGGCCGACCTGCGGGAATCTCCGGCGGAGGGGCGTCCGCCAACGCCCGCCGCGCGAGGGGTTCACCGAAAAATCTCCGGCGAATCCCGTCTCGCGCCTGAGAAACAACAGACGGGACCGTTCCGCACCGAAAGCACCCCCCAGCCCTTCCGGCACGGAACGAATCCCGTCTATGTCCTTTGTAACGTGCAGGTCTCGGTACTTGTTCCAGATTCGGCCGAGAATTACGTGATCTACGTCACTTTTTTGTCGAGTCATGGAATGACCACTCTCCGTGACTGTCGAAAGAGGGGGCGGAGTCGTCGGGCGAGGGTTGTCGTTAGAATGTTCTCGATATATCTTTGAAGCATCGAGAGCGATCGAAAGACGATCGCGATAAGGGAGGCACCGTGACTTCCGCAGAAGCGATGGGCGGCCCCTGGGCCCACGCCAACCCACACGAGATCCGGCGCCGGTTGAAGCGGGCCGCGCGGGAGACCTTCAGAGGCATGGCCGCCGACTGGCGGCACGGGGCTCCGGGCCCGCACGAGCACGGCCCCCACGACCACGGCCCGCACGGTTTCGGTCCACACGAGCACCGGCACAGGGAGCGGCGCGGCGGGCCCTTCCCCGGCGGCTCCTTCCCCTGGGACTTCGGCCGCGGCGGCCCGTTCGGCAGGGGTGGCCCGTTCGGCGGCGGCGGTCCCTTCGGCGGCGGCGGTCCCTTCGGCGGGGGAGGCCCGTTCGGGCGGGGGCGCAAGGCCAAGCGGGGCGACGTCCGCGCCGCGATCCTCGCCCTGCTCTCCGAGGAGCCGCGGAACGGCTACCAGATCATCCAGGAGATCGCCCAGCGCAGCCAGGGCGGGTGGAAGCCCAGCCCGGGCGCGGTCTACCCGGCACTCCAGCAGCTCACCGACGAGGGCCTGGTCCTGTCCGAGGAGAACGACGGCCGCAAGTCCTTCCGGCTCACCGAGGCGGGCCTGGCCTACGTGGCCGAGCACCCCGACGAGGTGCGCGCCCCCTGGGAGGAGATGACCCCCGACATCGGCGACAGCACCTGGGAGCTGATGGACCTGGCCCGCCAGTCGGGGTTCGCCATGCTCCAGGTTCTGCAGACCGGGAGCGAGGCGCAGATCCGGCAGGCCAGGCAGATCATGATCGAGACGCGCCGCAGCCTCTACCGGATCCTGGCCGACGGCGACCCCGGCGAGGAGTGACCCCACGATGACGTCCCCAGACGATCTCCGCATCGGAGACGCCGAGCGCGACGCGGCCATGACGGCCCTGCGTGAGCACTACGCGCAGGGCCGGCTGACCCACGAGGAGCTCGACGAACGCCTCGAACTGGTCCTGTCCGCGCGGACCGGCCGCGACCTGGCCCTGGCGGGCGCCGACCTCCCCGACCTGTACGGCTCCCACCCCGGCCGGCCTGAGGGCCCCGACGGGGCCATGGGCGGCGGGGAGGGCCCGTGGCCGCCCTGGGCCGGTCATGCCGGCCCCGGGGAGTGGCGTGGAGCGCGCGGGCGTCTCCGGCACCACCGGGGGTGGGCCGATCCGCGCCCCGCGGCCCGGCACCACCACCGGATGGGCCACCGGAGCGGGCCGAGGGCCTTCCCCCTGCTGCTCGTGGCCCTGATCGCGGCGACGGCCCTCACCGGGTTCGCGGTGTTCAAGTTCATCCTCGTCGCCTGGCTGGCGATGGCCGTGCTGGGGATGTCGCACCGCGGGCGCCGGCACCACCCGGCCGAGGCGCACGCCCGGCGGCTCGGCCGCCGCGTCAGGTGGTCGGCCGGGGGAGAGACTCCCTGAGCCGCCGCATCTCCCCCGCGATCCGATCCGGCGTCCAGTGGGCGTTCAGCCCGCTGGGGTTGGGGAGCACCCAAACGGCCGCGTCGCCGATCCCGGTCTCCTGAGGTCCGATGGCCGCCCTGGGCCGCCCGAACGCCGTCCGGTAGGCGGTCACCCCCGCCACCGCCAGCACCCGGGGCCGGACCTCGGCGACCAGCCTCGCCAGCCGTACGCCTCCCTCGCGGAACTCCTCGGGGGACAGTTCCGCCGCCTGCGCGGTGGCCCGCGCGACCACGTTGGTGATCCCCAGCCCGTAGGAGGGCAGCTCCCACTGCTCCGCCGGGGCGAACAGCCGGGGCGTGAACCCCGACCGGTACAGCGCGGGCCAGAAGCGGTTGCCGGGGCGGGCGAAGTGGTGCCCGGTGGCCGCCGAGTAGAGGCCCGGGTTGATACCGCAGAACAGCACGTCCAGGGACGGCCCGAGCACGTCGTCGATCGTCCGGTCCGCGGCCGCGTCGAGCTCGGCCCTGGTCGGCGGCGCGGTCCGCGCCGGAGGTACGGGGTTCGCCGGAGGCATGGGGGAAACCTAACCCATGTCCTCCAGTTTGCGCCCCTTGGTCTCCCGCACCTTGAACCACACGAAGACCAGCGACAGCGCGGCGAAGACGGCGTAGCCCACATATGCTCCGGCCAGGCTCCACTTGGCCAGGGACGGGAACGAGACGGTGATCAGCCAGTTGGCCACCCACTGGGCCGCGGCGGCCACCGAGAGCGCGGCGGCCCTGATCCGGTTGGGGAACATCTCGCCGAGCAGCACCCAGACCACGACACCCCACGACAGCGCGAAGAACAGCACGAAGACGTGCGCGGCGACCAGGGCGACGGCCCCCTGCGTCGAGGGCAGCCTGACCGTGTCCCCACTGGGGATGCCCGCGCTGAACGCCCACGCGGCCACGCCGAGCGCGACCGTCATGCCGGCCGAGCCGATCAGCAGCAGCGGCCTGCGGCCGATCCGGTCGACCAGCGCGATGGCGATGAAGGTGCCGACGATGTTGATGATCGAGGTGGAGAAGCTGATCAGCAGCGAGTCGCTCTGGTTGATGCCGACCGACTGCCACAGCGACGCCGAGTAGTAGAAGATGACGTTGATGCCGACGAACTGCTGGAAGACCGAGAGCAGGATGCCGATCCAGACGATCGGCAGCAGCCCGAGCGACGGGCCGCGCAGGTCGCGCAGCGTCGGCCGGCGCTCGCTGCGCAGCGAGTTCTCGATCTCCCTCAGCCGCTCGTCCAGATCGACGCCCTCGCCCTCGACCTCCCTGAGCACCACGCGCGCCGTCTCCGTCCTCCCCACCGCGATGAGGAACCTCGGCGACTCGGGGATGATGGTCGAGAAAAGCAGATAGAGCAGAGCCGGTACGAGACAGGCGCCGAGCATCCACTGCCAGGCCTCCAGGCCGAGCAGTCTGTTGTTGACGTTGCCCCCGGCGAGTTGCGCGATCGCGTAGTTGACGAGCTGGGAGACCGCGATGCCCAGCACGATCGCGAGCTGCTGGAAGGAGCCCAGCCGTCCCCGGTAGGCGGGCGGTGCGACCTCGGCGATGTAGGCGGGGCCGATCACCGAGGCCATGCCGATCCCGACGCCGGCCAGCACCCGCCAGAAGGCCAGGTCCCAGATCGCGAACGGCAGCGCCTGGCCGATGGAGCTGACCGCGAAGAGCAGCGCGGCCACCTGCATCGTCCTGGTACGCCCCCAGCGGTCGGCTATGCGCCCGGCGATCCACGCACCGATCGCCGACCCCAGCAGCGCGATCGCGACGACGAACCCGATCTGGACCGGACCGACGCCGAAGTGTCGCTGAATACCGGTGACGGCGCCGTTGATGACGGCGCTGTCATAGCCGAAGAGGAAACCGCCGATCGCAGCCGCGGCCGTGATGAAGACGACGTGCCCCAGGTTCTCACTGGATGTGCCCGATGGGGTGGTACCGACCATGACAGTCCTTTCCCCGAAACACACATGCGTAACAGGGCCGCTTCCACGAGATCGCCCCGTTCCCGATCATGGTGTCGCCTCTGCTCTGAACTGCGGAAACTCAGTTTCTCCCCTAGGGTGAGTGTCTCATGGTGGTCGGATGAGGACTCGGTGTGGTCATCCGGCCACCACCCTCCCGAGGGCGGACCGCCGGAACCGGTCGTGGGCGGCGGGGCACCCGGCTACCGTTGGGTCGCGACCACGGCCCGGCGGCCTGGCGCTCGGGAGGAGCGGCACCCGGCGACCCGCTCCGTCACCCGCGGGAGAACCTCAGGAGAACCTCATGGGAAAGCCCGTTCCGGACTGCGGACAGTGCACCGGAACAGGCAAGATCACCTATGAACGACCCAGAAAACAGGAAGACGGATCGGTTATATGGGTGAAGTCCCCAGAGAATTGCCACATATGCGGCGGGAGCGGGAAGTGTACGTAGCCGAAGGCGCGCACCACTGCGAGCTGCCATGCCGATGGTGCGACGGCGACGGAACCTGGGCTCCGGAGAAACCCCGCGTCCAGGAGAACGGAGAGATCGTCTTCGTCCGGGTGGCCGAGGAGTGCCGGATGTGCATGGGCACCGGGCAGTGCATGCACGCCCACGCCGGAGACCGGACCGGCGAGCCGGAGACGTAGGGACCGCGGGCGGGAGAACCGGAGAGACGGGAGACGGCGGCCTGGCCGGGTGACCCGGCCGGCGGACCACGGGCGGGAGCCCCCTCACCGGCCTTACCAGCGCAGAATCGCGGCGACCCCGTCGAACTCGGCGAGCGTCTCCGCGGCCTCACCGTCCAGGACGATCACCTCGGCGTCGATGTCCAGTGCCCGCTCGATCATCCGCTCCCCCATCGTGGGCTCCCGCACGAGCGTCTGCGGCGACTCCCCCTCCGCGACCACCTCCGGCGGGTAGAGGCGCCCGTCGGCCGCGCGGGTGCCGCTCCACTCGCGGGACTCGTCCAGCAACAGCTGCGACACCCTGCTCTCGTTCAGCGCGGCGAGCGCCGGTCCCAGGCCCAGGGCGCCCTGCCCGCCGGACAGCGCGGCGTCCTTGACCCGGTTCACCAGCCCCACACCGTGCCGGGTCCTGGCGGCCAGCAACTGAGGCTCCACGTACTCGGCGAGCTTCGACGGAGGCAGCGAGTCCACCACCGCGTCGACCTGGATGACGTCGCCGCTCACCGCCGGCGCCGCCATCTCGGTCAGCTGGACGTCTCCGAGCAGCACGATCGTCTGCCAGCCCCGGCTGCCGGCCTCCTCGGTCACCCGGGACCCGGCGGTGCGCAGGTGCCTGGCGAGGTTCTCCTCGACGCGCCGCTCGAACTTGTCCCGGTGCGTCGCGGCCTGCCGGGCCTGCTCCGAGGACGCGGGACCGCGCATCTGCTTCCAGTCCTCCGAGACGATCTCGAAGGGGGTCCTGCCGATGTCCTCGGCCAGGCCGTACCGATAGTCGATCATGCGTAGCCCGTCGCGGGACAGGACGACGAGCCCGGCGGGCGGCGCGGCCTCGACCGTGTTGACCAGCGGGCGCACGTAGGCCGTCGACTCCATCACGATCTGGTCGGCGACCGGCAGCTGGAAGGAGAAGGCCCGGACCTCGCCGTCACCTACCGGGACGAACATCACCCGGCCCAGCCCCGACTCCGACGGGTCGAGCAGCTGCCGGAAGTCGAGTTCCAGCTCCTCCAGCCGCTTGAGCACGGCCATCCGCCGCGCACGGTCCGGATCCGCCGCCACCCGCTCCCGCAGGGCGGACAGCTCGTTGCCGAAGCGGATCCGCCATGCGGGCCGGACCGACGACTCCTCCCGCGGGGAGGCGGTCACGTAGAACGACAGCACCCCCAGCGCATCGTTCATGGAGACGACCTCTCGCAGCGCCGCACGATCGAAATGCCGGAATTCCACGACGTTCCCCCCTGGTGGTTCGAATCTCCACACTAGGGAGCGGGACGGAGGGGACCATCGTCGCAATCGGTAATATGCCCTCCTTCTTCACCGGTCTTTACCCGGGAATCACAGACGCGGGTCCACCGGCTCGGACTCCAGCGCCAGAATCGCGAAGACGGCCTCGTGCACCCGCCAGAGCGGCTCGCCCTCGGTCAGCCTCGACAGCGCCTCCAACCCCAGGGCGTGCTCGCGCAGGGCGAGCGAGCGCTTGCGGCCCAGCGAGCGGTGGCGCAGGATCTCCAGGCTCTCGGTGTAGTCGGGGCCGTAGATGATCCGCAGATACTCCTGCCCGCGCACCTTGATCCCCGGCTGCACCCGGGTCCCGCGGCCGGCCTCACCCGGCCTCGTCTCCGTCACCCGCGCCTCCGCCGCCTCCGTGGGATCGGCGCCGCCCTCCCCCGTCCAGACCGGCCGGTCCAGTGGCTTGACCACCATGCCCTCCCCACCGGCGGCGGTGAGCGCCGACCACCAGACCGTCGCCGCGTCCCTGGACTCCGGTACGGCCAGGTCCACGAACACGTGCCGGGTGGGCGCGACAAGCGGGTCGTCAAGCCGGGAGAGCATCTCCAGATGCCAGGAGTGCGGCTCGTGCACGGCGGTCGCCCGCCCCTCACAGGCCAGGATCTGGAACGGCGCCAGCCGTACCCCGTCCAGGCCGGAGACCGGCCAGCAGTAACGCGCATAGGCGTCCCTGAACCGGGCAGCGTTGACGTGGCGGCGGCGGGTGCGGCCCAACAGATCGCCCACATCCACCCCGCGCCCGGCCGCCGCCTCCAGCAGGGCGACGGCCTCGGGCAGCGCGGTGCGGGCCGCGGCGCCCACCGCCGCGTACTGGCTGCGAATCAGCCCCTCCGCCTTGGCCGACCAGGGCAGCAACTCGCAGTCGAGGACGAGCCAGTCCGATCCCAGCTCGTCCATGAGCGGCGCGCACGCCCGCCTGAGCCGGTCCACCAGCTCGGTGGTGTCGTCGAAGAAGGGCCTGCCCGTCCGGGTGTGGACCACCCCGGCGGTCCCGTCGGTGACCCCGAACCGCGCCGCCGCGACCCCCGGGTCCCTGGCCAGTACGGCCACCGCCCGCGACCCCATGTGCTTCTCCTCGCACACGACCCGGCCGACCCCGGCGGCTGCGAACTCGGCGAACGCCTCGGCCGGGTGCTCCAGGTAGCCGTCGAGCCCGGAGGTCTCCGGCGGCGCCATCGTGGGCGGCAGGTAGACCAGCCAGCGCGGATCGACCGCGAACCGGCTCATGATCTCCAGCGCGGCGGCCGAGTTCTCCTCCCGGACCTTGATGCGGCCACCCCCGTACCGCACCTCGATGTGCTTGGCGCCCCGGACGTCCTCGATGGAGAGCACGCCGGGCTCGCGGTGGCCGGGGGCGGTGAGCGGCCTGGCCGGCTCGTACCAGACCCGCTCCGCGGGCACCGAGACGATCTCCCGCTCCGGGTAGCGCAGCGCGGTCAGCCTCCCGCCGAACACCACGCCGGTGTCGAGGCAGATCGTGTTGTTGATCCACTCGGGCTCGGGGACCGGGGTGTGACCGTAGACGACCATGGCCCGGCCGCGATACTCCCTCGCCCAGGGGTAACGCACCGGCAGACCGTACTCGTCGGTCTCGCCGGTGGTGTCTCCGTACAGCGCGAAGGAGCGCACCCGGCCGGAGGCGCGGCCGTGGTACGCCTCCTTCAACCCGGCGTGCGCCACGACAAGCCTGCCCCCGTCGAGCTGGTAGTGACTGATCAGGCCGTCCATGAAGATCAGCGCGGCCTTGCGGAACTCCTCGGGGCAGGCGTCGAACTGGTCCAGGGACTCCCCCAGCCCGTGGGCGACCTTGACCTTGCGCCCGTTGAGCGCGCGGGCCAGCTTCTGCTCGTGGTTACCCGAGACGCACAGGGCCGTCCCCGCCTCGACCATGCCCATGACCAGGCGGAGCACGCCCGGCGAGTCCGGCCCCCGGTCCACGAGGTCACCGACGAAGACCGCCGTCCGGCCCTCGGGGTGTGCCGCGCCGACGCCGCCGGGATCGACCTCCCAGCCCAGGGCGCGCAGCAGCGTCTCCAGTTCGGCGCGGCAGCCGTGCACGTCGCCGACGATGTCGAACGGCCCCGCCAGCTCGCGCCGGTCGGTCCAGGCCCGCTCCCGGGCGACCACGGCGGCCTCGATCTCCTCGACCCCGCGCAGCACGTGGACCCGCCGGAAGCCGTCCCGGGAGATCTTTCCCATGGACCGCCTCAGCTCCTTGCACTGCCGCCGGACCACGTGCGGCCCGAAGGCCCGGTCGGGTCTGTCCGCGTTGCGGTCGATCGCCACCCGCTCGGGCACGTCCAGGACGATCGCGTCGACCAGCACGTCGTGTGACCTGGCCAGGTCGATCAGCCTCTTCCGCGCCTCCCACTGGACGTTGGTGGCGTCCACCACGGTCAGCAGGCCCCGTCGCAGGCGGGTGGCGACGATGTAGTTGAGCACGTCGAAGGCGTCGGGGGTGGCGGACTGATCGTTCTCGTCGTCGGCGATCAGGCCCCGGCAGAAGTCGGAGGAGATCACCTGGGTCGGTGTGAAGTGCCTGCGGGCGAAGGTCGACTTCCCGCTGCCCGACACCCCCACGAGCACGACCAGCGACATCTCCGGCACCGCGATGTCAACCATTTCCGCCTCCCTCTCCTGCGGCGTCCCGGGTCTCCTCCCCGCCGCCTCCGGCGTTCCCGCCGTCCACGACGGCGAACAGGGCCATCTGGGTGGGTGGCCCCACCTGTGGGTCGTCGTCGCCGACCGGGCGGAACGCGACACGGTAGCCGTACTCGTCGCAGACCCTCGCCGCCCACGCCCGGAACTCGGCCCGGGTCCACTCGAAACGGTGGTCGGGGTGACGCATGCCGTCCAGGAACTCGTAACGCACGTTGTACTCGGCGTTGGGGGTCGTCACGATCACGTTTCCCGGCCGGGCGGCACCGAAGACGACCCGCTCCAGCGCGCCCAGCCGAGGCGGATCGACGTGCTCGACCACCTCCATGAGCACGGCGGCGTCATATCCGGCGAACCGCTCGTCGGTGTAGGTCAGCGCGCCCTGGAACAGCTCCAGCCGCTCCCGCAGCCGGTCGGGCATCCGGTCGAGCCTCAGCCTCCTGGCCGCGAGGGCCAGGGCCCGCGCCGACACGTCCACGCCCGCCACCTTCGTCAGCCCCGGTCTGCCCAGCAGTTCCCCGACCAGCTGCCCCGACCCGCACCCCAGGTCGATGACCGTGCGCGCGCCCAGTTCCTCCAGCACACCGAGCACCGCCTCGCGCCGCAGGACGTTCAGGGGCCGCCTGGGCACCTCCCCCGCCTGCCCGGAGCCGGGCTCAAACCCGGAGACGGGCTCGGGGACGGGCGCCGGTTCGGGAACAGAGCCGGGGAGGGGCTCGGCGGTGGACTCGGGACCGGGAGCGATCCGGGACGCCGAGACGGCCTCGGAACCGGAGGCGGGCATCGGGGAGTCCTCCTCGACCGGGGGGTCGAGGTCCTCCTCCACATCGTCGCCCAGCTCGGCCAGGCGGGCGAAGGCGGCGCGGGTGAGTGCCCGGCTGCGGCCCAGGTAGCGGCGGGTGATCAGGCTCCTCTCCGGGTGGGCCGCCAGCCAGGACTCACCCGCCCTGATCAGCTTGTCCACCTCGTCGGACGCGACCCAGTAGTGCTTGGAGTCGTCGAGCACCGGGAGCAGCACGTACAGGTGGTTGAGCGCGTCGGCCAGACGGACCTCACCGCGCAACGACAGCCGGACGTAGCGCGAGTCACCCCACTCGGGAAACCCCTCGTCCAGCGGTACGGCGTCCGCCCCGACCGCCCAGCCGAGCGGTTCGAACAGCCGGTGCGCCAGGTCCGGGCCGCCCCTGCACGGCAGCACGGGCAGTGCGATCTCCAGTGGGATCGGCCCGGCGGCCAGCTCGGGACGGCTGCGGCAGTGCCCGGCGCGCGCCGTGCGGAACACCTCCGCCAGCGCGACCGCCAGCAGCGACGACGCGGCGTAGGGCCGGTCGTTGACGTACTGCCCCAGCGCGTGGTCGGGCGTGGACCGGCCGCGCGAGCGCGCCAGGCCGATCGGGTCGACGTCGAGCAGCAGCGCCGCTGTGCAGCGCTCCTCGCCCGCCTCCGGGTAGAAGACCCTGGCCACGCCGTACGACTGGGCGAACTCCTGAACCCGGTCCGGATGCTTGTGCAGCAGGAATCCGAGATCCGTGGCCGGCCGCAGGGTCGTGGAGATCGTGAGCAACACCTGGCTCAGTCTGCCTGATGTCCGATCTACCCGGCCATGGGTTATTGATGACTTGACGGAGATGAACATCATTATCCGGGCACTACGGACGGCATCCGTAGAAAGCCAACGCCGTGGCGGGGACACTTGCTAGCGTTCGGACCTCCGGTGCGCCACGTGACGGGTCGAGCACTCCCCGCGATCGCCCGGTGCAGCCGAGGAGGTGGCCCCATGCCGACGACGACGGACCGTCCCACCGCCCGCCGCGCCCGCGAGCCCGGCACCCCGCCCCGGTCCGTCATCGCTCTCGCGTGGGTCGCGCTCGTCACCGGGACCGGCGTCGCGATCTGGCTGCTGCCCGCCAAGCCGGACGAGCACCTGGGCCGCCCCGCGCCCCCCGCCACCGCCACGGCGCCCCCCTCACCGGCCGCCCGGCCCGCCGACCGGCCGCCCGGACGGATCACCCGCCCGTCGGGGTTCGTGACCTTCGTGAACGCGGCCCGCGCCCCGCTCCCTCCGCTGCCCAGGCCCGCCAGGCGGGGCCGTGTCCGCTGGTTCACCCTCGGACACCTCACCGCCGGACCGGGCGGCTGCACCCCAGGCTGGGCGGGGCCGCGGAGACGAGGTGGCGTCCCCGCCCCCACCCGGCTGGGCCGCCTGCGCGCGGCGGGCGGCGACGCCGGGCTGGTCTTCGGCGGCCCCGTCGGGCGCGAGCTGGCCGCCGCCTGCACCGACCCCGGCCGTCTTCTCAACGCCTACCGGCAGGCGGTCGACGCCTTCGGCGCCGGCTACATCGACTTCGAGATCCGGGGTCCGGCCGACGGGGAGACCGTACTGCGCCGCGCGAGTGCGATCGCGGCCCTCCAGCGGGAGGCCGCCGCCGGCGGCCGTCCCCTCACGGTGAGCTTCACCCTGCCGGTGACCGGGGCCGGGCTGACCCGCGACGACCAGGAGATGCTCCGCACCACCAGGGAGGGCGGCGCCGAGATCACCACGGTCAACCTCCTGGTCCCGATCCAGGACGGGGCCGCCGGACGGCCCCGCCTGCGTTCGGTCGCCTCGGCCGTCCGCACCGCCCACCCTCAGATCGCCCGATCCCTGGGCGGCTCCACCTCCTGGCGCCGGGTCGCCCTCACCCCCGTCCTGACCGGCCCCCGCGACCTGAACATGGCCGACGCCCGCAGACTCGCCGCCTTCACCAGCCGTAACGGACTGGCCTGGCTCTCCACCCGGGGCGCCACCCCCACCACCGGCGTGACACGCCTCCTCGCCGACATCGCCCGCTAGAGGTGATAGCGCATCCCGCGGGCCAAAGGCTAGACCGCGTCCTTGACCAGCAGGGTCACGCACTCCACGTGGTGGGTCATCGGGAACAGATGAAATTTCCATCCTCGGAGCTCACCCCCCACTTCCCGCCTCATGATCAAGCTCCATGCGCATCTGGTGCGCATCGATCTTCGACCAGGCCGCCTCGATCTCCCCGTGCGCGCCGGGGGCGAGATGCGCATACCGAAGAGTTGTCTGATACGACGAGTGGCCGAGGAGATCTTTAACCCGGTACAGATCAACCCCGGCCTGCACGAGCCAACTCGCCGCCGTATGCCGACAGTCATGCGGGTCGTATCGCGGCACCGGCTCAACCCGCTCGGCGACGGGCAGCCCGCGGTTCGCCGCGCGGATCTTCTCGTTCGCGGCGTCGATCGCCTGGTACCAGACGACCCGCCAGTTCGCCCCCGACAGGAGGGCGTACTCATTACTCCCGGGCGACCGGCGCCGGGCGACGAACACGAAGGCGTCCCGGCCCCGGTCGGCAATCAGCGGGGCCATCCGGTCGAGTGCCCACCGGGGCACCGGCACCTCACGACGAGAAGAGGAGTTCTTCGGGTACTCCTTCCATTTCCCCTGCTGCGAGACAACGCCTCGGATCGCGAGTTTCCCGCGGAGCCAGTCAATCGGGTTGCCTCTGCCGTCGTCACGCTCAGCGCCGCAGACGCCGGCCGCCTCTCCCCACCGGGGTCCGGCGTAGCACATGAGGTCGGTCATCACCCCGTGCCCCTCAGGAAGTTCAGCAACAATCGCAGCGACCTGCGCCGGGACGAACCACAATGGGAGCTTCGGCGGCGTCGCGGGCAGCGTGACCTTCTGACACGGCGACACCGGGATGATGCCCTCCAGGACAGCATCGCCAAGCATGCTCGCCAGGAGGTTGTACGACCTGCGGATCGCGTGCCGGCCGACACCTTTCTTCTCCATCTGCCGCACCCACTCTTGGACGTTGATGCGGCCGATATCGCCGAGTCTCCATTCCTTCCAATAAGGAAGAATGCGCAGCCGAAATTGAGCATCATCACCGCGGCGGGTCTCATCTTCGACGACGCGGGCTGGCCACCAGGTGTCGTACCACTCCCCCGCCGTGAGACGACCAGCTCGCGGGTCGACCTTGTACCCCTGGGCGATCTTGGCTTCCTGTTCCTTCGCCCACTGCTGGACGGCCGCCTTGAGCTTGTCGGATGCGGTGATGCGCCGCCCAGACGGCAGATCGACGGTCGCCTGCCATTTCCCTGACGGCAGGCGTCGGTAGCGCGCCATCGGTAGTCGGTCCTCCGAGAGGGTAGGGGGATTACTGCATGAGACGCATGAACTGTGTGGCATGCGCGCCGAGCCGCTCGGCGAGGTCGGCCTTCATGAGATCCCGGTCGACGCTGAGGTGGATCACGCCGGGCGCGATCTCGACCATCGCCAACCCCGATCCTGGCACTTGCCGGACGCGGTGGACCCGGAGCTCGACGGCCGGATCGGCTGCGGGGCCATCTGGCCGCCAGTCGTATATAGACGTGGTGCCCTCCCCGATGGTCTCCAGCGACGGTATGAGCGCAGGGTCGAGCTGGGACATGTCGACGTACGCATAGATCGCGTGCCGGCTCGGCACTGCACGGATCAGTACCGGATCGAGCGACACACGGTCAGGCGGCAGCGGCCTGTAGCGGACTTTGTACATAGGGGCGACCATCCGGCAATTGGAACGGTTGACGCTATTCGTACAGACGTCCGAGTATGCCCGTGAGGATGATGCGTCATCACCGCAGTTAGCAAAGCGTAACTTTACCGCTACTGACTACCGTCAGCTTCACCTGCGAGCCGATGTGCGAGACTCCGTGCGGTCTCGATGACGATCTGCCTGTCGGAGTCACTCAGGCCGGGTGGGACCTCAACGGTGATCCACTCCCCCTCGCCCGCGTCTACGAGGTCGACTCCGATCCACTGGGCGGCAGCCAACCTCTTCACGAGCTCGACCTCGACTCCCATCCCCGCTGCTAGAGCACGATATCGCCATGGCTCCGGCGAGCGAGGGACCCGCCCTTCGACCAGATGTCTCACCCATTGAGGTAGGAGTTCTTCGCCTGTTTCGGGGTCCCGACATCGCCTGGCGAGAGCCAGGACCGAGACCCCTGTGCGTGTCATGTAGTCCTCGACGTACCTGCTGAGCCGCGCGCCGGTCCCACTCCGGTGCTCACCCACAGTCCGCGTCCCCTCAAGTATGCGGTGATGACCCACCACCGATTTGTTGCAACTTGTCCGTTCTACACGCTACGAGCGCATGCAACAAGATGCCGACATTAAATCAATGCCCTTATCAATGCGACCCGGCTCGCCGAGATGAGTAGACATTCCAGCTCTCCAATCGTAAAGTGATGATGCATCACCACCTAAGATTGCCTACATCTCTTCGGGAGGTACCAGCATGCCCGGCCGTCCACAGATGGTGCTGACGGACCGCGCCGAGCTGAACCGGCTGATCGACGGCCGGTTCAACTCCGCCGTCGCATTGGCCGCCGCCAGCGGGGTCAACAGGCAGACGATCGGCTGGCTGCGCAGTGGCCATCGCCGCTCGACGAGCCGCAGATCGGCCGACGCCCTCGCCTCCACCCTCGGCGTCCCCACCGACACCCTTTTCCGTCCCTGGAAAAATGGTGATTCATCATCACCTCAGCCGGAGCCGATGCTCCTGCGGATCGACGAAGTCGCGGACGCTCTCCGAGCCAGCGAGACCCACGTATATCGGCTCATCGCCGCAGGAGAGCTGGACACAACCGACGTCGCGACCCCCGGAAGCAGCAAGTCGAAGAGCCGCGTCCCGCGCGAGTCCTTGCACGCCTATGTGCGGCGCCAGACCAGGAGCACGCCGCGGCCGGGCCGCTCGCCGGCTTCCACCCCCTGACCCCCACCCGATCCCGACGAAAGGACACCCATGACTGACCGAGCCGAGTACATCAAGGGCCTGCGCACCCTGGCCGATTTGCTGGAGCAGCACCCGCACCTGGGCCTGCCCTACGAGGGCGGTCTTGAGCGGCCGGTGACGGTCTTCGTCAGCCACCTCGTTGTTGGCGGCGTGGTCCGGCAGGCCGTCGTCTACGCCGCGGCGATGGACCGGCCTGTCGCGCGGCTCAAGCCGTTCAGCGATCAGCCCGATCACTGGCTGGAGATCACAGGCTCTCTCGGTGGCCTCCACGTGGAGCTCATCTTCCGTACCGCGGCGGCGTGCGAGCGGGGCGCCGGCGGGTGGGTGCTCCCGGCCGGGCTGCGGGGGCTGGTCGAGGTCGCCGCTGATGAGTCTGGGATCTCGCGGGAGGGGCGATGAAGACCCGCGTCCGCCCGTGCTGTCCCCGCGAGACTTTCGCGACCGAGGCCGAGGCCCAGCGCCGGTGGGACCGCATGAAGGCCATGGGGGTCTCCCGGGTCTTGCCGGTCCGCGCGCGCAAGTGCCTCAACGGCTGGCACTTGGATTTCCCTACCTCGGACACCGGGCCGTCGGCGAAGACCCGCGCGTTGGTCGAGGCGCGGGACGGCGGCCGGTGCGTGCGATGCGGCAAGGCGCCGGCCCGCGACGAGGACTCCATCCATCACCGGATCCCCCGCGGCCGGGGCGGTGAGAACACCGCGGTGAATCTGCTGCTGCTGTGCGGGTCGGGCACGACCGGCTGTCACGGCTGGGTGGAGAAGAACCGGGCCGCGGCCTACGGCCTGGGCTACCTGGTGGAGACCGGGATCGACCCCGCTGACGTGCCGGTGGCCGTCGCCGGCCAGGGGTGGCGCTATCCCACGTCGGTCGGCTCCTGGATCGCTCCGGAGGAGTACGGGGCGGATCCGGCGGATCTGGAGGAGGCGACGCCGTGATGGAGCCGCCCGCCCCGTCGACGCCCTCCTGTCCGACCGAGACCGGTGAGCCCTGCGGCTGCTGCCCCCGGGACCTCGCTCTTCAGCAGATGGATCCCCGGTACGGCTCCCCGTCCGACCTGACTCCCTGACCCCCGGTGCTCCCTGCCCGGTCTCGGGCGGGGCCCCGGCCCACCCCTCATCCCCCATCACCTCAAGAAGGAGAAGATCCGATGATCGTCGAGGACGAACACGGACGTGAGTACGACCTGAACGACCTGGCCGACGACCGCGAGCCTGAGCCGCCGGACGACGAGCTGGCCCCGCTGGACCTCAGCGCGATCGCCGACGCCTACCACAAGGCCCTCGGCGAGGACCTGTCCGGCGTCCCTGAGCACTGCCGGGAGGTCCTGGCGGCCGTGTCCGGCCTACTGGCTCAGGCGCATGACCTGCAGGAGGCGCTGGCCTACTGGCGGGGGCTGCCTGTGCGTGAGGAGTACGGCGTCACCGCTGACGGTGGCGATCCGGATCAGGCTCCGGCCACCCCGGCGCGGGACGCGGATCACGCGCTGCGGCTGGCCCGTCGGCCTGGCCGGCAGGCGTGGGTGCGGTCGCTGACCGTCCACGGCTGGCTGCAGCTGAGCACCGAGCCCCCGTTCTGATGGTTCACCGTCCCGACCGCCGTGAGCCCGGCCGTCACCGGGCTCCGCGCCGGTGCGGCCACCTGACCCTGCTGCTCCTGGCGGTGGTCCTGCTCGCCGGGCTCCTGGCCCTCGCCCTTCATCTCGCTACCTGAGCGACCCCCGCCGTCTCTTACACGGCGGGGGCCACCCCAAGGAGGATCCCATGCAAGATCCGTATCCGCACCATCGCACCGACGAACCTGAGCAGTTCGAGGTCCGGGCCAAGCTCAACCTTCGCGGCGGCGCCGAGTTCACCGGCGTTCGCCACCACCCTCACGGCTCCCCCACGTCGGGGCTGCGCGTCTGCGGAGTGGACATCGAGTTCGTGACCCCCGACGAGGCCGACCGGTTCGCGTCGGCCGCCCAGGTCATGGCGGCTCAGATGCACATCGCGTGGGAGCGCAACGGCCTCCTGCCGCGTTCGGAACCGACTCCGTCGGCGTACCCGCTGTGACCCGCGCCCTGGCCGCGCTCGCGACGGCCCCCACCCTTCATCACCACCCCGGAGTCCCGATGACCCCCTGCTGGACCCTCACCTACCCCTGCGGCACCGACGCGGGTGACACCGACGGCGTCCCCCACTTCAGCACCGAGGAGCTCGCCCAGGAGGAGGCGTCCACCTACCGCGGGCCCCTCGGGACGCCGGCGCCGCGCCGCCTCGACCAGCCGTGCGTGGTGGTCCGTTGCGGGTGCTGCGAGTACGTGTTCGACGAGGACGAGGACGGTCAGATGCACTTCGTCGATCTGGCCGAGGCGGCAGGGGTCCTGCCCCAGTACGGCTGGACGCAGGTCAGCGGCGCCTGGCGGTGCGAGACCTGCGCGGCGGGCCCCTGCGACCTGGAGGCCGACACCCATGGCTGACCCCCGCCGCGTCCGAGTCGTCGGCGACCTGTTCCACGGCCGTGTCCCCGCTGGCGCGGTCTACGTCGGCCGCGCCGCCCCGGGCCTCAAGGCGAGTCCCTACGCCAACCCCCACTCGGTCGGCGGCACGGGGTGCCGCAGGTGCCCGGGCCGGGTCCACGACCTCAACGAGGCGAGCTGGCTCTACGGCCTGCACCTCGACCACAACCCCGA
>NZ_JBSGCR010000008.1:0-235365 GCF_053601935.1 Streptosporangium sp. NPDC004631 | reverse complement strand
TTAAGCTCTTCAGCGCCGATGGTACTGCACCGGGGACGGTGTGGGAGAGTAGGTCGCCGCCGGACAATCTTTAGAGGAAGGGTCACCCCCCCTTGTGGGGGTGGCCCTTTTTCGCGTTGTCGGGGGGATGTTCCCGGGGGTGTGGGGGGCTGTTCTGGGGGTGTCCGCCGTTTCACTGCCGGCCTGAGCTCGGCCTGATTCCCCAGCCACTCCGGCAACGGCCTTACCCGGCTGTTTCCGAGATTACGGCGCCTATCCCATGGCGCTTTCCCAGCTTGCTCATGCCTTTTCAACGATCTTTCCCGGATGTCCTCGCGGACTGTTCTCCGGCCCCGTCGGGATCCCGCGACCGGGGTCAGTAGGCTTGAGAGGTGGACTATCGAGCGGTCGAACAGGCAATCATGGAACGCGGCGTCGAGTGGAACTTCGAGCCCACTCTCGACAGGATCGCCGCGCTCATGGATGTGCTGGGTTCTCCGCAGCACTCCTATCCGGTTGTGCACGTCGCCGGCACCAACGGGAAGTCGAGTACGACCCGGATGATCGAGACGCTCCTGCGTGAGCGTAATCTGCGGGTCGGCCGGTTCACCAGCCCGCACCTCGTGTCCATGCGGGAGCGCATCTGCGTTGACGGTGCTCCGCTGAGCGAGGAGCGTTTCGCCGAGGTCTACGAGGACATCGAGCCCTACCTGAAGATGATCGACGCCCAGGGGCGCCGGCTCTCCTTCTTCGAGACGCTCACCGCGATGGCCTTCGCGGCGTTCGCCGACGCCCCCGTCGATGTCGCGGTCGTCGAGACGGGTATGGGGGGCAGTTTCGACGCCACCAACGTCGCCGACGGCGTGGTCGCGGTCATCACTCCGATCTCGCTGGACCATGTCGACTACCTCGGCCCCGATGTCGCGACGATCGCGAACGAGAAGGCGGGCATCATCAAGCCCGGGGCGACGGCCGTGCTGGCGCAGCAGGAGCTTCCCGCCGCGGAGACGCTGGTCCGCAGGGCCGTGGAGGTGAACGCGACCCTGGCGCGTGAGGGGCTGGAGTTCGGCGTGCTCGGCCGGGAGCTGGCGGTCGGCGGGCAGTTGCTTCACCTCAGGGGGCTCAAGGGCACCTACGAGGAGGTTCTGCTCCCCCTCTACGGAGCGCACCAGGCGGGTAACGCCGCCTGTGCGCTGGCCGCCGTCGAGGCACTGACCGCGGGCGACGACCCGCTCGACCCCGAGCTGGTGCGGCAGGCGTTCCTTCAGGTGCGTTCGCCGGGCAGGCTTGAGGTGGTGCGGCGCGGTCCCACGGTGCTTGTGGACGCCGCACACAACCCGGGTGGGATTCAGGCCACTTTGGAGGCCGTTCACGAGTCCTTCGGCTTCGCCAAGCTTATCGGCGTGGTGGCGATGTTCGCCGACAAGGATGTCCGGGGCATTCTGGAACTGCTTGAGCCGATGACGGACCAGCTCGTGGTGACCAGGAACTCCTCACCCAGGTCCATGGAGCCGGGCGAGCTCGCGGCGCTGGCCGGGGAGATCTTCGGACCGGACCGGGTCCACCGGGCCGACCGGCTGGACGGGGCGATCGACCTCGGAATCGGCCTGGCCGACGAGGCCGGGGAGTTCGGCGGCGCCGGGGTGCTGATCACGGGGTCGGTGGTCACGGCCGGAAACGCGCGGCTGCTGCTCAAGGCGGAGGAGGTCACGTGACCCGAGTGGCAGGGGAGAGGCGAGCAATGATCACTGTTACTCCGGGCATGCGGCGGCTCTGCGCGAGCGTGCTGGGCATGGAGGCGATCGTCATCGGGCTGTTCACGCCGGTGGCCATCAACACGCAGGGCATCTCGCCGGCTGTCGCGGTGACGGTCGGGATCGGCCTGGCGGTCCTGTGCGTCCTGGCCGCGGGAATGCTGAAACGTCCCTTCGCCTATGTCTTGGGAAGCGTGATCCAGATTCTCGCCATCGCCGCGGGTTTCCTGGTTCCGACCATGTTCTTCCTCGGATTGATCTTCACCGCGCTGTGGATCACGGCGATATTCGTCGCTCGCCGTGTCGAGGGCGTGACTTCCCGCTAAAGTCGGCCAACATGGCCGTCCCTCCCATCCAGCCGTCCCGGGTGGTGGCCGCCGGGCCTCCGGGCCTGGTACGCCCCCTCCGTGTCTCGCTGATGCTCGACGTCGTCCTCGGGCTGCTCGTCGCGGTGACGCTACCGCTGGCGATCGTCGCCATCCCCAACACCATTTCGGTGGTGGCCGTCCTGCTCCCGTCCGACATCTCCCAGGTCGAGATGGTCTGGGCGCATGGACTGGCGTTGCCCGCCATGGTGCTGACCGTGCCACTGGCCGGGCTGCTGTTACGTCATGTGCGTGCGGCGCCCGTCCTGGTCGGCGGGCTGACCCTGCTGGCGCTGGCCGACGCGGCGGGGGGCTATGCGGGCTCCACGCTGCTGGTGGGGGTGCTCAGAGTCCTGCACGGGACCGGGGCCGGCCTGCTGGTGCCCGCGACCCTGGTGGCGGTCTGGGGGCGGCCCATGGCCCTGCGTGGGATCTGGGGAGGCGTGCTGGCGGTGAGCCTTCTGGCCGCGCAGGCGCTCGCTCTGTGGCCGCTGGACGAGGTCCGGTCCTGGCGGGTCACGCTCCAGCCGTACCCCATGCTGACGGGGATCGCGCTCGCGCTGGCCGCCGCCTATCTGGTGCTCTGGATGCGGAGCGGAGACGGTGTCGCGGCAGGTCCGGTGCCGAGCGCGATGGAGCGCAGGCGTCTGCTGACGGCGGTTGTGCCCGCCGCGGGGATCGCGGCCCTGGCCCTGGGCGCGACCTTCGACTGGCCGCCGGAGCGGCTCGTCCTTGTGGGAGGGCTGTCCATCCTCGTGCTTCTCGGGCTCGCCGCCTTCACCTTCGAGGGCGTCGCCGGACGGGCACCCGCTTACACGACGCTCGCGGTTGGTGTCGTCGTCCTGCCCACCATGGCTCAGGTCACCTGCGTCGAGCTTGTCGGGCTGGGCGGTCCGGGACTGTCCGGTCTCTGGCCCGCGTTCGTGGTCGCCGGAGTCGCCGGTCTCGTCGCCGCAGTGCTGGTGAGCCGGCTCGGGGACACCTTGATGCCGCTGCTCGGCGCGGGCGGCCTGGTGGCCGTGGTGGCCGGGCTGTGCAGCGTCCGGGTCTTCCTGCCCGCCCCCGACGGTCTTGTGTTGATCCTCCCGTTCGTACTGCTCACGGTGGGTGCCGCGGTCGCCTTGACCGCCGCGCTGCGCGCGTCGGGCGTGGGAGCCCAGCTTTTCGCGCTGTCGCTGTTCTTTCCCGGGGTGCTCTCCGGTTTTCTGCTTGGGGGCGGGATCCAGGTCACCCTCCTGCAGGTGGCCGTGACCCAGCAGGCGAAGGTTGACGCCTTTGTGGGGGCCATGCGTCTGTGGGCCCTGGTCGCAGGTGTTCTGGTGGTCGTGATGATCGTGCTCGGCGCGGTGCTGACCCGTCGTTCCCCGGCGGCCCCGGCGGCCCCGGGGGATACGGTGGGAGCCCTTCCCCGAGTCGAACTGCCTCCGGTCGAGGGGCTCGACGACGTCTGCGCCGAGACGTCGCCGACGGGCGCGGCAACCTCTGTGACCTCTGTGACCCCCGCGATCCCGGTGGTTCCGCCGCCGGCGCGACCGGTGGACCACCTCTCCGCGTCGGCGGGTGAGGGGGAGGGCGAGCCCGGGAGGGCCGTGCCGGAGCCGGAGCCGGAGCCGAAACCGAAGACCGGTCCCAGGCCGAGGCTCCGTCCCGGCCACCGGCCCGCGACGGAGCCCGAGCCGGACAGGCCCGGCGCGTTGCCGGTGGTTCCACCGCCCACCCCGTCCCCCGAGGGGGCTCTTGGGGACGGGGCGGACCGCCCGTGACGTCGCCGACCACGGGGAGTGGGGCCGAGGACGGTAAACTTCGCGCGTTCATCGCAGTCCGCGAGTCATCCCTGTTCAAAGGAGAACCTCAGTGTCCGAGCGCACTCTTGTCCTGATCAAGCCCGACGGTGTCGCGCGTGGTCTCATCGGCGACGTGATCGCCCGGATCGAGCGCAAGGGCCTGAAGGTCGTCGCGCTGGAACTGCGCACCCTGGACGCCGACACCGCCAAGGCGCACTACGCCGAGCACTCCGAGCGGCCGTTCTTCGGCGAGCTGGTCGAGTTCATCACCTCGGGTCCGCTGGTCGCGCTGGTCGCCGAGGGGCCCCGCGCGGTCGAGGCGTTCCGGTCCCTCGCGGGCCTGACCGACCCGGTCAAGTCCGCCCCCGGCACCATCCGCGGCGACCACGCCCTGGAGATCGGTGAGAACGTGGTGCACGGCTCCGACTCGCCCGAGTCCGCCGCCCGCGAGATCAAGCTTTTCTTCCCCGACCGCTTCTAGGGCTCCCGCTCCGCCGAGCCCCGTCATCCTGGTGGATGGCGGGGCTCGGTGTGTGCGGTGGGGTTGAAGATTTTCCCGGAGCTGGGCAGCTCATTGCGCTCAATGGTGGGTACGTCACGTTACGATTCGAGTGCGTTCTGTAGTTTTCGCCGACGACCTGACGGAAGGAGGGCCGCCTTCCTCATGAGCAGCAAGCTTGCTTTTCTCGGCCGCGACATGGCGGTCGATCTCGGCACCGCCAACACTCTCGTCTATGTGCGGGGCCGCGGCATCGTTCTCAACGAGCCGTCCGTCGTCGCGATAAACACGACCACGGGAAAGATCGTGGCCATCGGCATCGAGGCCAAGCGCATGATCGGCCGGACCCCCGGCAACATCACGGCGATCCGGCCGCTCAAGGACGGCGTCATCGCCGACTTCGACGTCACCGAGCGCATGCTCCGCTACTTCATCCAGCGGGTGCACAAGCGCCGTCACTTCGCCAAGCCGCGGATCATCATCGCGGTGCCGAGCGGGATCACCGGGGTCGAGCAGCGCGCGGTCAAGGAGGCCGGCTACCAGGCGGGCGCCCGCGGCGTCTACATCGTCGAGGAGCCGATGGCCGCCGCGATCGGCGCCGGGCTCCCGGTGCACGAGCCCACCGGCAACATGGTGGTCGACATCGGCGGCGGCACCACCGAGGTGGCCATCATCTCCATGGGCGGTGTGGTGACCAGCCAGTCGATCCGGGTGGGCGGTGACGAGCTGGACCAGGCGATCATCACCTTCGCGAAGAAGGAGCACTCGTTGATGCTCGGGGAGCGGACCGCCGAGGAGATCAAGATGGCGATCGGCTCCGCCTGCGTGCTCCCCGAGGACGGGCACGCCGAGATCCGCGGACGCGACCTGGTGACCGGCCTGCCGAAGACGATCATCGTGTCGGCGGCCGAGATCCGCAGGGCCACCGAGGAGCCGGTGAACGTGATCGTGGACGCGGTCAAGACCACGCTGGACAAGTGCCCGCCGGAGCTCTCCGGAGACCTGATGGACCGGGGGATCGCGCTCACCGGGGGTGGCGCGCTGCTCAAGGGCATGGACGAACGGCTCAAGGAGGAGACGGGCATGCCGATCCACCTGGTGGACAACGCGCTCGACTCCGTCGCGCTCGGCTCCGGCAAGTGCGTCGAGGACTTCGACGCCCTGCAGCAGGTCCTCGTACCGGAGCCGCGGCACTGATGAGGGACACGCGCCGGGCCCGGATGAGCCTAGGGGTGCTGCTGGCCGCGGCGCTTGTGCTCATGACCGTGGATCATCGGACGGGGGCGAACTCTCCCCTCGGCCCTCTCAAGAAGGCCGGGGCGGAGATGTTCGGCGCCGCCGAGAGCGCGGGCGCGGGTCTCATCCGGCCGATCGGCAGGTTCTTCGAGACGATGGCGGCCGCCCCCGACGCGCAGCGTCGCATCGACGGGCTGCTCGCGGAGAATCAGCGGCTCAGACGCGACCTGCTGGCGCAGTCCCTGGACCGTCAGCGCTCCACCGAGCTGCGCCGGCTGCTCGGCGTCGCCGGCGTCGCGGGATACAAGCTGGTGCCCGCCCAGGTGATCGCCCGGCGTGGCACGCCCGGGTTCGAGGAGGCCGTCCAGCTCGACGTGGGCAGCGCCGACGGGGTGCGCTCGGAGATGACCGTGCTGAACGGCGACGGCCTGGTGGGCCGGGTGGTCCAGGTGGGCACGTCCACCTCGACCGTGGTGCTGCTCAGCGACCCGGCCTCGGCGGCCGGGGCGCGACTTGAGGGGAGCAACGAGATCGGGGTGGTGCACGGGGTGGGGGAGAACGGCCGGCTGATCCGTTTCCGGTTGCTCGACTCGACCGCCCAGATCGTTCCGGGGCGCCGGATCGTGAGTTTCGGCTCCCAGCGTGGCGCGCCGTACGTGGCGGGGGTGCCGATCGGGGTGGTGGAGCGGGTGGAGGCCACCCCCGGGGAGCTGACCAGGATCGCCTACGCGCGGCCGTACGCCGACCTCACCGCGCTGGACGTGGTCGGTGTGGTGGTGCAGGCGCCGCAGCGCAACCCGCGTGACGCCGTGCTGCCGAAAGCGCCGCAGGAGGGGGTTTAGAGAGTGGGCCGTGACGTGGTGTCCGCGGGGCTGCTTTTACTGGTCATGGTCGTCCAGGTGACGGTGGTGAACCGGTTGCCACTGCCCGGTCAGGGCGCGCCCGACCTGGTGCTGCTCGGTGTCGTGGGGTACGCGCTGGTCCGCGGGGCCACCGCCGGGGCGGTCGCGGGTTTCTGCGCCGGGCTCCTCGGTGACGTGCTGCCGCCCGCCGCGCACATGCTCGGTCAGTACGCCCTGGTCCTCTGCCTGGTCGGGTTCGCGGCCGGGCGGATGGTGGAGAGCCGTCCGGACTCCGTGCTGCTCACCGCGCTGGTCTGCGCGGCGGCCGGGCCGCTGGTCGCCGTGGCGACCAGCGCGCTGCTCGGCGACGCCCGGATCAGCGGGGCCGTGCTCACCACGACGCTGCCCTGGGCGGTCGGCTACAACCTGCTGGCCGCGCCGCCCACGGTGTGGGTGGTGACGAGGCTCGTCCGCGGGCCCAGGGTACGGGAGTTGCGGCCTGTGGGACGTCTCGTGCGGGGGCGCGCATGAGCCGGCGGGCCGACGGGCAGGGGTTCCTCCGGCCGCGTCCCGGCCGGCCGTCCGGCGGGAGGCGGGCATGATCCGGACGCGGGCCCGGCTGGTCGTGCTTCAGGTCCTGGTGGTCTCGTTGCTGGTGCTGCTCTCGGTGCGGCTCTGGCAGGTGCAGGTGGTGCGCGGAGCGGAGTTCGTGGCGGCCGCGACCGAGACGCGCACCCGTGACGTGGTGGTGCCCGCGGTGCGCGGGCAGATCCTCGACTCGGCGGGGCGGCCACTGGTGCGTAACCGGACCAGGCTGGTGGTCTCGGTGGACCGCACCAGCCTGAACCGGATGGAGGGCAACGGCAGGAGCGTGCTGCAGAAGCTGGCCTCGGTGCTGAACCGCCGCCCGGCGGATCTGCGCATGCGTATCAGGGCGTGCGGTCCCGGGGTCACCAGGCCGTGCTGGCCCGGCTCGCCGTACCAGCCGATCCCGATCGACGACGACGTCACCACCCGTGAGGCTCTGCAGATCCTGGAACGGCAGGAGGAGTTTCCCGGTGTCACCGCCGAGGTGCAGGCGGTCCGCGAGTATCCGGGCAGCACCGCGGCCGCGCAGGCTCTCGGCTACCTGCAACCGATCACGCAGGAGGAGCTGGAGAGGCGCGCCGGGTTCAAGGCGGTGTTCTCCGGGGTCGACCTGATGGGCCGTGACGGCCTGGAGTCGGTCTACGACGGCTCGCTGCGGGGGGTGCCGGGGTTGCGCCGGGTGCAGGTGGACCGGCTCGGCAAGGTCATCGGCGTGGAGCGGCAGGTGCCGCCGACACCGGGTGACACGCTCATCACCAGCATCGACGCCAAGGTACAGGCCGTGACGGAGAAGGCCCTGGCCGAGGCCATGAAGTCGGCCCCGGCCGCGGACGGCGCGGCGGGCGTGGTGCTCGACGTGCGGACCGGCAGGGTCGTCGCGCTGGCCAGCGCGCCGACCTACGATCCCGCGGTCTGGACGGGGGGCATCTCCGAGCCGGAGTATCAGCGGCTGCTGTCGGACAAGGCCGGTCGGCCGCTGGTGTCCAGGGCGATCAAGGGGGAGTTCGCGCCCGGTTCGACATTCAAGATCTCGTCGGTGTCGGCGATGCTCGGCGACGGCTATCCCCTGCACGGTCACTACGACTGCCCGGGCTCCTTCATGGTGGGCAGCAGGCCCTTCAGCAACTTCCGCGGCATCGGGCTGGGCACGCTCACCCTGCATACGGCGCTGGTGAAGTCCTGCGACACGATCTTCTACCGGGCGGCCTACGAGCAGTGGCTGCGCGACGGCGGCCTGCGGCCCAGGGGCAAGACCAAGGAGCCCATGGCGACCATGGCCCGTTCCTTCGGGTTCGGCCGTCCGACCGGGATCGACCTGCCCGGCGAGTCGGCGGGACGGATCCCCGACCGCGAGTGGAAGAAACAGCTCTGGAGCGCCACCAAGGAGGAGAACTGCAGGCGGGCCAAGTCCGGTTATCCGGAGGTGGCCAGGAGCAGTCCCAGCCGGGCCGCCTTCCTCAAGCAACTGGCGTACGAGAACTGCCTGGAGGGGTACCAGTGGCGGCCGGGCGACGCCGCCAACTTCTCCATCGGGCAGGGCGACGTCCTGGTGACCCCGTTGCAGCTCGCCGCGGCCTACGCCGCGCTGGTCGGAGACGGCAGGTTGCGCAGCCCCCGGCTGGGCTGGGCCCTGGTGCGGCCGGACGGCACCATGGTCAAGGAGATCAAGGTGCCGGTGGTGGGCAGGCTGCCGTTGTCGCCCACCGAACGGGCCTACATCAAGGGGGCGCTGAGCGAGGTTCCCTCCGACGGTACGGCGGCGGGGGCCTTCGCCGGTTTCCCGATGGACAAGGTCAAGATCGGTGGTAAGACCGGCACCGCCGAGGTGTACGGCAAGACGGACACCTCCTGGTTCGCCTCGTTCGCGCCAACGGACAAGCCACGGTTCGTGGTTGTCGTGATGGTCTCCCAGGGCGGAATGGGCGGTCAGACCGCGGCTCCGGCCGTACGCAGGATCTATGAGGGCATCTACGGCATCACATCGCAGTCCCCGGCGAAGCCGGTCCGGGCCGCGCTGCCCAGCGGGCGCCCGGCCGTGGATCTGCCGATGATCAAGCGGGATGGGACCGTGGCGCGGTGAGCCGGCCGATGGCCGCGCCGAGCGGTGGTTCCCTCGCGCGCCGGGCGGTGGCGGCGTCCTCGGCGGTGCGCCGGATGGACGGGGTCCTGCTGGTCGCGGTCGCGGCGCTGACGGTGATCGGCACGATGCTGGTCTGGTCGTCCACCAGGACGTGGGCGCCGGGTTCGACCGGGCTGGTCAAGAAGCACATCCTCAACGTCGCCATCGGAATCGCGCTGACCAGCGCGGCCGTGATGGTGAACCACCGCTCGCTGCGGACCTATGCGGTGCTGGTGTACGGCATGAGCCTGCTCGGGCTGTTCCTGGTGCTCACCCCGCTCGGCGCGACCGTGAACGGCGCCCACTCGTGGATCATGCTGGGTGGCGGGTTCGCCTTCCAGCCGTCGGAGTTCGCCAAGCTCGGCCTGGTGCTGATGCTCGCCATGCTGCTCGCCCAGCCGTCCCGGGGCACCGACCGGCCTCGCGGGCTGGACGTCGGGATATCGCTGGTGGTGGCCGGTTTCACCATGGGGCTGGTGATGCTCCAGCCCGACCTGGGCACCACGATGGTCCTCGGCGTGATCACCGCCGGTGCGATCGTCATCGCGGGGGTGCGCAAGCGCTGGGTCTTCGGGCTGGCTCTCGTGGTGGTCTGCGGGGGCGTGGCGGTGTGGCTGCTCGACGTGCTTGAGCCGTACCAGATCGCCCGGTTCACCGCCTTTCTCAACCCGGCCAGCGACCCGCGGGGCGTCGGCTACAACAGCACCCAGTCGCTGATCGCCATCGGCTCGGGAGGGGTGTTCGGCAAGGGGCTGTTCGAGGGGGGGCAGACCACCGGCCGGTTCGTGCCCGAGCAGCACACCGACTTCATCTTCACCGTGGCCGGGGAGGAGTTCGGTTTCCTCGGCTCGGTCACCGTGGTGGTCCTGATCGGTGTGATCCTGCTTCGGGGGATGCGGATCGCCCGGCAGTGCGACGATCGGTTCGGCACGCTGGTGGCGGGGGTGATCGTCTGCTGGCTGGCCTTTCAGTCCTTCGTCAACATCGGGATGACGATCGGGATCATGCCCATCACGGGCCTGCCGCTCCCGTTCGTCTCCTACGGAGGCACCGCGACCTTCGCGAATATGATCGCCATTGGGCTGCTACAGGCCATCTATATTCGCGAACAGCCGTTCTAGTCGGGTCGCCGTGAGAGTCGCCGGCATGTTCCGGCCGCTGGATTTTCAGCGGACCCTCACCGCCGCGCCGCGCGACGCCCACCGCGATCAGGCGGCCTTTGGCGGGCGGTGACGCCGGATCGACTCGCTGCGAGCGGGCGACGACCGCCTGTGGCACCCTTTCCAGCCGGATATTCTTGACCGCATGCCTGTCGAGTCGCTGTTTCCCCGCCTGGAAGCGCTCCTGCCCAGAGTGCAGAAGCCGATCCAGTATGTCGGGGGTGAGCTCAACTCGACCGTCAAGAACTGGGACGAGACGACGGTCCGTTGGGCCTTGATGTACCCGGACGCCTACGAGGTGGGCCTGCCCAACCAAGGGGTCCAGATCCTCTACGAGATCCTCAACGAGATGCCGGAGACGCTGGCCGAGCGGACCTACGCGGTCTGGCCCGATCTTGAGGCGCTCATGAGGTCCACCGGGGTGCCCCAGTTCACCGTGGACGCGCACCGGCCGGTGCGGGCGTTCGACGTGTTCGGGCTCTCCTTCTCCACCGAGCTCGGTTACACCAACATGCTCACCGCGCTTGACCTGGCCGGTATTCCGCTGGAGGCCGCCGACCGGGGCGACGACGATCCGATCGTCCTCGCGGGTGGTCACGCGGCCTTCAACCCCGAGCCGGTCGCCGACTTCCTCGACGCCGCGGTGCTGGGTGACGGGGAGCAGGTCGCCATCGCGATCACCGAGGTCATCCGCGAGTGGAAGGCCGAGGGCTCGCCCGGCGGGCGTGACGAGCTGCTGATGCGGCTCGCCGAGTCCGGCGGGGTCTACGTGCCCAGGTTCTACGACGTCGACTACCACCCGGACGGCCGGATCCAGCGGGTGGCGCCCAATCGGTCGGGTGTGCCGTGGCGGGTGCACAAGCACACGGTCATGGACCTCGACGAGTGGCCCTATCCGAAGAAGCCGCTGGTTCCGCTGGCCGAGACCGTGCACGAGCGGTTCAGCGTGGAGATCTTCCGCGGCTGCACGCGCGGGTGCCGGTTCTGCCAGGCCGGGATGATCACCCGGCCGGTCCGGGAGCGCTCGATCACCACGATCGGCGACATGGTCGAGGCGGGCGTCAAGGCGTCCGGATTCAACGAGGTCGGGCTGCTGTCGCTCTCGTCGGCCGACCACTCCGAGATCGGCGACCTGGCCAAGGGCCTGGCCGACCGGTACGACGGCACCAACACCTCGCTGTCGCTGCCCTCCACCCGGGTCGACGCCTTCAACATCGACCTGGCCAACGAGTTCTCCCGCAACGGCCGCCGCTCCGGCCTGACGTTCGCCCCCGAGGGCGGCTCCGAGCGGATGCGCAAGGTGATCAACAAGATGGTCACCGAGGAGGATCTGATCCGGACCGTCACCACGGCCTACGGGCAGGGCTGGCGTCAGGTGAAGCTCTACTTCATGTGTGGCCTGCCCACCGAGGAGGACGCCGACGTCCTCGGCATCGCCGACCTGGCCAGGAAGGTCATCAAGGCCGGTCGCGAGGCCACCGGTTCCCGCGACGTCCGCTGCACGGTCTCCATCGGCGGGTTCGTGCCCAAGCCGCACACCCCGTTCCAGTGGGCGGCCCAGGCGGACCACGAGACCGTGGACCGCAGGCTCAAGGCGCTGAAGGACGCCCTGCGCGGCGACAAGGAGTACGGCAGGGCCATCGGCCTGCGCTACCACGACGGCAAGCCCTCGATCGTGGAGGGCCTGCTCTCCCGGGGCGATCGCCGGGTGGGCAAGATCATCCGCGCGGTGTGGGAGGACGGCGGCCGGTTCGACGGCTGGAGCGAGCACTTCTCCTACCGGCGCTGGATGGACGCCGCGGCCAAGGCCGACGTCGACGTCGACTGGTACACCACGCGGGAGCGCGAGGAGAACGAGGTCCTGCCCTGGGACCACCTCGACGCGGGTCTCGACCGCGAATGGCTCTGGCAGGACTGGCAGGACGCCGTCAACGACGTCGAGGTCGAGGACTGCCGCTGGACCCCGTGTTACGACTGCGGGGTGTGCCCCACGATGGGAACCGAGATTCAGATCGGGCCGACGGGGAAGAAGCTGCTGCCACTGACGGTTGTCTGAGATAGGCCCTGTGTGAGCACGGCCTATCCTGAAACGACGACCACGACTTGGGAAGGACGACACCACTCTGAAACCTGTTCCCGATGGACCTCCGCCCGCGCCGGTGGTGCAGCGCTTACGTGTCCGTTACGCCAAGCGTGGCCGCCTGCGGTTCACCAGCCACCGCGACATCTCCCGAGCCGTGGAACGCGCGGTCCGGCGTGCCGGCGTGCCGGTGGCGTTCAGCGCGGGCTTCTCACCTCACCCCAGGATCTCCTACGTGGGCGCGGCCGCGCCCACCGGAGTCGCGAGCGAGGCCGAATATCTTGAGATCGGTGTGACGCGACAGTGTGATCCGGACCGGCTCCGTGCCGCCCTGGACACCTCGTTGCCGTCCGGTCTCGACGTGCTCGCCGTTGTCGAGGCGAGCACCGGAAACCTGGCCGACCAGCTGGAGTGCTCGGTGTGGGAGCTGCGGCTGCCGCAGGCCGATCCCGCTCTCGCCGCGACGGCGGTCGAGCGGTTCAACGCCGCGGAGCGCGTCGAGGTGGAGCGCCTGACCAAAAAGGGGCTGCGCCGGTTCGACGCGCGAGAGGCGGTGCTGAACCTTGAGGTTATTGAGGGAACTGAGACAACAGCAGGTCAGGCGTCCAGTCAGCCATGTGTCATACTTCGCATGGTTGTACGGCACGCAACTCCTGCCGTTCGACCCGACGACGTTCTTACCGGACTACGTCTGGCCGGCTTCGCGCCGCCGGTGCCCCCCGAGGTGACCAGGCTGGCGCAGGGACCGCTCGACGTGGGCACCGGTGAGCCCGCCGACCCCTTCGGCCTGGACCGCGACGTTACGCGCGGCGGCGGGGCGGAACCGGCGAGCGAGCACGTCGGCGGCGACCTATAGGACTTGACGCCGGGCTCAGGCCCGGCTTACAGCGAGAGACGAGAGCTCCCGCGCGGCGCGGAGACGTGCCCGGGAGCTGACGGGAGAGCGCCCGCATGCTCGACAACGAGCCCATTGTCGGGGCCACTGGCCCTGACGGGGATACAAGCGAACAGACACAGCCGACGTCCCGCCGACGAGCCGCCAGCCGGCCCGCGGGGCCTCCGCCGGAGGAGCCGGAGTCCGCACCCGCGGCGACGACCGCCGAGCGGGGCCCCGAGCCGGTCCGGGACACGGTCTCCGACGCCGTTCAGGAGGTGGCGCCCAAGCGCGCCACCAGGCGCAAGGCGGCCGGGGCGGCGGTCACGACCGCGACCACCCGGCGCAGCCGTACGAAGAAGGCGGACTCCGGCCAGGCCGGGGAGCCGGCCTGGACCGCCGGGCCGCCGGTGCCGAGCGTGACCGGGGCGGTCTCCGACTCCGGCGCGTGGAGCGTGCCCGAAGGGGGCGCCGAGCCGGTGGCGCAGGACGCCCCCGCCCGGCGTAGCCGTACCCGCAGGAAGGCCGTCACCGAGGACGTGCCGGTCGAGACGGAGCGGATGGCCGACATCACCACGGCCGAGGCCGAGGAGGTCGCGGCGGCGCTGCTGCTCACGATGCCGGCCGAGGCCTCGTCGGCCGGCGAGCCCGCCGGTGACGACGTCGCCGAGGGGCGGCCGGGACTGTTCGCCGACCCGTTCGGGCTGACCGCCCAGGAGCGCTCCGAGGCGCCCTCGGTCACGTTCCAGGCGCCGGCCGCGGTGTTCCAGCCGCTGTTCCAGGCCCCGGACCCGCACCGGGCCGAGCAGCCGGTCCGCGCCGCAGCGCCGCAGCCCGTTCCGGTGCCGCAGTCCGAGCCCGAGCCGGTCGAGGCGGAGGTTGAGGCGGAGACCGCCGAGGAGCCCGAGGACGACGACGGTGAGGGCGACGACGACGCCGGCAGCCGCCGGCGCCGGCGCCGCAGGGGCGGTCGCGGCCGGGGCAAGACCCGTGAGCTGGACGAGGCCGAGGAGGAGGACTCCGAGCAGTCCGAGGAGGAGACCTCTGCCGAGGCCGAGCAGTCCGAGGACGCGGGCGGCAGTTCACGTCGCCGGCGTCGCCGGCGCCGCAGGGGCGTCGACGAGGCGGGGGAGGTCCCGGACGACCCGCCGAACACGGTGGTGCGGATCCGCGCGCCTCGCGCCGGGCGCAGCACCTCGATGGACGAGGTGCAGAGCGTGCGCGGCTCGACCCGCCTGGAGGCCAAGAAGCAGCGCCGCAGGGAGGGCCGCGAGCTCGGCCGCAGGCGTCCGCCGATCATCACCGAGTCGGAGTTCCTGGCCCGCAGGGAGTCCGTCGAGCGGATGATGGTGGTCCGCCGCACCGGTGGCCGGACCCAGATCGCGGTGCTGGAGGACGGCGTCCTGGTCGAGCACTACGTCAACCGTGAGGCGAGCCAGTCCTACGTGGGCAACGTCTACCTCGGCAAGGTGCAGAACGTGCTGCCCAGCATGGAGGCGGCGTTCGTCGACATCGGCAAGGGCCGCAACGCGGTGCTGTACGCCGGTGAGGTCAACTTCGACACCGCCGGGCTGGAGGGTCAGCCCAAGCGGATCGAGGTGGCGCTGAAGTCCGGCCAGTCGGTGCTGGTGCAGGTCACCAAGGACCCGATCGGGCACAAGGGCGCGCGGCTCACCTCGCAGATCAGCCTTCCCGGCCGCTATCTGGTCTACGTGCCCGACGGTTCGATGACCGGGATCAGCCGCAAGCTCCCCGACAAGGAGCGCACCCGTCTCAAGAGCATCCTGAAGAAGGTGATGCCGGAGAGCGCCGGTGTCATCGTCCGCACGGCCGCCGAGGGCGCGTCGGAGGAGGAGCTCGGCCGGGACGTGGCCAGGTTGTCGGCCCAGTGGGAGAACATCCAGCGCAAGGCCAAGTCGGCCAGTGCGCCGGAGCTGCTCTCCTCCGAGCCCGACCTGACCGTCCGGGTGGTCCGTGACGTGTTCAACGAGGACTTCGCCTCGCTGGTGGTGGCGGGCGACGTGTGGGAGACGGTCGACGAGTACGTCCGCTACGTCGCCCCGCACCTGGCGGACCGTCTCACCAAGTGGGACGACCGTGGTGACGTGTTCGCCGCCTACCGGATCGACGAGCAGATCGCCAAGGCGATGGAGCGCAAGGTCTGGCTGCCCAGCGGCGGCTCGCTGGTGATCGACCGGACCGAGGCCATGACCGTGGTCGACGTCAACACCGGCAAGTTCACCGGGCAGGGCGGCAACCTTGAGGAGACCGTCACCCGCAACAACCTGGAGGCGGCAGAGGAGATCGTCCGCCAGCTCAGGTTGCGCGACATCGGCGGCATCATCGTCATCGACTTCATCGACATGGTGCTGGAGAACAACCGAGACCTGGTGCTCCGGCGGCTGCTGGAGTGCCTGGCCCGTGATCGGACCAAGCACCAGGTCGCGGAGGTCACCTCCCTCGGTCTGGTGCAGATGACCCGTAAGCGGGTCGGACAGGGCCTGCTGGAGGCGTTCTCCACCGTCTGTGAGTGCTGCAACGGCCGCGGCCTGCACGTCTCGACCGAGCCGGTCGAGGGCAGACCCGAGCCGCGTGGCACCCAGGGCAAGATGGCCGTGGAGAAGGCCGTCGCGGAGAAGCTCGGCAAGGAGGGCGGTCACGCTGTGGCGGCCAGTGAGCAGTTCGGCCGTGATACGGTGACCGATGCGCTTGATGACGTCCCGGCCGAGGACGCGCAGGCCGCACAGGCTTCCGGCCGGGGGCGGCGACGTTCCCGCAAGGCCAAGTCTGCCGATTAAATCGGCAACCCCGACGTTCCGCCCGGTTCGACCAGGACACCGGTAATCCGGTACCCTGGTGAACCGGTGCGCTCATGGCGCGCCCTGTTCGCGCGCCTACCCGGTTCGTCGGTCAAACTCAATGACCATAGCCGGATGCGGGGCGCAGCATCCAGCGAGCAAGCAGTCAGAAGAAGGGTTCCGCGGTGTACGCGATCGTTCGTTGCGGCGGCAGGCAGCAGAAGGTCTCCGTCGGTGACGTCCTTGAGGTGGACAAGGTCGCCGGCGAGGTCGGTTCCACGGTTTCGCTGCCGACGGTGCTCGTCGTCAACGATGGCGACGTGACCACCGAGGCGGGCAAGTTCACCGTCGCCGCCGAGATTCTCGGTGAGACCAAGGGTCCGAAGATCCGGATCCTCAAGTACAAGAACAAGACCGGCTACAAGAAGCGCCAGGGTCACCGCCAGCGTTACACGCAGGTGAAGATCACCGGCATCGACCAGGCCTGAGTTTCGGGAGTTTTGCGAGATGGCACACAAGAAGGGCGCGTCGTCCACTCGGAACGGCCGTGACTCGAACGCCCAGCGGCTCGGTGTGAAGCGCTTCGGTGGTCAGCTGGTCAACGCCGGTGAGATCATCGTCCGCCAGCGGGGCACTCACTTCCACCCGGGCGACAACGTCGGCCGCGGTGGCGACGACACGCTGTTCGCGCTGGCCGCGGGCTACGTGCAGTTCGGTGTCAAGCGCGGTCGCCGCGCGGTGAGCATCGTTCCGGCTGCGGAGTAGATTCGCACCGCCAGACGTTGACGACAGGGGTGGATCGCTCTAGAGCGGTCCGCCCCTGTTCGTGTTGTAAGCGGATTTTTCCGCAGATGGGGGTAGGAAGGCAGACATGCCGGACTTTGTGGACCAGGTGGTCCTGCACATCAAGGCCGGTGACGGGGGACATGGCTGCGCCTCTGTCCACCGGGAGAAGTTCAAGCCGCTGGGCGGCCCCGACGGGGGCAACGGCGGCCGCGGCGGCGACCTGATTCTGGAAGTCGACCCGAACACCGCGACGCTGCTCGACTACCACCGCCGCCCGCACCGCAGAGCCGAGAACGGCAAGCAGGGGCAGGGCTCCAACCGCGACGGCGCCAACGGCCTCGACGTCATCCTCCCGGTGCCCGACGGCACCGTGGTCAAGAACGCCGACACCGGTGAGGTCCTGGTCGACCTGGTCGGCTCCGGGACCCGTTACGTGATCGCCGAGGGCGGGCACGGCGGGCTCGGCAACGCCGCGCTGGCCTCGGCCAAGCGCAAGGCCCCGGGCTTCGCGCTGCTCGGCGAGCCCGGCGGCGAGCTCGACGTGATGCTGGAGATGAAGAGCGTCGCGGACGTGGCGCTGGTGGGCTTCCCCAGCGCGGGCAAGTCCTCTCTCATCGCCGCGCTCTCCGCGGCCCGGCCGAAGATCGCCGACTACCCGTTCACCACGCTGGTGCCCAACCTCGGGGTGGTCACCGCCGGCGACACCGTCTTCACCGTCGCCGACGTGCCCGGTCTCATCCCGGGCGCCTCGGAGGGCAGAGGGCTGGGGCACGAGTTCCTCCGCCACGTCGAGCGGTGCAACACCCTGGTGCACGTGATCGACTGCGCCACCATGGAGCCGGGCCGCGATCCGATCAGCGACTTCGAGGCGATCGAGGCCGAGCTCAAGGCGTACGGCAAGCTGGAGGACCGGCCGAGGCTGGCCGTGCTCAACAAGGCGGACGTCCCCGACGCGCGCGACCTGTCAGACATCGTCCGGCCGATGCTCCAGGAGCGGGGCCTGCGGGTCTTCTCGATCTCCGCGGCCACCCACGAGGGGCTCAAGGAACTGACCTACGCCATGGGCGAGATGGTCGCCGCGGCCCGGGAGGCCGCGCCCGTGGCCGAGCCGACCCGCCTGGTGATCAAGCCCCGGCAGCTCGGCGACGCGGGCTTCTCGGTGCGGCGGGTGGACGACAACACCTTCCAGGTCACCGGGGTCAAGCCGGAGCGGTGGATCCGCCAGACCGACTTCACCAACGACGAGGCCGTGGGCTACCTGGCCGACCGGCTGGAGCGGCTCGGCGTCGAGGAGGAGCTCACCAAGGCCGGCGCCAAGGCCGGGGCCGAGGTCGTCATCGGGTCCATGGAGAACGGTTACATCTTCGACTGGCAGCCGACGCTCAACGCCGAGGCCGTGCACCAGGGGCCGCGCGGCTCGGACAACCGCCTCGGATGACCCGCCCCCGCCGGTGACCTCCACGCCCCCTGTGGCCTGTGACGTGAGAAAGGTGCATGTCGTGGACTCTGCGCGCGATCGGATCCGTACGGCTTCGCGCCTTGTCGTGAAGGTGGGCTCGTCGTCACTCACCACCCCGCAGGGCACGATCGACGTCGATCGGGTGGACGCCCTGGTCGACGTGCTCGCAGCCCGGCGCGGGACCGGCACGCAGGTCGTGCTGGTCTCCTCCGGCGCGATCGCGGCGGGGCTCGGCCCGCTGGGCCTGTCGGCCAGACCTCGTGACCTCGCCACCCAGCAGGCCGCGGCCTCGGTCGGACAGGGGGTGCTGGTCGCCCGCTACACCTCCTCCTTCGCCCGTTACGGCCTGCGCGTCGGCCAGGTGCTGCTCACCGCCGACGACATGATGCGCCGCTCCCACCACGTCAACGCCCAGCGCACGCTGAGCCGGCTGCTGGAGCTGGGCATCGTCCCCGTGGTCAACGAGAACGACACCGTGGCCACCGATGAGATCCGCTTCGGCGACAACGACCGGCTCGCCGCGCTGGTGGCCCACCTGACCCACGCCGAGGCGCTGGTGCTCCTGTCCGACGTGGACGCGCTCTACGACGGCGACCCCCGCCGTCCCGGTGCTCGCAGGCTGGGCCAGGTGCGAGGACCGGAGGACCTCCTGGGGGTCGAGCTCGGCAAGGGCGGCACGGTCGGCACCGGGGGGATGGTCACCAAGGTGCAGGCGGCCAGGATCGCCACCGGGGCCGGTGTCCCGGTGGTGCTGACCGCGGCCGCGCACGCCGCCCAGGCCCTCGCCGGCGCCGACGTCGGCACCTACTTTCACCCGGGCGGCCGCCACCCGGGTACCCGCCTGCTCTGGCTGGCCCACGCCACCACCGGGCGCGGCCGGCTCCACCTGGACGCCGGCGCGGTCGAGGCCGTGGTGGGCCGCCGCAAGTCGCTGCTGCCCGCCGGGGTCACCGCGGTCGAGGGCGAGTTCGCCGCGGGAGATCCGGTGGACCTGTGCGGGGCCCGCGGCCGGGTGGTCGCCCGCGGCCTGGTCAACTTCGACGCGGGGGAGATCCCGGACCTGCTCGGCCGTTCCACCCGCGAGCTGGCCACCAGCCTTGGCCCGGAGTACGAACGCGAACTGATCCACCGTGACGACATCGTCATACTGGAGTCCCACCCCTAGTTCTTTTGGAGCGCGAGATGTCCGAGGACTTCCTGAAGGTAGCCCTGGCGGCTAAAGAGGCCGCCGCCGAGCTGGCCCCGCTGCCGCGGGCGCCGAAGGACGCCGCGCTCCGCGTGATCGCCGACGCTCTGGTGGCCGGGGCCGCCGAGATCGTCGCGGCCAACGCGCTCGACGTGGAGCGTGCCAGGGAGGGCGGTGTCTCCGAATACATGATCGACCGGCTCCGGCTCGACGGGGCCCGGGTGGAGGCCGTCGCCGAGGCGGTGCGCCGGGTCGCAGACCTGCCCGACCCGGTGGGCGAGGTGATCCGGGGCGGCACGCTGCCCAACGGGCTGGAGCTGCGCCAGCTCCGGGTGCCGCTCGGCGTGATCGGCATCATCTACGAGGGCCGTCCCAACGTGACGGTGGACGCCGCGGCGCTCTGCCTCAAGAGCGGCAACGCCACCCTGCTGCGAGGCTCGTCCAGCGCCTACGAGTCCAACACGGCGCTGGTCCGGATCATGCAGGAGGCGCTGGCCGGCACCGGGGTTCCCCCGGAGGCCGTGCAACTGGTGCCCGGCCGGACCCGCGAGTCGGCCAAGGAGCTGATGCGGGCCCGTGGCCTGGTGGACGTGCTGATCCCGCGCGGCGGGGCCTCGCTGATCAACTCGGTGGTCGAGGAGTCCACGGTCCCGGTCATCGAGACCGGTGTGGGCAACTGCCACGTCTACGTCGACGCCGACGCCGACATCGAGCTCGCGATCGAGATCCTGCTCAACGCCAAGGTTCAGCGGCCGTCGGTGTGCAACTCCGCCGAGACGCTCCTGGTGCACGCCGCCGTGGCCGGCGCCTTCGTGCCCCGCGCGCTGGCGGCCCTGACGGCGGCGGGGGTGACGGTGCACGGGGACGCCCGGATCGCGGCCTACGGCGACGTGGTGCCGGCCGTTGAGGAGGACTTCGGCGCCGAGTATCTCTCGCTGGACATCGCCGCCGCCGTGGTCGACTCGCTGGAGGACGCGGTCGCCCACATCAGGAGGTACGGTTCGGGCCACACCGACGCCATCGTCACCCGCTCGGTCGGCGCCTCCCGCCGGTTCGTCGCGCTGGTCGACTCGGCGGCGGTGGCGGTCAACGCCTCGACCAGGTTCACCGACGGCGGGGAGTTCGGTTTCGGCGCGGAGATCGGGATCTCCACCCAGAAGCTGCACGCGCGTGGCCCCATGGGCCTGCCCGAGCTGACCTCCACCAAGTGGGTCTACACCGGAGAGGGCCATCTGCGCACCGATGCCGGTACGGTCGTCGCCTCGTCCTCGGCGGGAGGCCGGTAGCCCGCCTTCTCCGGTTCTCTCCGGCGGGGCCGGAGGGTCACGGGGGAGCGGGCGGCCTTCTCGGAGGCTCCGCGGCACTGCGCCTGTGAGCTGCGGGAAGGCGTTCCGGTGGGCGGCTGCCGCGCCGACCTCCCGCTGGGGCGGGCCGCCCGGCGGCGAGCCGGGAATCCGGTGGCGTTCCCGCTTTCACGGACGGCTCCCGGGGCAGGGGCCTATTGTGAGGCTGGTGCTGCACGGGTTCGTCACCGACCTGGTCGAGCATCCCGCTCGTCGCTGACGGTAGTTGCGTGTCGCTCCAGGTAATCACTGCTTCCTATGGTTTGACTGGACTTCATGGAAATCGTGGTCGCATTCCTGTTTGTCGTTGTTGTGCTTTTCGGTCTTGACCGGCTGATGCTCTGGCTGGAACGCCGGGGGCACGTGCGCTGGCGCCGTACCAAGCGACGGGACCTGTCGGCCGAGCCCACGGCCGAGCTGGACAGCCTGCTGGCCGGCTCGCCCCGGGAGCCGCGCCGGCCGTGAGACGCCTTCCGTGCGGCGGGGAGCCGCTTGGGCCGCCTCTGAGGCGGCACCCGCCGCACCAACGGGGGCGCGGGCCGTCCGTCCCCGGAGGCGGCGCCTCGCAGCCCCCGCGGGACTGTCCGGCACCGGACAGCCGGACGGCGTTTCGCCGATCTTCCGACGGGTACGGCGTGCCGCCGGGAATTCGTGAGGGCCGCCCGCTATGGTGTTGTTTCCTATGGCTGAAGGGCAGGGAAGCGCGCGAGAGCGGGCGACCCGATAGGCACAGCGGTCTTGGACCTATGTGGCCGACGCAGGAGGTCACGTGGGTCGTCTCGGGCGCGTCGGACCTTACACGTTGGTGGAGCGCCTGGGCCGGGGCGGCATGGGCGAGGTCTACCACGCCACCAGCAAACGTGGCGAGAGCGTCGCGCTCAAGATGCTCCACGACGCGGTCGACGCCGACTCGGAGGCCCGAATACGGCTGGAGCGCGAAGTCCGTGCCCTCCGCAGGATAGAGAGCCCCTACGTCGCCCGGGTCCTCGACGCCGACCTCGCCTGCGAACGGCCCTACCTGGTCATGGAGCACATCGAGGGGGAGAACCTCTTCGACCGGGTACGGCACGGCGGCCCGCTCACGGGCGCCGGTCTGGTCACCCTGGCCCACGGGCTGGCCGCGGCGCTGTCGGTGGTCCACGCGGCGGGGATCGTTCACCGGGACCTCAAGCCCTCCAACGTCCTGGTCAACGCCGAGGACGAGCCCGTCCTGATCGACTTCGGCATCGCCCACGTCCTGGACGCCACCCGGCTCACCCTGACGGGCACCTTCCTCGGCACGCCGAGTTACGCGGCCCCCGAACTGTTCGCGGACGAGCCCGTGGGCGAGCCGGCCGACGTGCACGCCTGGGCGGCCACGGTGGCCTTCGCGGCGACCGGACGCCCCACCTTCGGCAGGGGCCCGGTCGAGGCGCAGATGTACGCCATCCTCAACGGCCAGGCCGACCTCGCGGGCATCCCCGCGGCGCTGCTCCCCCTCGTCCGCGCGGCCCTCCACCGCGAGGCGGCCAAGCGTCCCACCGCGGCCGGTCTCACCGCCCGTCTCAGCCGGCTCGCCCGCGCCGTCTCATGCGATTCCGAGCCTCTGAGAGAGCCTTCGAGGGCGGCGCGGCCGGTCGCGGTCACCGCCGGCTCGCCGGGAAGGAGGCCGGAGAGCCGTGGCAAGGCCGGCGCGGACGGTTCGGTCAGGGGGCCCCGGCAGGCACCGGGGAGAGAGGGGGCCGGGCGGGCACGCGGAATGGTCGCCAGGAGACGGCGGGCGGAGGGCGCGCCGACCGGGGAGGCCGAGGCCGGAAGGAGGGCGGGGCCGCTGCCGGCGGGGAACGCCGCGCTCATCATGCTGGCGGTGCTCTCCGTGCCGTGCGTGGTGGCCACGGTGATCTGGCCGGCGGCCACCTTCGCCGTCACCGGGGTGTTCGCCGTCCTGGCCCGCGCGGTCTGGGCCGGGCACTGGCTGGTCAGAGGGAACAGGTCGGCCAGAGCCCGGGGCGTGCTGCGTGTCGTGACCTTCCCGCTGACCTTCGCGGTCTCGCTGCTGACCGCGCTGGCCTGGCCGGGACTGCCCGCCGCGGCGCTCGCCGGCATCACGCTCTGGCTGACCTTCGGCGGATCGCTGCCACCGGAGTGGTGGCTGAGCCCCGTGCAGGTCGTCATCGCGGGCATCGTCTTCGGCGCCGTCTGCGGCGGGATCATCAGCCGCGAGGTCGAACGGGTCGGCTCCCGGATCCCGGACCTTCGCAAGGAGGGGCTGCGCGCGCTCGCCGTGCTGGGGGGGTTCGTCGCCCTGTGCGCGGCGGCCATGCGCGCGATCGCCCTGATGGTCTAGGGGGCCGGGCGGTGCTCCTCACCGGCCGGGAGCCGCGGGGGGTTCTCGCCGGGAAAAGGCCCGGAAGGGAGGCTTCCAGACCTTTCCGTGCGCCGATCAGTTGCCATCGCGACGGGCGAAGCGGTTGAAGATGCGCTCTCCCGCGTTGACCGCGCCCTCGGCCACATCACGCAGGACGCCGATGAAAGGGTCCTGGGACTGCGACCAGGACTCCCGGTAGGAGCGAGCCGCGGCCTTGACCTCCTCGGAGATCTTGGCGTTGGAGTCGTCGGCGCGGCGGGGGTAGTCGCCGCCGAGGATCGTGTCGTACTCGCCGCTGCGCCGCCACTTGTCCAGCTCGGCGACCCGGGAGACCGCGAACGGGTGGGTGGTGCCGAGCAGGTTGAGGACCTTGAGCAGACCGTCGCGGACGTCCCCGGCCGTGTCGTACTCGCGCGCCTGGTCGAGGAAGGCCTCGATGTTCATCTCGTGCAGGCGTGAGCCGCCGGCCAGTTTCATCAGCGCGCGCAGGGCGGCGTCGGGATCCTGGCCGCAGAGCAGGCCGCCTCGGTCGGCGGAGAGCTCGGACTTGCGGTGCCACTCCTCCAGTCCGGCGACGATCGCGCGCAGGCCGATGTAGCCGAGCGGGATCCAGGCCACCCGGGTGGCCAGGCGGGTGAGGATGTCCAGCATGGTGCGGTAGACCGCGTGGCCGGACAGGATGTGCGCCGTCTCGTGGCCGATGACGAAACGCTGCTCCTCTTCGTCCATCAGGTCGAGCAGGCCGGTGGAGACGACGATGAACGGGTCGTCGAAGCCGATCGCCATCGCCTGTGCCTGCGGGTTCTGCTGGACGTAGATCTCCGGGATGCGGTGGAGATCAAGGGCGTAGGCGGCGTCACGGCCCATGTCGTGCAGTGCGCGGAACTGGGTCTCCCCGGCGCGCACGGCCGAGGCGAGGTAGATCAGGCGCAGGCGGCGCTCGCTGATCAGGCCGGACATCTGCTTGAGCACCGTGTCGAACCCGCTGAGCGAGCGCAGGGCGACCAGCGCGGACCGGTCGGCGGGATGTTCGTATGCACGTGAGCTGATGCCGGGAAGCTGCACGCGGTTGCGATCCGGGGTGGTGGTCATGTCCGGCATGCTACGTCGGGGCCGCCTGACATGCGCGGGGGGTGATTAAAAGCCGCGTACCGCTTACGCGTATGGTCCGTTCCATGATGAACGCGGCTACCGGTGACGGCAAGCGACGTCTGGGCGTCATGGGCGGCACCTTCGACCCGATCCACCACGGTCACCTGGTCGCAGCCAGTGAGGTCGCGCACCACTTCAACCTCGACGAGGTGGTCTTCGTGCCGACCGGACGCCCCTGGCAGAAGGCCGACAAGACGGTTTCCGCGCCGGAGGACCGCTATCTGATGACGGTCATCGCGACCGCGTCCAACCCGCGTTTCTCGGTGAGCCGGGTGGACATAGACCGGCCGGGGCCGACCTTCACCATCGACACCCTGCGTGAGATCTCCGCGGCCTGGGGGCCGGACGTCGAGCTGTACTTCATCACCGGCGCCGACGCCCTCGCCCAGATCCTGAGCTGGCGCGATGTCGACGAGTTGTTTACCATCGCGCACTTCGTCGGAGCCACCCGCCCCGGCCACACCCTGCACGACCCGGGACTGCCCGAGGGCAGGGTGAGCCTGCTGGAGATCCCCGCGCTGGCCATCTCGTCCTCCGAATGCCGGGAGCGGGTGGCCTCGGGGCAGCCCATCTGGTATCTCGTTCCCGACGGTATTGTTCAGTACATCAACAAGCGCGGCCTCTACCGCCACGTGCGCCCCTCACCGGACCGCCGATCCGTTTGCGGCTCGGAATCGGGTGGCACACGATAGGTGTTGTACCTATGGCGTACCCCCGATGCTCTTCAACGGGCATCCGATCGGGCACCCTGGTAGGTGACAGCGCCGATTACCGGAGGACTGACTCACACCGTGACCGCAACCGACAGATCCGTTCAGCTCGTCAGACTCGCAGCCGAGGCCGCGGCGGACAAGCTGGCCGATGACATCCTCGCCTATGACGTGAGCGACCAGCTCGTCATCACCGACGCCTTCGTGCTCTGCTCCGCCACCAACGACCGTCAGGTCCGCGCCATCGTCGACGAGATCGAGGAGAGGCTGCGGATCGAGGCCCACGCCAAGCCCGTCCGCCGGGAGGGCGAGCGTGAGGGCCGTTGGGTCCTGCTGGACTACATCGACATCGTCGTGCACGTGCAGCACGAGGAGGACCGCACCTTCTACGCCCTGGAGCGCCTGTGGAAGGACTGCCCCTCCATCGCCCTGCCCGACAGCGTCACACAGGTCACCTCCCAGCGCGCCCGCCAGGCGGTAACTGAGTGAGTCGTCGTGTCGTCTGCCTGAGACATGGCCAGACACTGTGGAACGCCGAGCACCGCTTCCAGGGCCACAGCGACATCTCGCTGGACGAGACCGGCATCGCGCAGGCGGCCCGCGCCGCCTCGCTGCTCGCCTCCCTCCGCCCCAGCATGATCGTCTCCTCCGACCTCCGGAGGGCCTTCGACACCGCCTCGGCCCTGGGCCGCCTCGCCGGTCTCGACGTGGCGGTGGACAAGGACCTGCGTGAGCGCGGCGGCGGCGAGTGGGAGGGCCTCACCCGTCAGGAGATCTCCGCGGGCTGGCCCCTGGAGTACGCGGCCTGGGACGCCCCCGGCGGCGAGCACGTCTTTGACGTCGCCGAAAGGGTGTCGTCGTCGATCCGGCGGTGGGCCGCCGAACTCGACCCCGACGGCCTGCTGGTGGTCGCCTCACACGGGGCGGCGATCCGGCTCGGCATCGCCAGGCTCCTGGGCCTGCCCGAGGAGCTCTGGTCCGCTCTCGGCGGCCTGGGAAACTGCTCGTGGTCGGTGCTGGAGGAGGGGCGCAGGGGGTGGCGCCTGCTTGAGCACAACGCCGGGACACTGCCCGAGCCGATCCAGAGCGACGACAGTCCCGAGGCCACCCAGCCGTGACCGGAGGACACGGCTTGCGCCCGGAATGATGGGGTGCGAGCCGTACGGCCGTCGATTAGGTGATCGCGCGGCTGTCCTTGTATGCTTCCGAAGCGCCGCGACGAGAGGACTCGGAGCGGTGACCAGGGGCTATGGCGCAGCTGGTAGCGCGCCTCCATGGCATGGAGGAGGTCTGGGGTTCGAATCCCCATAGCTCCACCGTCGTTCCGCGCCCACCGTGTGGAACAGGTCGCCGGAGGGCGGCCGGATCCGGGGACATCCCCGGATCCGGCCGCCCTCCGCCGCTCTCCGGGGCTTTCGGATCACCGCTGTTCGTCGTGGTCCGGCCGTCTCCGGCGGAACCAGCGGGCGCCGGTCAGGCGCCGGGCCGCGCGCGGGGTGCGGTCGCGCCGGTCGGTCCGCAACCACAGTTGCACCCCGGCGCCGCCGAGGGCGGAGACACCGATCCGCAGCGTGCCCCCGGCGGTCTCGGCGAGCCGGCGGGCGATGTCCAGGCCGAGCCCGGTGGACCCCGACCCGCTGGCCCCGCGCCGCAGCGCCGCCTCGGGGTCGGCGATGCCGGGCCCCGCGTCGGCGATCAGTATGCCGACCGTGCCGGAGCCCCGGTGCAGGGTCACCGTGAACGCCGTTCCCTCGGGGGTGTGCCGGAAGACGTTGCCGAGCAGCGCGTCCACCACGGCTCCCAGTTCGGCGGCCGTGACCGGGACTCCGGCCGGTTCCGACGCGCCGATCAGTTCCCACCGGCGCCGCTGGTCGTCGGCCAGGGCCGACCAGAAGGTCAGCCGCTCGCGCAGCAGGTGGGCGGCGTCGCAGTGGACCGCCTCCGGCGCGCGGGACGGCTGCCGGGCCGCCGCGATGATCTGGTCCACCTCCGACTCCAGTCGGCTCAGGGCCCGGCGGCTCTGCTCGGCCCCCGGGCCCAGGTGGTCCAGGCTGAGCCGGAGCGCGGTGAGCGGTGTGCGCAGCCGGTGTGACAGGTCGGCGGCCATCTCCCGCTCGGCGGCGAGCAGTTTCACCATCCGGTCGGCCATGGCGTTGAACGCGTCCCCGGCCGCGGCCAGCTCCGGCGGCCCCTCGGGTTCGACCCGGACGCTGAAGTCACCGGCGCCCAGGGAGACGGCCGCCCGGCCCAGGTGGCGGGCCGAGCGCACCACCCGCACCCCCAGCCGGTCGGCGACCAGCACCGAGCCGGCGACCAGCACCACCGCGACTCCGGCCAGCACCGCCCACGACGTGGCGACGTCCCGGGTGAGGTCCCCGGAGGGCACCAGGATCTCGATGGTCGCGGTCCGGCCGCCCTCCAGGGCGACCGGGCGCAACAGCAGGTAGCCGCCGTCCGTCTCGGTGGTCACCGCCCGGGTCAGCCGGGAGGCGGCGGACACGGTCTCCGCCGGTGCCCGGAGTGCGCCCACCGAGCCGCCGCCCGGCAGGTGGATCGCGATCCGGTCCCGCGCGCCGGTGCTGGCCACCGCGTGGGTCAGCCTGGCCGGATTCACGGTGATGGCCAGCACGGGGACCAGCGCCGACGCCTGCCGTTCGGCCTCGGACAGCGCCCGGCCGTGCGCGATCTCCCGGACGATGAGCCCGAGCGGGATCAGAAAGGCCAGGGCGATCATCGAGGCGCCGGCGAGGGCGAGCAGCGCCAGGGTCCGTCTCACGACGGTGTGATCAGCATGACGCCGACGCCGCGCACGGTGTGCAGGTAGCGGGGGGCGGACGCGCTCTCGCCGAGCTTGCGCCGCAGCCACGACAGGTGGACGTCGATGGTCTGGTCGTCGCCGTAGGACTGCTGCCACACCTCGGTGAGCAGTTCCCTGCGGGAGACGACCCGGTCGGCGCGGGCGGCGAGATAGGCCAGCAGGTCGAACTCCCGCCTGGTCAGGGTGAGCGGTGTGCCGTTCAGGACGGCCTCGCGCCGGTTGAGGTCCACCGCGAGCGCGCCGACGCGCAGGGTCGAGGGCCGGGCCGTGGTCCGGGCGCGGCGCAGTACGGCGTCCAGCCTGGCGTTCAGGTGGTCGCCGGAGAAGGGCTTGACCAGGTAGTCGTCCGCGCCCGCCTCCAGCAGGCGGACGATCTCCGTCTCGTCGTCCCTGGCCGTGGCCACGATGACGGGGACGCTGGAGACGCTGCGGACCATCTTCAGCGCCTCGGACCCGTCCAGGTCGGGCAGGCCGAGATCGAGGATCACCGCGTCGGGGGGATTCTGGGTGATCTCCCGTAACGCGTCGAGGGCCCGCCCCGCGCTGCGCACGGCGTGTCGGCGCCTGCTCAGTTCCTGGATGATCGCGGAGCGCACGTACTCGTCGTCTTCCACCACGAGAACCGTCGCCATGTGACATAACCGTAGTGAACAAAGAGGCACATGAGGTAATAATTCACCCCATGCGGCAAACGCTTGGGTTAATGGCAGTGTGGTGTGGAGCCACGGTTCTGGCGAGCTCGATCACCTGGTTCGGTGTCCGTGACGTGCTCCGGAGTCAGGTCTTCGACGACGCGAGGATCGAGCCCCTTGGCGTCGCGCTCACCCGGGTGACGGCCACGCCGCACCCCTCGGAACTGCCGAGCGGTCCCAGGGTCGTCCCCGCGCGGCCCAGTGTCTCACCCCCGCCCCGCGGGCGCACCCCCAGGGCCTCCACCGTCTCACCCGCGCCCGCCCGCGACGGGCGCCGGCCGCGGGTCATCGGTTCCCCGTCGTGGAACGCCGGGGAACCGGTACGGCCGAAGGTCTTCACCACTCCGGACCCCCAGCCGTTCGGCACCGCCGTTCCCCGGTCGGCTCAGGGGTCCCCGTGAGCCCGGGTGAGCTCGCGCAGCCGTACGGCGGCCGCGGGGATCTGGTGCTCGGTGAACACCGAGACGCCGTGCAGTTCGAGCAGGGCGGTGGTGACGCCGCCGCCGGGTACGCGGTGACCTTGGAAGGTGCCGTCGTAGACGGTCAGGACGCCGCAGGAGGGGCTGCCCTCCTTCAGGATCGCCACCCTGATGCCCGCGGACCGGACGGCGGCGAGCGCCGATCGGGCCCCGGCGAGGAATGCCCCGGTGACGTCGGCGCCCTCGGTCGTGAGCACCCGGGCGCCCCCCGCGAGCACTGCCGCGCCCCCGGCGCCCCCCTCGATCTCGGCGGCCGGGCGCGGCACGGGCAGTCCGCCCTCGACCTCGGGGCAGTGCGGTACCAGTCGTCCCTCCCGCCGCCAGGCGGCCAGCAACGCGTCGCCGCTGGTCTTGGCGGCTCCGTCGTAACGGACCTTCCGCCCCATCAGGCAGGCGCTGACCAGGATTCTCTCCATCCGCCCAGGGTATGCGCCGCGGGGACGAGGGGGAGGGGGCCGGGCAGTACCCTACTGGTCATGGTTCCCGCCGCTGTGATGTCGCGATGATCGGCCCGCTCGCGACCGGCCTGATCGTGCTGTCGCTGGTGGTCGTGGTGTCCGGCATCGTGACCACCGTGCGCGACCGGCCCATGGGGACCGTCCTGCTCGTCCTGCTCGGGGTGCTGGAGGTCGGACTGCTGGTCCAGGCGGGGTTCGCGATCGCCGGGGTGATCCGGGGCGAGGGGCCCGGCGAGACGGCCACCGTCGTCGGCTATCTCGCGGGCACCGCGGTGATTCCACCGGTCGCGGCGTTCTGGGGGCTCGGTGAGCGCTCGCGCTGGGGACCCGCGGTGATCGTGGTGGCGGGGTTCGCGGTCTGCGTGATGATCGGGCGGCTGCTGCAGCTCTGGCAGGGGACGGCGTGAGCGAACCGGCGATCGGTACCGGGCCCGGCCGCGCGCTGGTCGCGGTCTACGGGGTGTTCGCGCTGGCCGCGGGGGCGCGCGCGGCCGTGCAGATCGCGACGCGCTTCGACCAGGCTCCGCTGGCCTACCTGCTGTCGGCCTTCGCCTCGGCGGTCTACATCGTGCTGACCGTGGCGCTGGCCAGAGGGAGCCGGCGGCCGGCGCTGGCCGCCTGCGGCATCGAGCTGGCCGGGGTCCTCGTCGTCGGCACGCTGAGCATGCTGGATCCCGAGGCGTTCCCCAGGGCCACCGTCTGGTCGGGTTACGGCAGCGGCTACGTGTTCATCCCGCTCGTCCTGCCGGTTCTCGGCCTGTACTGGCTTCTGTCGCGAAAACAGCGCGGCGGCAGTTAGGGCCCGCCGCTCTCGGGCAGGTCTGCCTCTCGAACCCACAAGAGGGAGGCAGAGTTGTGAGCACGATCGAACAGTCCGTCGAGGTGAACGTTCCGATTCGGACCGCGTACAACCAGTGGACCCAGTTCGAGAGCTTTCCCGAGTTCATGGAAGGCGTCGAGTCGGTCAAGCAGCTGAGCGACACCCGTACGGCGTGGGTGGTCGAGATCGCGGGGGTTCACCGTGAGTTCGAAGCCGAGATCACCGAGCAGCACCCCGACGAGCGGGTGGCCTGGAAGTCCGTGAACCGGCCGCACCAGGCCGGTGTGGTGACCTTCCACCGCCTCACCTCGGACACCGCACGGGTCACCCTCCAGATGGAGTACGACCCGGAGGGTTTCGTGGAGACCGTCGGTGACTGGTTGCAGATCGTCCGCCTGCGGATCCGCGGGGACCTGGAGCGTTTCAAGACCTTCATCGAGGCGCGGGGCGGCGAGACCGGCGGCTGGCGCGGGGAGGTGCCGGCCCCCCAGGACAGGGGGACGGGCGTTGCCGGGCCGGGCACGGGTGGCGCGGAGGACGTGATTCCGGGTGACCGGCCCCTCGGCGGCGCGGGCTACGGCTACGGCTACGGTGAGCCGGCGCCCCCGCGTACCGTGGGCCAGGACTATCCGCCGGAGTCCCCGCTGGCCCCTCCCGGCAGCGGTCCGCTGCCGTCGGCCGGCCGACGGCCCGGTGAGGAGCCGCCGACGCCCCCTGGGCCGCGCATCTGACGCTCGCGGCCGGGTAAAGGCGGAAAGATCCGGGTCACGCCCTGCGGGAGGGGCGTGGCCCGGTTTCCGCGTTGTCAGGCCCCTTGGTAAGGAACAAAGCGGCGTTTTGGTTCTGTTACAGTTGGGTCTGCCAATCATCCTATGATTGGGCGAATCAACTGAGGAGGACTGACCCCCGCATGAGCGTGCTAACCCAGGGGACGACACGGGGCCGCACCGGTGGAACGACCGGATCTCTGGCCTGGTTGCTCGTGCTGGGAATCATCCTCGCCGCAATGAACCTGCGCACCGCGGTCACCAGCGTGGGGCCGGTCCTCGACCAGATCTCGTCCGGCCTGGGCATGTCCGGGGTCGGGGTCGGGCTGCTCACCACACTGCCCGTGCTCATCTTCGCGTCGGTCGGCGCGGTGACGCCCGCGCTGGCCAGGAAGGTGGGTGAGCACCGGCTGCTGCTGCTCGCCCTGCTCACCCTCGGCACCGGCCTGCTCATCCGCGCGATGGTCGGCTCGGCCGAGGTGTTCCTGTTCAGCAGCGCCCTGGCGCTGTCCGGTGGCGCGGTGGGCAACGTGCTCATCCCCACCCTGATCAAGCGTCACTTCCCGGGCCGGGCCGGGACCATGACAACCGTCTACACCACGGCCCTCGCGGTCGGCACGATGCTCGCCGCCGCCGCGACCGTGCCGATCCAGCGGGCCACCGAGGGAAACTGGCACGTCGCCCTCGGGGTGTGGGCGGCGCTGGCCGCCGTCGCCGCCATTCCGTGGCTCGCGCTGTCGCGCAGCGAGCCGGAGCGGGACACGGGCGTCAACGGCCTCGGGCCCCGGGTCCTGGTCCGGAGCAGGCTCGCCTGGGCGGTCGCCGCCTACTTCGGCACGCAGAGCATGGTCGCCTACATCATGTTCGGCTTCCTGCCCAAGATCCTCATCGACGGCGGTTACACCGCGGGGCAGGCCGGACTGGTGCTGGGCGTCTTCACCGCGATCGGCATCCCGGTCTCGATGATCGTGCCATGGCTCGCGTCGAAGTTCTCCGACCAGCGGCCCGTGGTGGTGACGTTCGTGCTCTTCTACACGGTCGGCTTCCTCGGCCTCTGGCTCGCCCCCGCGGGCCCGGCATGGCTGTTCGCCGCCCTGGTCGGCGTCGCGATGGGCTCCTTCCCGCTCGCGCTGACCATGCTCGCCCTGCGCACCCGCACCCCGGAGGCCACCGCGGCGCTGTCCGCCTTCGGGCAGAGCACCGGATATCTCATCGCGGGTGCCGGACCCCTGGTCGTCGGTGTGATGCACGAGTCGACCGGCGGCTGGACGCTGCCGTTCCTGCTGCTGTTCGCCGTGGTCGCGGTGCAGCTGGCGACCGGCTGGTACGCCGGGCGCTCCCGCTATCTGGAGGACGAGCGGGTCCTCACCGCCTGACATTCCGCCCGGCACTCATCTGAGGCCTCCGCACCGGTACGGCCTGCGTCTCCTCGGGGGCGGCGCAGGCCGGTACTGGCATGATGAGGGGATGCGAATCGGTGGATCGACATTGGTCGGCTATCCGGCGGGTGAGGTGCGGGGACGTTCGGCGGTCGTGGGGACCGTGCCGGTGGGGGGCCGGTACGGGACGATCGTGGCCGAGACCCCGTTCCATCCGCTCGACCACACCTGGCCGGACCAGCCCGCGGACCTGGGCACGATCGGCGGGATCGCCGTGGTCGACTGCGTGACCGGGGCCGTGGCGGACGGCGGGCCGACCGTGCACCTCGGCGAGGACATCCCGGTGCGCAGGGGCACCCCCGGCTGGAGCTGGCTGGTCGTCCACGTCACCGACGAGCCGGTACCGGCAGGGGAGGTCGAGCTGGTGGTGGACGAACGGCGGCGCCGCGCGCTGTCGGCCGGGCACACCGCCTGCCACCTCACCGCGCTCGCGCTCAACGCGGCACTGGCCGGCCGGTGGCGCAAGGAGGTCCCCGTCGACGGGCTGGGCCACCCCGACTTCGACCAGACGGCCATCACCTCCTCGCGGATCCTGCCCGACGGCAGCCGGGACGCCTACCGCCTGGGCAAGTCCCTGCGCCGCAGGGGGTTCACCGTCGAGGGGCTGGCCGAGGACCTGCCGGAGATCACTCGGGGGGTCGACGACCGGCTCAAGGAGTGGATCGCGGCCGACGCCCCGGTCCGGATCGACAGTCCCGGCCCCGAGCTGACCGCCCGCCGTACCTGGCACTGCGGCCTGCCGGGCGGTGAGGTCGCCATCCCGTGCGGCGGCACGCACCTGTCGCGCACCGGCCAACTCGGCTCGGTCGCCGCGACCCTGGAGCTGTCCGCCGACGGCACCGAGCTGATCATGCACACCGTCGTCGGATAGCGGGCTCCGGCCACCGCCGGCCCCGCCCGCCGCCGCCCCCCGTCTCCACGGGGATGGCGCGCGGGGTGTCCGGAGTCGGCTAAGATTTCATCTGCGTCGCAAGGGGCTATGGCGCAGCTGGTAGCGCGCCTCCATGGCATGGAGGAGGTCTGGGGTTCGAATCCCCATAGCTCCACTCGGGGCCGTTCTCAAGACGGCCTGGGGGAAGTTGACGAGATCCCGCCGATCGCCTCGATCGGCGGGATCTCGTCGTTTTCCGTCGGCGGCCCTCTCCCCGTGTGGGAGGCGGCCCTGAAGAAGCGGCCTGCGGCTTCAGCGCGCGCGCTCGACCCGGCCCTCGTGCCAGACCGCCTCGGCGCTCTCGTAGACGGTCCCGTCGGCACCGAAGATCAGAAAGCGGTCGAGGTCGGTGGTGAACCAGCGGTCGTGGGTGACGGCCAGCACGGTGCCCGAGAAGGCGGCCAGGCCCTGTTGCAAGGCCTCGGCGCCGGCCAGGTCCAGGTTGTCGGTGGGCTCGTCGAGCAGCAGCAGGGTCGCGCCGGACAGCTCCAGCAGCAGGATCTGCAGCCGGGCCTGCTGGCCGCCGGACAGGGTCTCGAACCGCTGGTTCGCGGCGGGGGCGAGCTCGTAGCGGGCCAGAGCGGCCATCGCCTCGTTCAGAGTGAGCGCGTGACCGGTCGTGATCAGGTCTGCCGGAGTGCGGCCGTGCAGGTCCGGCCGGGCGTGGGTCTGCACGAAGCGACCGGGCACGACCCGCGCACCCAGCCGCACCGAGCCGCTGTGCGGCACCGCGGGTACCGCGCCGTCCGCGGCCTGCTCCAGCAGTTGAAGGAAGTGGGACTTGCCCGAGCCGTTCGAACCGAGCACCCCGATGCGCTCGCCGTACCAGATCTCGGTGTCGAACGGCCGCATCAGACCGGTGAGCTCCAGGTTCTCGCAGACGACGGCGCGCTTGCCGGTGCGGCCGCCGCGCAGCCGGATCCGCACGTTCTGCTCCTTGGGCGGGCGTTCGGGTGGGCCGGCCTCCTCGAAGCGGCTCAGCCTGGTGCGTGCGGCCCGGTAGGCCGACGCCACCGCGTCGTTGCCGGCGGCGGTCTGCCGCAGGGTGCGCACCAGCCGCTTGAGCCTGGCGTGTTCCTCGTTCCATCGACGGCGGCGTTCCTCCAGCCGGGCGACGCGGTCCTGGCGGCCCTGGGCGTAAGTGGCGAAGCCTCCGCCGTGGACCCAGACGCCACGCGACTCCACCGTCACGATGCGGTCGGCGGCGCCTGCCAGCAGCCGCCGGTCGTGAGAGACCAGCAGCACGGTCTTGGTCGTGGCCTGTAGCCGGGTCTCCAGCCACTGCTTGCCGGGCACGTCCAGGTAGTTGTCGGGCTCGTCCAGCAGCAGGACCTCGTCCGGGCCGCGTAGCAGGGCCTCCAGGACAAGTCGTTTCTGCTCGCCTCCCGACAGGGTGGTCACCGGACGGTCGCGGACCGTGTCGCAGGGCAGGCCCAGGGCGGCGGTGGTGCAGGTGTCCCAGACGACCTCCATGTCGTAACCGCCGGCGTCGGCGTAGTCGGCGATCGCCTGCGCGTAGGCCAGCTGCGTCGTCTCGTCGTCGTGAGCGTTCATCGCCGTCTCCGCCCGCGCCAGGGTCGCGGCGGCGGCGCGGATCCGGTCCGGCGCCACCGACAGCAGCAGATCGTGCAGAGTCCGGCCGTCACGAACGCTGCCGATGAACTGCCGCATCACTCCCAGCCCTCCGGAGGAGGCCACGCGACCGTCGTCCGGCTGTGAATCTCCAGCGATCAGCCGCAGCAGGGTGGTCTTGCCCGCGCCGTTTGGTCCCACCAGGGCGGCTTTGACCCCGTCGCCGACGCGGAACGACACCTCGTGAAGAAGTAGCCGCCCGTCCGGCAGCACGTAGGTCAGCCGGTCCACCTCGACATGCCCCGCCACCGCCGCTCCTCGACTCTGCTCGGATCCAGTCTCCGGATCGATGTTCTATGCACTGGACCAATGATCCGGTGCTCGATCACCATACTAGACTCATCCCCGTGGACACGAGCAAGGCAGGATCGGGAGCAGGACGCCCAGGAGCGGCGGGAGGCGTGTGGCTGCGGCCATCCGCGCGGGCTGGGCGTGACGCGCCGCCGCTCAGCCGGGACCGAATCGTCGAGGAGGCGGTGGCACTCTTGGACGAGGAGGGCGCCGACCGGCTGACCATGCGGCGGCTCGCCGAAAGGCTCGGTACCGGCTCCACCACGTTGTACTGGCACGTGAAGACCAAGGACGACGTCCTTGACCTCGCCCTCGACACGATCTTCGCAGAGGTCGAGATCCCGCGAGAGAGCGGTCAGGGGTGGCGTACCGACATCACCACGTTGATCAACGGATGGCGCGCCGTCCTCCTGAGACATTCCTGGTCGGCGGCGCTGCTGGGCCGTCCGATGCTGGGCCCCAACGTGCTGGCCCGCAGCGAGTTCCTGTACGCCACCCTCCTGGACGCCGGGGTCACCGAGTCCCGCCTCACCGCCGCGGCGTACGGGCTGTCCAACTACGTCATCGGTTCCGCGCTGATGCAGACCACCTGGCTGACCAGCGCGGAGCAGGCGGTACGGCAGGCCGCCCGGGAGCATCTGCACGCCACCCGGGAGCGCTACCCCACCCTCGCGGCCCACGGTCCCGCTGTCGCGGACGACGACTGGGACACCGGCTTCGCCCTCGGCCTCACCTGGCTTCTCGACGGTATTGAGACAGGTATCGCCACTGAGGACGCCCCTGGTCGGGACTCGATCCGAGACCGGCGGTAGCCACTCAGCCCGCCAGGGCCGGACGCAGGAGAGCCGGTCCTTCTCGGGGCGGAGCGGCGCCTGACGGCTCCGGGGTACGGGGCGGTCCGGCGTTTGCGGCCGGTGCCGCGGGGCAGCCGTGGGCGAGCACCCAAGACGGCGCCAACGGAAGGGTTCCCCATGCTGCGTCACAGGCAGGCGGTCGGCACGGTGGCGGTGATCGCCCACCGGAGGAAGTCACTCGGCGGCGGGCTGGACGAGCTGCGCAGGCTCCTCGCCGACCAAGAGGTGGACAGGCTGCTCTGGTACGAGGTCCCCAAGAGCAAGAAGGCCCCGAAGCAGGCGCGCAAGGCGCTCAAGGAGGGGGCCGAACTGGTCCTGGTGTGGGGCGGGGACGGCATGGTGCAGCGCTGCGTGGACGCGCTCGCCGGCTCCGGCGTGACCGTGGGCATCATCCCGGCCGGTACGGCCAACCTTTTCGCGGGCAACCTCGGCATCCCGGAGGATCTTCCCGAGGCCGTGCGGATCGCCTTTCACGGGGAGAGCAGGAAGCTGGACCTGGGCAAGGTCAACGGTGAACACTTCGCCGTCATGGCCGGAGTCGGTTTCGACGCCGAGATGATCAAGGATGCCGACCGGGGGCTGAAGGACAGGCTCGGCCGGATCGCCTACGTCTGGACCGGCCTGCGGCACGTCCGCGGGGAGCTGGTGCGGATGGAGGTCAAGCTCGACGGGGTGACCTGGTTCGAGGGGGAGGCGAGCTGCCTGCTGCTGGGCAACGTCGGCACCATCACCGGCGGCATCGAGGCGTTCGACGACGCGCGCCCCGACGACGGGTGGCTGGAGATCGGTGTGACCACGGCGAAGGGGCCCATCCAGTGGGCACGGATGCTCGGCCGGATGAGCTCGGGGCGGTCGGAGGAGTCCCCGTTCGTCAGGATGACCCGGGCGCGCAAGGTCCACGTCAGGCTGGGCGCCCCGATGACCTACGAGTTGGACGGCGGTGCCAAGGAGAGCGTCACCAGGCTCAAGGCGAAGGTCGTGCCCGGCGGCATCACCGTCCGCGTCCCCGCGTCGGCCGAGCCAGGCGAAGAACCGGCCGAGTGAGCAGGGGAGGCGGGCCGGATCGGCCGAGCTGACCGGATCGGTCGGATCGGCCGCGGGGCGGGGCTGATCGGCTGGATCTGTCGGAATGGTCGCGGGGCGGGGCGGGGCTGATCGGCCGAAACGGACGGAACGGCGCGCGGGCCGCGAAAAGGCACTCTCTGGGCCTAACGCCCTCCACGGCCCGCGCGCACCCTACGGCCCGCACGGCACTCAAGGGCCCACGCGCCCTCCCGGCCCGTACGGTCGATCAGGCGGTCGTGACGGTGATCTGGAGCTCCGTGATCCATTTGTCCTGATCGTCGCACGGGCACTCGATGCTGACCTCGCGGCCCAGCCCGAGGCTGCGGTAACCGTGCTCGTCGATCCAGTGGGCCAGCGTCTGGAACGTGGTGCCGACCCCGTCCATCGAACCCCGGTGGATGATCGTGGCGGCTGTCTCGACCGCCGGCAGGTCCACGATCGCGAAGTCGTGGTCCTCGCGTGGTTCCGCGGTCACCTCCACCCCGGCGTGCACGATCACCCTGCCGTCCGCGTCCGGTTCGTAGTAGGCGATGCCGTACCCCGACGGTGCCACCCCGGCGAGGTCGAGCCGCCGGAACAGCTCGCCGTACAGAGGTTGGATGACCGGTCCGATGTCCTCGCCCTCGTAACTCGCCGCGATGGCGGTGATCTCGGCCAGGTGAACCGGTGGGATCCGTTTGAGGACGACCTCTTCGACGCTCATGTGCCCCTCCTTCTCGATCGTCCGGAGCCTCGCCTCGACCCGGAGCAGCCGCGCTCTGTCCGCCGCGATCCGCTCCTCCAGCTCCGCGCGGCGTAGCCGTACCATCCCCTGCAACTCGACCGTGGTCACCTTCTCGTCGAGGATCGACCGCACCTGTTGCAGGGTGAAGCCGAGATCCTTCAGCGCGATGACGCGGTTGAGCCGCTGGAGCTGGCTCGCCTGGTAGAAGCGGTAGCCGCTGGCCGGGTCGACGCGGGCGGGCTGCAACAGCCCGAGTGCGTCGTAGTGGCGCAGCATGCGCACCGACACGCGGCCGAGCTGGGCGAAGTCTCCGATGCTGAACATGACGCTTCCAGGTTTAGGGGCTCACATGGTGTCAGAGTCAACCCGGTGTTCCGGGTCTCAACGTCTCGGACGGGCCGATGCCCTGGGGCTCGGCCCGTCCCCGCTGTTCCGGCGGGCGGACGCCCGCCGGGCCGGGTCGGCTGTCCGCCGGGCGGTTCAGCTGAGGGCGGCGAAGGCTCCGGCGCCGATGAGGGCGACCGCCCAGGCGAGGTCGAGGTTGAACCACGCCTTGCGGAGCACCGCGACGCCCAGCCGCTCGTAGACGACCATGGCCAGGATCGTGATCGTCGAGAGCATGGCCAGGGTGTGGATCGCGGTCGCCAGCAGGCTCTGCGAGGCCAGTACGGCCGCGCCGTGCCCGCCGCGCAGGGTGATCGGCAGCACCATCAGACCGGCGCCGTGCGCGGTGGCCATCAGGAACGACCAACCGGCCAGCTGCCACCAGGTCACCTTCATGCCCACCCAGCGGGGATGGCGTCGCCGGATGATCCGCCATACCCCGAACCCGCACACCAGGATCGCCACGCCGTAGGAGACGAGCTTGGGCGGGGTGGCCACGCGGGCCGCGGAGACCAGGCCGAGCGTGATCAGCACCGAACCGGCGTGCCCGAGCACGATGGGAGGCAGCGCGCGCAGCACCGCGGCACGGGAGCGTTCCTGCAGGCCGAGGGCGACCGCGAAAAGCCAGCCCATGGCCGGATTCAGGCCGTGGAAGGCGCCGAGTCCGGCCAGGATCAGTACGGACGTCAGATCCACCGGGCACTTCCCGCCGGAACCGTCACGGGAGGTGGGATCACGGGAAGCAGAAGGAGTCGGAGGAGGAGTCTCCTCCCTGGAGGCGGATCTGGTGGGCGCGGCGCCCGTCGGTGGCGAAGTCGATGGAGAAGGCCGGATCGAGGGAGAGCGAGCCGTCTCCGCCGATGTCGACCTTGGCCATCCAGCTGGAGATGCCGTCGGGGTAGAAGACGTCGTCCCAGGATCGGTAGAGCGAGTTGGTGAAGTAGACCCGGCGCCCGTCCCTGCTGGTCTCCACCATCTGCGGACCGCCGTTCAGCGCCCGGTCGGGAGCGGCCGGATGCGGATCGCGCCGGGCGATGCCGCCGATCCGCACCGAGCCCGCCTCGCGAGGGGCGAACGGGTCGGAGACGTCATAGCTCTTGAGCTCACCCGTGCCCCAGCAGGAGATCAGCAGGACGCGGTCGTCGAGGGTCAGCGAGATGTCGGTGACCAGCGGCGGCACCGCTCCGAACTGTTTGAGCGGCTCCGGCAGCAGATCGACCGGGGCCGGTTCTGCGGGAATGGTGATGATCTTGCGAGCCTTCCAGACCCCCTTCTCCTGATACCAGGTGAAGATGTTCGCCGACAGGTCCTCGACGTTGATGACCGTGTTGACGAACCCGTAGGTCTTGGTCGGGTCGTGGGCGGGGCGCAACTCCAGGGCCATCTGGTGCTGGTCGCCCAGGTCGATCTCCTGCAGGTGCCTGCGCTTGGGCAGGTCCCAGACGTGCAGCCGGTGGCCGTACTCCCGTCCGGCCAGCAGGTCCAGTGAGGGGCCCGCCTCGATCTGGTTGGGGGTGCCCCACTCGCTGCTGATCATCGTGTCGTGGCCGAGATGCCACCAGAAGTCGTAGTGCATTCGCTGCGAGCCCCGATCCACCTCCCAGCGGCCCTTCGGCTCCAAGGTGTCGTGGTCGAGGGTGAACACCCCGCCCGGCGCGTCGCCGTCCACGTTGCCGAGCGCGCTGATGTAGATCGCGTCGGTGCCGCAGTGCACGGTGTGCGGGCGGCTGTAGCCGGTTTTCCGGAAAAGCGTCTCCGGCTCGATCGTCTTGACGAGCCGGGGATGCCGGGGGTCGTCCTTGACGTCGAACACGTAGATCCTGCTGGAGCGCAGGCCGGGCAGGATCAGATAGCGCCGTTCCACATGCGGATGCGGAGCGTAGGGGCACAGGGCGGCGCTGCAGACGTTCCACCCGAAGTGGTGAAGTTCGTCGCCCGCGACGGGCATGTCGTGAATGTCGACGATCGACCCATTGGACAGGTCGATCGTGGCGAGTCCGTCGGGACGCCCCTGCCCGGCGGCGTCGAGCAGGGCGACATAGGCAAGCTCCTCGCGCGGGGCGAGCATGGCCTCCCGCGCGGAGGGATAGAAGGTGGGATCGGGCTGGATGAGTGCCATGGTGGACTCCTAGGCCGAGATCAATACCCCACTTATTCTGGAGGAAAACTCTCCGCTGTCCAGGCGTGATTTTAGGTAACCGAATCAGCGGGGGAACGGCCGGAGTCCTCTGCCGGAGGCGCCGGGCGATCCCGGGCGGACGAGACGCGGGTCTCGATACCGTCCAGCATACGATGCGGGCCGGACTCGAAGCCGTCGTCCCCGCCGCGGAGGACGGCCACTCCGGTGACCGCGCCGGCGCCGGGGACGTGTACCGGTCCCGTACGGCGTGTCACGCCGTCATCGGCACCGGGGTCAGCGCCGAGGCCGGGGCCGGGGCCGGGCGCGGGGGACTCGGTGTCCCGGGCGCGCCCGGCGTGTGACCGGGTACGGCGCGTGACCGGCTATGGTGCGCGGCCGGTTATGACGCGCGGACCTTCCTGGCCGCGGCCACCATGTTGCGCAGGCTCGCCTCGGTCTCGGCGTAGCCGCGGGTCTTCAGTCCGCAGTCGGGATTGACCCAGAGCCGCTCCGGTTCCACCGCCCGGATCGCCAGCCGGAGCGCCTGCTCGATCTCGCCGGTCTCCGGTACGCGCGGGGAGTGGATGTCGTAGACCCCCGGGCCGATCCCGCGCGCGTATCCGGCGGCGCCCAGGTCGTCCAGGAGCTCCATCCGGGACCTGGCCGCCTCGACGCTGGTCACGTCCGCGTCCAGGTCACCGATGGCACCGATGATCTCCCCGAACTCCGAGTAGCACATGTGGGTGTGGATCTGCGTGGAGTCGGACACCCCGGAGGTGGCGAGCCGGAACGCGCCGACCGCCCAGGCCAGGTATCCGGCCTGGTCGGCGGCGCGGAGCGGCAGCAGCTCCCGCAGCGCGGGCTCATCGACCTGGATGATCCGGATTCCTGCCGCCTCCAGGTCGCGGATCTCGTCCCGGAGCGCCAGCGCCACCTGCCGCGCGGTGTCGGCCAGCGGCTGGTCCTCCCGGACGAACGACCAGGCCAGCATGGTCACCGGCCCGGTCAGCATGCCCTTGACCGGCCTGTCGGTCCGCGACTGGGCGTAGACCGCCCAGCGCACCGTCATCGGCTCGGGCCTGGCCACGTCCCCGAACAGGATCGGCGGCCGCACGCACCGCGTGCCGTACGACTGGACCCAGCCGTGCTGTGTGGCGGCGTAGCCGTCGAGCTGCTCGGCGAAGTACTGCACCATGTCGTTGCGCTCGGGTTCGCCGTGGACCAGCACGTCCAGCCCGATGTCCTCCTGCAGAGCGATCACCGAGTCGATCTCGGCGCGCATCGCCGCCTCGTATCCGGCCTGGTCGATCCGGCCCGCCCGCAGGTCGGCGCGGGCCCGCCGTACCGCGTCCGTCTGCGGGAACGAGCCTATGGTGGTCGTGGGCAGCAGCGGCAGTTCCAGCGCCGCCCGCTGAAGCGAGGCCCGTTCGGTGTGTCCGGCCCGCGCCGTCCCCTCTCCCAGGGTCTCCAGCCGTGCCCGCACCCGCGCGTTCACCGGGGGGCGCGCCGCCGCGGCGGGTACGACCGCCTCCGGCCCCTCCCGCAGCGCGCGGCCGATCGCCACGACCTCCGCCACCTTCTGCCGGGCGAACGCCAGCCCCTCGGGCAGCCCCTCCTCCCGATCCAGGTCGAGCGGGACGTGCATCAACGAGCACGAGGTGGAGACCACCACCTCCCCGGCCAGTCCGAGCAGCGCGGCGCAGGTGGACAGCGCGGTGGGCAGCCTGGTCCGCCACACGTTGCGGCCGTCCACCACCCCGGCCACCACGGTCTTGCCCGCCAGTCCCGCGGCCCCGGCGAGGTTGCCGGGACCGGCCACGAAGTCCAGCCCGATGGCCTCGACCCGGGACGCCGCGAGCACCGGCAGCGCCTCGCCGATCTCGCCGAAGTAGGTGGCCACCAGCAGCCGGGGGCGGTGGCTGAGCCCGCCGAGGTGATCGTAGGCGCGGGCGAGGGCCTTCAACTCCTCAACGGACCTGTCTCCGGCCAGCGCGGGCTCGTCGAGCTGCACCTCGGTGACTCCGGCGGAGGCCAGCCGCTCCAGCAGTTCGGCGTAGACGTCCAGCAGGTCGTCCAGGAGCAGCAGCGGTGAGAAGCCGGCCTCCCCGCCGGCCTCGCCGGTCTCCGCGGGGGATCCGGTGGCGGGCCCGGCCGTGGTCTCGGCGGTTGACTTGGCCAGCAGCAGGTAGCTGAGCGGGCCGACCAGCACCGGCCTGGTCTCGATGCCCAGCTCCCTGGCCTCGCCGTACTCGGTCAGCGGCTTCTTCCAGTCGAGCCGGAACCGGGTGTCGGGGCCGAGCTCGGGCGCCAGGTAGTGGTAGTTCGTGTCGAACCACTTGGTCATCTCCAGAGGCGCGATGCCCTGGGTGCCGCGCGCCATCGCGAAGTAGCGGTCGAGGCCGTCGAGCCCGGCGAAGCGGGCGGGGACTGCGCCGAGCATGACGGTGGTGTCGAGGACGTGATCGTAGAAGGAGAAGGTGTTGGACGGGATGTCGGTCAGCCCCGCGTCGCGGAGATCCGTCCAGGTGCGCTCGCGCAGGTCGCGGCCGACGGCGCGGAGCCGGGAGGCGTCGATCGTGCCGGCCCAGTAGGCCTCGACGGCCTTCTTCAACTCCCGGTCGGGGCCGATCCTGGGGTAGCCGAGAACGGTGGTGCGCTGGTCTCTCATGGGTCCTTTTCCCTCGTGGAACCCGGCCGTGCGCGGGCATGCCGAGGGAAAGGCGATCCCCTCGGCCCTCCCGCGGGGCCATGGACGACCGCGTGCCGGCCGGCACGCGGGCGGTGGCAGGTATTCGGACTCGTGGGCGTCGCACTCGCTCCTACTGGCCGTCGCTTCCCAGGTGGTTGTCCCACCCAGTGCTTGTGTGACGGCGGTCGTTCCCACTCACCGCTGCGGGGCAGTCCCGGAGTCGCACCGGGTTCCCTGTTGCCTCGCCGCTCCGGTGGGGGAGCGGCGAACCAGCCGCACCGGCAGCATAGCCCGGCCCGCTCCGATTTTTTCTCCGACGGACCCCGGCGGATGTCACAGAGGCCGGTTCACGGTGCTGTTCACGTTCACGACGGGCCGGAGAGCCCGGCTCCGTGGCGCCGTCTCACGAGGGGATGGGGACCCGGATCGGGGTGAGTCCTTCGGGGGCCCTGCCCGGATAGACGCCGGACAGCATCGTGGCCACGGTGTAGAGATGCCAGCCCTGGGCGGGCCTCTTGAGCACCGGGTCGGCGAACAGTCTGCGGACCTCGTCGGGGGCGACGATGGGGGCCAGCAGGTCGAGATGACCGAGGACGTGGTCGCGGAGCACCGCCGTCAGCGTCTCGTCGGGGCCGGTCCGCCAGCTCCAGCCTCCGCCGGTCTTCGGCGCCGTCAGGAAGCCGGGCCTGCGCTGCCAGGGGTAGTAGCGCCTGCCCACGGTGAACCGCCACGGCTTTCCCTCGATCGGAACGTTCCTGAGCGAGGGGGCGAGACCTGTGGTGAGCCGGTGGATGACCTCCTCGGACAGCCGCCAGGTCTGGTCCAGGCCCAGCGCCGCCCGCACCACCCGGTTGTCGAGGAACGGCCAGATCGGGTCGCCCCGGCGCAGTGATCCGGCCCGGGATCCGGCCTGCCAGCGGCCGATCCGGTAGGAGACGTACATGTGGTCGAGCGCCTCCAGCCCCCCGCGTTCCTGCCAGGGCCGGGCCAGCTCACGCGCGTGCTCGTTGGCCGCCTCGGTGAACAGCGCCGGATCCCGCAGGAACGTGGCGTCCACCCGGCGGCGCAGCGCCTTGGCGCTCAGGTCGCTCTGCAGCAGCAGGAAGCTTCCGGCCCGCAGGACCTCCCCGCTCTGCCCGGACATGGTGGGCCTGGCGTTGTAGGGGAGATAACCGACGATCGACTCGTAGGCCGACGTCATGCCCTCGCAGGTCCGCAGCGTCTCGTAGGTCCGCGCGAGCGGGTGCTCGACCAGCACCGCGTCCTTCCGCTCGGCTCGGGCCGGGGGAATGACGGTGTGCTCGATGCCGAGTGCCCGCGCGATCCGCCCGGCGATGATCACATCGGGGTGGCCGTCCAGACCGTTGGTGGTCGCGCGGAGCGGGATCCCCGCCGCGTGCAGCACCGCCGCGGCCAGACGGCTGTCCCGGCCGCCGGTCAGGGCCAGGTTGACCGGTTCGCCCGCCGCGCGCAGCGGCTCCACGGTGGCCAGCAGTGTGTCGGCCAGCCCCTCGACGAGCTTCTTCCTCCCTCCCCGGGAGGTGGGGACGGACGCGGCGGCCGGGAGAGGGGTCTCGGTGATCGTACGGCTGCCGCCCCGGACGGTGACGGCCGAGGACGGCGGGAGCGCGGTGACCCCGCGGTAGGGCGTCTCGTCGGACAGGAAGTAGCCCTGGCGGATCATCGCCTGCAGCGCGAGCACGTCCCACTCGATCCGCTCGCCGAACGCGGCGAGGCTGACCAGCAGCGCCCGGCTGCCGATCACGTGCAGGTCGGGGTTCTCGGCGTGGTAGACCGGGCAGGCCCGGTGGATCGCGGTGGCGGCCGACAGTTCCGTACGGGTCGCGCGGAACGCAGAGAAGCAGCCGCCGACGCTCTCGGTGCTCAGCTCCGGCGTGCTCGCCAGCCGGTCCACGTCGCCCGGCGCGGTCAGATGGCCGTTCACCCCGGTCACCCGGTCGTGCCCGGTGGCCAGCAGGGGCGGCAGCCGGGAGTCGTCCGGCTCGTTGGTCCAGGCGAACAGGGAGATACCGGGCCGGTGCCACTCGCGGGATCTGACGACCTCGGGGGGAGCCGGGAACGCGCTGTCGATCGCGCTCCTGACGGTGTGCACCATCGCGTCCGGGATTCCGGCTTCCGGGCGTTTGGCCGCCAGTCCGAGATACACACGCATGGTCAGGGATCTTATGTTGTGTTTTTTCGCGACGAAGCGGTATTCATCGGGAAATCATGGGCGGAATGAGGTGGATGCCGTCACCTGCTCTCATCAGTGCGATGTCCGGGTTCGCCGGGTCCGGGACAGCAGGATCGCCTCTTCGGCGGTTACGGGGTAGGGCGTGATGTCCTATACACTGGCGTGGTGCCGCCGAGGCGAAAGCCGGGCGGCATCGCATCACCTTGAGGGGCTATGGCGCAGCTGGTAGCGCGCCTCCATGGCATGGAGGAGGTCTGGGGTTCGAATCCCCATAGCTCCACTCCGGGCCGTTCTCAAGACGGCCCGAAGGGCGTTGACGAGATCCCGCCCGGTCACCTCGACCGGGCGGGATCTCGTCTTTCCCAGGACGACGTGGCCGCCGGCGGCCGCGTTCGGCGAGAAGGCGTCCAAGGGAGGGGCGGGTCGCATCTGTCTCCGCCGCCAGGTACGGCCTCCACCCGGCGGGTCACGACAGGCTCCACCGGTCCATGTTCCAGGTGATGGTCGACTGGGCGGGGTTCGGGACGACGTTGCGGATCGCCTCGTCCCACGCGCTCAGTCCGGGGTGCTGGAAGAGCGGGATGGTCGCCACATCGGCCCAGAGCTCCTTCTCGATCTCCCCGATGATCGGGTTCTGCGCGTCCGGGTCCACGGTCGCGTTCAGTTTCCCGATGAGCCTGTCGACCTTTCTGCTGGAGTAGCAACCGTTGTTGTTGCCCTTGTTCTCGCCGTCGCACTTCGTCGGTGTGGTGTAGGTGGAGGCCCAGCCGCTGATCAGTGAGGAGGCGGACCAGGCGAACAGGGCCACGTCGTAGCCGTTGGCGGGCATCACGGTGCCGAAGAAGTCCTCTGAGCCCTTGTCGACGACCTGGAAGCCCGCCTTGTTGCAGGCGTCGATGATGAGCTGCACCTCGACGGTGCGGCGCGGGTTGGGGGTCTGGTAGCCGATCTTGACCTGGACTCCGGTCTTGCCGGCCTTCGCCACGAGCGCCCTGGCGCCCTTGATGTCCTGCCGCCCGTGGACACCGGCGCCGCCGGCGGCGGCGATGACCGCCGCGGCGTTGTCCTGGAACGGGGCGACGTTGCGGATCTCCAGAGGTCTGGCGTCCGGTACGACGGGTTTGATCAGGTTGTCGACGATGAGCTGCCGGGGCACGCATTTGGCGAAGGCGGCACGCAGCCTCCTGTCCTTGAAGGGACTGGAGTTGACGTTGAAGTCCAGGTGCTCGTAGGTGTACTGGTCGGTTATGTTGACCCGCACGCCCTCCAGTGCCTTGAGTTGATTGAGCACGTCCGGGCCCGGCTGTGGCTCGATGATCTGGACCTCGCGATTGTGCAGCGCCTGGGCCTGCTCGTCCAGGGTGATGAAGCGCTCGATGATCGTCGGGGTGGCCGCGGGGGCGCCCCACCACCGGTCGTTGGCGACGAGGGTCAACGACTGGCCGGCGTCCATCTTGGAGAGCTTGTACGGGCCGGAGGAGGGGATCAGCTCGGCGGGGGGGAGCGCGATCTCGGAGACCCAGCCGTTGTTGAAGAACTCGATGGCCTTTTCGAGCTTCCGGGCGTCGGTCGCCTTGATCGCCGCGATGAACTCCTCCTCCGACAGGGCGCCCTGCCTCTCCACCACGTGGGCGGGGAGCAGTTCGGTCGCGCCGGGACCGCCGGCCGCCCAGTCCGCGAAGGGCCTGTCGTAGACGAGGGAGAACTTCTTGTCCCCCTTGTCGCAGGCGGGCAACCTGGTGTCCTCGACCCCGACGGTGCCGGAGGTGGAGAAGCCCTTGATCTTTCCGGACTTGAAACCCCACCAGAGCAGCACGTCGTCGCAGTCGATCGGCGTACCGTCCGACCAGACCGCCCTGTCACTGATCGTGTACTCGACGGTCAGGGGGTCGTCGGAGGTCTTCCGGTAGGTGCCGAAGTCCGTGTCGGGCGTGATCGCGCCTCTCTCGCCGTAGAACCAGAAACCCGTCAGCACCCGCTGCAGGGGACCGGTGTTGCGCATGGCGTTCTCGGCGGCGGTGTTGTTGTTGTAGGAGTGGAATTCCTGCTCGTAGGCGTAGGTGATGCTCCTGGCCCCGGCGGAGATCGTGTTCGAGGTCGTGGGGCCGCCCGCCGCGCCGGCGCCGCCGCAGGCGCTCAGTACGAACGCGCCCGCCACCAGTGCGGCCGGGAACCTGCCAGACGTCCGCGCACGGAACACGCTAGAACTCCTTAGTCATCCGACATATGATCACCTATCGGCCTCAGTACAGCAAAGCTGAGCATCATTATTCTTTCCTTGACAAGTAGGACAAGCCGGGTGTTGTGCATCTGAGATGGGTGCCGCCTGAGTACCCCTGCTCCGGTATGGCGCCGCCTCTGGTCTGATTTTTGTGGATATTGATACGGCGGGCGCCGTGCCGGGGTGTCACCCCGGCACGGCGCCCGCCGATGTATCGCGTACTCACCGGTCCACGGCCCGCACAACCGCCACGGTTTCCGCGGCCGTCCGGCCGGGCTCCGGCGGATCTCAGTTCGGCGGCGTCAGGTTGACGAAGGCGCCGCAGTTGTTCGGCCAGGCCGGGTTCCCGCCGGTTCCAGGCTCGGGGGCCACGACACACGTCGTCTGGGCGATCTCACCGCTCAGGCTCCGGACCGTGACGTGAAGGTCGTTGCCCATCACCGCCAGGGACACGCCGGTCACGTTGAGCGGATAGCCCCTCAGCGGAGAGAGGTCGTGCCAGCGGGGAAGCGTCCGCGGGTCCCGGACGGACGTCGTCCCGTCGTCCGAGGTCGATGCGACGAACTTGTTGGCGCCCTGGAACTCCGTGTCGACACTCGATGTCGAGCCGGTCGGGCCGCGCGATCCCTGGGAGCCGCGTGACCCCTGCGGACCGCGTGGTCCCTGTGGGCCGCGCACTCCCTGCGGGCCCTGCGAACCGCGGAACCCCCGATGGCCGCGCCGGCATATGCAGTGGTGTCGTACCACGCACCCGCAACGCCGGCAGTGCCCCCTGAAGCAACCTCCGAGACGGAGGGCCGATCCTGTGGCACGGGAGGCGAGATCGAAGGCCGGAGCCGTGAGGCCGCCGTTGGCGGCCGGATGAGAAAGGACGGTTTCCACTTTTCCGGTAGCGGCGCCGGCCGGCGTCTGAAGCATCGGCGTCATGAGAACGCCGAGCGCCGCCGTCGCGACGGCCCAGGCTCGTGCGCGCCTGCCGGGGGTAATGCTCGAAAGCCGTCTGTAACCACTGGAAGTCATCTTGCTCCATGTCGTTTTGTGATTCCGGGGAATCGGCTCACATCACCGCGATGGGCGGCAAGCAGGGGTTACCCGACAGAGAATGCGATGACCCTTCAATTTGATGAACACCGGTTAAAGGGGTTTCTTGGTAACGGAAAAATGTCTGCGCCGCCCACTGGGAAATCTCGCTTTATATGTCGAGTCGCGCTTTCATTGTTAATTATCGAGATAGTGGTTAATGGTCGACGATCAGATGGTTCTGTGTGTTTTGTTGAGTGTCTGGGCTTTGTGTGGTGATTGTCGGGTTAATTGCGGGGGTGCCGGTGCTCATCCGGCGGTGGTGGCCGGGGTCGTGACGCGGCAGGCATCCTTGGAGGGACGAACGGGCGGAACGGGCCGCCCGGCGGGCCCGCGGCCGGACCCACAGCCGGATCGGCCGCGGGTCGGACGGAGGAGGTCGCGTGACCGGTCAGAAGGTGCTTCCGCTGGTGGTGCGGGTGGAGCGGGCGGCTCCCCCGGAGCGCACCGACGCCCTGGAGGCCGCCGCGCTCGCCGTACTGACGCTGCTTGACGACCCCCGCGCCACCGGTGACGGAGAGTGGGCCGAGCAGGTTCGCGCCTGGGAGCGCATCGGGATCAGGAAGGTCGTACGGCGGGCACGCGGGGCCGAGTGGCGCCGGGCGCTTGACCTGCCCGGCGTCACCGTCGCCTCCGGCACCGCCGAGGTCCGTGTCCACCCGCCGGTCCCGCTGGACGCCTGGCCCAGAGATCTGGCCAGGCTCCAGGTCTCCGGCCTCGACCTGACCGACCAGGCCGAACCGGCACCGCCGTCGGGGGGTGTGGTGCTCTGGATCAACCCGGCGCTGGAGATGTCCGCGGGCAAGGCGATGGCCCAGGCCGGGCACGCGGCCCAGCTCGGCTGGTGGGGCGGTGACGAGCACGCCCGGCGGGCATGGCGGGAGCGGGGGCTGGTGTCCGCCGTACGGACCGCCGACCCCGCCGGATGGGCCGGGTTGGTGGACATGGGCCTGCCGACGGTCAGGGACGCCGGATTCACCGAGATCGCGCCGGGGTCGTGCACGGTCGTCGCGGACGCCCCGTGGCTGCGTGGGGGAGGTTTCCGTCCGGCGGGTTCCGGGCCGCTCAGGTCAGCCTGACGATGTCGGCGAGGACGCCGCCCTCAGGGGTGAGCCGTGCGCTGGACGGGCTGTCGTAGACCACCAGCAGGTGCTCGTCGTCGAGGACGGTCAACCCCTCCGCATGGTCGCACCCGGCTCCGTAGGGCATGTTCATCACCGGCTCGGGGTCGTGCTCAACGGACGGTCCGTCCCCGGGCCGCCAGCGCAGCACCTGGACCGGGCCGTCGAGATCCATGGTCGGCCCGGCCAGGATCAGCAGCCCGTCCCGGTGCGGGCACAGGTCGCGGATGCCGAGACCGCCGAGGTTGAGAAGATGTGTCCGGTACGGCCCGCCGTCGATCGGGGCGAGCCGGAGCCGGTCGGGACGGCGGGGGTCGGTCTCCGGCCGGAGCTCCAGGAGCACCGCCCAACCGCGGAGCACGGGGCCGCGCAGGCCGACGAACACGCGGTCGCCGAGGACCGCGATGCCCTCGACATCCAGGCCGTTGTCCTTGCCGGGGATCTTCACGAAGGGGGCCAGGCGCGGGTCGTCGGCCATCAGGTCGGCCAGGTTCCGGCCGGGACCGGACAGGATCGCGGCCGTCCGGCGGCCGTCCACCTTGACCGGGGTCGAGCCGGTGAGCGGTAGCCGTACCAGGATGTAGCGGTTCTCCTCGCGTATCACGGTGCCGAGGCGGCGGCGGGCCTTGTCGGCCGGGTGGTCCCTCCTGGCGCGTCTGCGCTTGAGGCTGTGCGAGCCGATCGCCCACAGCCACCCGTCGGCCCGGGCCAGGCCCTCGATGTCGGCCTCGTCCTCCGGTCCGGCGGGCAGGTCCACGAAGTCGGCCAGGGCGAAACTGCGCTGGTCGTCGTAGCGGCCCTCGCGGAGCGTCAGGTGCTCGACGGTGGCGGTCTCGTCACCGGCCAGCCAGAGTCCGGCGCCGTCGGAACGGACGGCGGACAGGTTCGTGTGGGTTCTCGCGTCACGGGAGGCGACGTGGAAGCGGAGCTCTACCTGGCGTTCTGCAAGCACCGTCGAATCATGGCAGGTAACCGCCGGGCCGCACGGATCGGGCGACAGGACGGGTGTCGGGAGGGCACTCGTTCCCTAAGTGTGATGGGGATCGCGCACGAGAAAACCGGATTTGTCGTACGCTCCCGATCGTGCTCGATGGGTTGGGTGGGACTCAGGGGACCCGGGGGACGGGTTCTGTACCGACATATGTGACTGCTGAGGCGGATACGTCCGACTTGCCCAAAATTGTCGTTTCGCGGCCACCGAAATCGTCGGTGAAACGTTCCCGTATCGGTGACCTGCCCATGCGCGTCATCTACCGGCTGCTGGCCGGGTTCACCGCTGCGGTTCTGGCCGTCGTCGGGATCGTGGTCGGTCTCGTCTACACCGGTTCCTCCGGTCAGTCCGGCGAGACGCCCGCGCGGCAGGGCGCCGCGCCGTCCGCCGTGGCGCCCTCACCCGGTCTCGGCTCCCCGCCGGCGGCGTCCCCCACGGCCTCGGTGTCTTCCCCGGCCACCGTGTCGCCCTCGCCGACCGCCGTTCACGACCGGAAGGCCGTACTGGCGGCCCTGGCCGACCCTCGTGTTCCCAAGCTGCCCCGCGACCGGCGGCTCGGCCCGTTGCCCGGCAAGAAGTACAAGACCAAGCGCCGCCTGCGGGACGCGAAGTCGGGTGTGTCGCTGATCCGGTTCGGCAGGCCGTGGAAGATCTTCGGGGCCTCGCCGTTCTCCACCAAGCAGGTCTTGCCGAAGGCGAAGGGCGCGGGTGTCCGGGCGATGCTCGTGACCTGCCCGGTGCCGATCCAGGCGCAGAAGAGCCTGAAGGACACCGCGTTGCTGGCCGCCCGCTGGACGCTTAACCACCACCCCAAGGGCTCCAAGATCGCCTGGACCGCCTCCCAGTCGATCAAGGATGGCTGGCTCCTGGCCTACCGGGTGAAGTATCGGGTCAAGGGCAGGTCCCGGCTCTCCATGGCCGCCGTCGCGGTGACCGAGGTCCCCGGCACCCGGCCCGCCATGATCTTCGTGACCATCCCCGACGCCCAGCACAAGCGGTGGCGTGACATCAACACCGCGATCTCCTCGATCAGGTTGAAGTAGTCACCCTCTGGGCAGGAATCGCGTTATTCGCATGGCTTAGTGAAACTCGGGGGAATTTCATGGCCAATCTCTTCGTCGTCGCCTACAACGACCTCGGAACCGCCGAGAAGGTCAGGGAGAAGCTGCTCGGCCTCCAGCGGGAGCGGCTGATCCAGCTCGCGGACGTGGTCGTCGCCGAACGCAGGGAGGACGGCAAGATCAAGCTCCACCAGGCGCACAACACCACCGGTACGGGCGCCGCCGGCGGGGCGCTCTGGGGCGGACTGATCGGACTGATCTTCCTCATGCCGCTGCTCGGCATGGCCGTGGGCGCCGCCGCCGGTGCCGCGGCGGGCGCGATGACCGACGTGGGCGTGGACGACGGCTTCATGAAGGAGCTCGGCGAGGGCCTGCAGCCCGGTGCCGCGGCCGTCTTCGCGCTCGTGGTCGAGGGCACCAGGGACAAGGTGATCGCCGAGCTCGCACCGTACGGCGGGCAGCTCGTCAAGACCTCGCTCAGCGTCGAGCAGGAGGAGCAGTTGAAGAACGCGATGAAGGCGGCCGGCTGGACGCACGCCTGAGGGTGCCCGTCTCCGGGGGTCCCCACGGTCGGGGACCCCCGTGGTCGTGGAGGGGGAAGTCGTGGAGCGACCGGCGTCTCAGGATCGTAAGGGGCCCAGCGGCGAGGAACCGGGCAGGGACGACGAGCCCAGGCCATGGCGGTCCGAAGGACTGCCCGCCAAGCCGTCGGCTCCGCAGCGCCCCAGGATCAACTGGTGGCGCTTCGCGCTCACCATGCTGCTGGTCTACGCGGGTTTCTTCCTCATCTCGTCGTTTCTCGACGGCGGCACGGTCGAGACGATCTCATACACACAGTTCACCCAGCAGGTGCAGGCGAAGAACGTCAAGGACATCTACGCCAAGGGGTTCTCCATTCAGGGCGAGCTGAAGAACGCCGCCCGCGACCCCGACAGCGAAAACCGCACCTACACCCGGTTCTCCACCGAGATGCCGGTCTTCGCCGACCAGCGCCAGCTGTACCAGCAGCTCACCGCAGCGGGTGTGGCGATCAAGGCCGACCCGGTCGCCGGCGATCGCGGCTTCCTCGTGAACCTGCTGCTGTCGCTGCTGCCCGTCCTGCTGCTGGCCGGTCTGTGGATCTGGTTCATCCGGCGCTCGGCGGCCGGCATGCCGGGCGGCCGGGGCCCGGGCGGCTTCGGCGGGCTGGGCGGCATGGGCAGGTCGAAGTCGGTCATCCCGGTGGACGCGGACAAGGTAAGGGTCGACTTCGACGACGTCGCGGGCATCGACGAGGTGGAGAACGAGCTCGCCGAGATCGTCGACTACCTCAAGGAGCCAGGCAAATACCGCCGACTGGGAGCCAGGTTGCCCAAGGGCGTGCTGCTCACGGGCCCGCCGGGCACCGGCAAGACCCTGCTCGCGCGGGCCGTCGCGGGCGAGGCGGACGTGCCGTTCTTCTCTGCGAGCGCCTCGGAGTTCATCGAGATGATCGTGGGAGTGGGCGCCTCGCGGGTGCGAGAGCTGTTCGACGAGGCGCGCAAGGTCGCCCCGTCGATCATCTTCATCGACGAGATCGACGCGATCGGCCGCACCCGCGGCGGCAGCAGCGTCGGTGGTCACGATGAGCGTGAGCAGACCCTCAACCAGATCCTGACCGAGATGGACGGCTTCAGCGGCTCCGAAGGCGTGATCGTGATCGCCGCCACCAACCGCTCGGAGATCCTCGACCCGGCACTGCTGCGACCAGGCCGGTTCGACCGGACCGTCGCGGTATCCGCACCGGACGCCGAAGGCCGGGTGGCGATCCTCAAGGTACACACCCGGGGGGTACCGCTCGCCGACGACGTGAGCCTGGAGCGGCTCGCCAAGAACAGCCCCGGGATGACCGGCGCCGACCTGGCCAACCTTGTCAACGAGGCCGCGCTCCTCGCGGCCAAGCGATCCAATCAGAAGGTGCACACCCGTGACCTCGCGGACGCCCTGGAGAAGATCCAGCTCGGTACGGCCCGCGCGATCGTGATCCCGGAGGAGGAACGCAGGCGCACCGCCTACCACGAAGCCGGTCACGCGCTGCTGGGCATGCTCCAGCCCGGCGCCGACCCGGTCAGGAAGATCTCGATCATCCCGCGCGGCCGGGCGCTCGGCGTCACACTCTCCACACCCGACACCGACCGCTACGCCTATGACGAGAGGTATCTGCGGGGCCGGATCATCGGAGCCCTCGGCGGCATGGCCGCCGAGCAGGTCGTCTACGGGATGGTCACCACCGGCGCGGAGAACGACCTGGAACAGGTCACCGCGATCGCCCGGGGAATGGTCGGCCGCTGGGGCATGTCCCCCAAGATCGGCCCATTGACCATTCTCCCGAACTCCGGTGACGGTCACCCCGTCGCCGCTCCGGCCACGCTCGCGGCGGTGGACGAGGAGACCCGGCGCATTGTGGACGAGTGCTACGAGATCGCTCAGGACGTTCTGAAGGAGAACCGCGACCGCCTGGACGCCGTCGTCACCGCCCTGCTGGAACACGAAACCCTGGGGGAGGTCGAGGTCTACGCCGCCGCGGGACTCTCCCGCGGCGCCGCGCCTCCGCCACCCCCATCGGATTCGTCCTCCGAACTCCACAGCCCCACCTGACGATCCCGGCCTGTCCTGTTGTGCTTCGCCCTCCGGGGGAGGTCGAGGGCCACGCCGCCATGGACTTCCCGTGGTACCGATGATCAGGAACCTGTGAGGAGGAGCGGCCGGCGGAATCGCGCTAGGCTCGATCGGCGTGACCCAGATCGTTCTCGCCTCAGCCTCGCCCGCCCGGCTCGCCCTGCTCCGCAGCGCCGGACTCGACCCCAAGGTGATCGTCAGTGGAGTGGACGAGGAGGCCGTCACCGCCGACAGCCCCGGCGAACTCTGCCTCGCCCTGGCTCGGGCGAAGGCGGCGACGGTGGCACGGGACCTCGCATCCGGTCTGGTCGTCGGCTGCGACTCTGTCCTGGAACTCGACGGGCAGGCCTACGGCAAGCCGCTGTCGCCCGAGGACGCCGTCGCCCGCTGGCGGCTCATGCGCGGTCGCGAGGGCCGCCTGCTCACCGGTCACTGCGTGATCGACGCCGCCGACGGCAGAGAGGTGTCGGAGGTGGGCGCCACGGTCGTGCGCTTCGGCACCCCCAGCGACGCTGAGATCGCCGCGTACGTCGCCACTGGGGAACCCCTTCGGGTCGCCGGGGCCTTCACCCTGGACGGCCCCGGAGGCTGGTTCGTCGACGGCATCGACGGCGACCACGGCAACGTCCTGGGCATCTCCCTGCCTCTTCTGCGCAGGCTCCTTACCGCCCTCGGTGTCTCGGTGCCCACGCTCTGGCAGCGCGCCTAAGGGCTCCCGTACCCCCGTTCCCTCACCGTGCCTCCCGCCTCCTCCACCACGAGACGTCTTACACGTCTTGCCCGATGAGACCTCCCGTCCCGCTCTCCGCTCCGAAGTTCTGTCCCGTCGTCTCTTCAGATCGTCCGGATGGGACCTTCCTGCCGGTGACGCTTCCGGATCGCTCCTCCAGCGTGGGACCCTCCACCTCGCACCTCTCCGTCCAGGGTCCACGGTCCCGCTGCCGCACTCGGAGATCCCGGTGCCCGGATGCTCCTGAGCCCTCTCGGCGGTGCCCACCCCTGTGGGGCGGATGCCTTCTCTTCCTGCGTCTGCGGGGACAGAGAACCGGGTGCCCACCCCTGTGGGGGCGGATGGGCGGCGGAGCGTGGGACGGGAGGTCCCCGGCGCCGTCAAGCGATGATCCGCCGATCCGGCTAACCTTCCGGGCATGGGTCATTTCCGCTCCTTTGCGAACGGCATCGGGTTCTTTTTCCAGGGACTGGGCTGGGTCGCCCGCAACCCTCGCTGGTGGCTGTTCGGGCTGATCCCCGCTCTGATCGTTTTCATGTTCTACGCGGTCGGCCTCTACTTTCTCGGCACCAACGCCACCGCCTTCGCGGGATGGGCGACGCCGTTCGCCGACGGGTGGTCCGAGGGGGCCAGAACGGCCCTGCGCGCGCTGGTCGGGCTGGCTGTCTTCGGCGCCGGTGTGATCCTGTTCGTGGTGACCTTCACCGCCGTGACGCTGATCCTCGGCGAGCCGTTCTACGAGAAGCTCTCGGAGAAGGTCGAGCTGACCTATGGGGAGTTGCCGAGCGGACATGAGGTCCCGCTCTGGAAGTCGATTCCCCGCTCCATCAAGGACAGTCTGGTCACCCTCGGATACGTGTTGCTGTTCACTGTTCCGCTGTTCCTCCTCGGCTTCGTGCCGGTGATCGGGCAGACGGTGGTGCCGGTGCTGGGAGCCCTGGTCTCGGGCTTCTTCCTCACTGTCGAGCTCACCGCGCTGGCCATGGAACGCAGGGGTCTGGCTCGCGGGAGCCGTTTCGCGGTGCTCCGCGAGAACAAGGCCTCCGCCCTCGGATTCGGGGTGCTGATCTTCCTGATCTTTCTTATTCCGCTGGCCGCGGTGGTCGCGATGCCCGCCGCCGTGGCGGGTGCGGCGATCATGGTCCGGACGCGACTGGTGGTGGCCGGCCCGCTCCCCGGCATTTCGGGTGTGGATCCGGGCATTCACCGAAGAGCGTGACCGCTCACGGGCGGATGACACGGTGTCGCTTTCCTCCCTTCCCCGTTCCCGTCCCCGGAAGGTCGATGATCCGTGGGATCGGACAGACCCCGATCATGCGCCACCGCGTCCCGCGCCGGCCGCTCCGGGCCGGAAACTGTGGATAACCGGAGGCCGTCCACAGGGCTTCGAAGCGAAGGCTGTGGAAAGCCGGAAACTGTCCACAGAGTGCGGTTCGGTGCTGAAACGGGGCCGGGACTCAGGTGAGGCTTCCGCCCATGACAACCGACACCCCGCCCTCGCCCGCCTCGCTTCGGCCGCAGCCCAGCCTTCTGCTCAGCTCCACGGAGGACGTCCTCGGCGCCGTGCCGTACCTCGTGGGATTTCACCCTGCCGACAGCCTGGTCGTCATCGGGCTGAGAGGAAATCCGCCCAGGAGCCGGTTGCACCTGACCGTCCGCTGGGACCTGCCGCTGGCTGATCCGGGCCTCGGCCGGGTCGCCCCGCTGCTCGCCCAGGAGGGGATCACCCAGGTCGTCGTCGTCGGATACGGTCCGGGTCCGCTGGTGACCCCGGCCGTGGATCTCGCCGTCGCCCTGTTCCGGCAAGGTGACATCACGCTCGTCGAGGCACTCCGGGTGGAGGGGGGCCGCTACTGGTCCTACCTGTGCTCCCGGGCCGACTGCTGCCCCATCGACGGCACGCCGTACGAAAGGAAGGCCGGCGCCGTCGCCGCTCAGGCGGCCGTGCAGGGGCTGGTCGCCCTGCCCGACCGCGAAACCCTTGAGCGGTCACTCGACTCTGTCGGCGGGTCCGCCAGGCTGGCTATGCGCCGGGCCACCGCCCGTGTCACGCGGGAGATGAGGGACAGTCTCGCCGGACGCGGAGAGGGGGAGTTCGTGGCGGAGTTCGTCGCGGCGGGAATGGCGCGGGTCCACTCGGCGATCGATCTCTACGCCTCCGGTGGACGGCTCGACGACGAGGCGGCGGCCAGACTGGGTCTGGACCTCGCGGTGATCCGGATCCGTGACGAGGCGTGGGCACTGGCCGTCGGGGGCACCCGTAGCGTTCACCTCGGGCTGTGGCGGGACCTCACCCGGCGGCTGGAGCCGAGGTTCGTGGCCCCGGCCGCCTCCCTGCTCGGGGTGGTGGCCTGGTGCGGGGGCGACTCCGCCCTGGCCGGCATCGCGCTGGCCCGTGCACGTGACATCGATCCCGACTACTCCATGGCGAACCTGCTCACGCACGCGCTGCGCCATCTGCTCCCGCCTGAGGTGCTCAACAGCAGGATGCCGAGCTCCGAGGAGCTCGGCCGGGAGATGGGCAGCCCCCGGATGGCCTGGTTACTGCCCATGGTCGCCCTGCTGGAGGAACCGGGGGTCCCAGCGGGATGACCGGTCAGCTCTCGGCGCGCTTACGGCGCTCGTTGTAGGCCCGCATCCGGGCGGGATAGCCGGTCAGCTGCACATCGTAGACCGGAAGGGCCAGGTCACGGGCCACCTTGCGGATCACCGCAGGCGAGCCGACCCGGCGACGGGTCCACTCGCCGTCGTCCGCGATGGCCATCGCGGTGGTGTCGGTCGCGAAGGTCTCCGGTTCCACATAGAACTCCACGCCACGACGCGACTTCGCGAAGTCGATGAGTGCCTCGACGTCGGAGTCGGTCGCCTCACGGTCGAACTTGGCGATCTTCGGCCCGCGTAGACGCCTCAACCCATAGCGATCACGCCATCTCATGTCTCCCTGTATACATCTCCTGGTCGTGTCTTGGTGCAAGTCCAGGGGTGACTCTAAGGGACATCCAAGGGTTCATCCGGATAGACCGCTCAAAAGTTGTTGCTCAGGATTGACGTAAAAGCGGCGACGAAAGGGATGTCGATCCCATGGCAGGCACAGCGACACCGACGGCGCACTCATGGGGCGAGAGTGCGCCGTCCCCCGGCCCGGGGCTCGACTACGCCGGGCTCCGGGTGAGCGATCATGATCGGGAGCAGGTGGTCGAACACGTCAAGGCCGCCTACGCGGAGGGGCGGTTCGACAGAATCGACTTTGACGACAGGCTGGAGCGGGCGATGACGGCTCGCTTCCACGGTGATCTCATGCCGATCATGCACGAGCTGTACGGCTCGCGTCCGATCGCGCCCGCGCCATACCCTCCCGTGCCGGGCGGGGCGGTGCCCGCGGGTTACGACGCGCGGGCGGACACCGGGGGAGAGCGCCTGGGCGCGGCGGCGGCCCACCTGCTCCCGCTGGTCGGCCTGCTCGCGCTCGGTCCGCTGATCATGTTGCTGGCCGCTGGAAAGACCTCGCCCTACATTCGCAGGCACGCGGTGGAGGCGCTCAACTTCCAGCTCACACTGCTCGGCGCCACCCTGGTGCTGACGATCACCTTCGTGGGCCTGGTGCTGACGCCCCTGCTCTGGATCGGAGGCGCGGTGCTGTCGGTGATCGGCGGCCTGGCCGCGCTCGGCGAGGGTAACTTCCGCTACCCGCTCACGCTCCGCCTGGTGAAGTAGACCGGAGCGATCGCCGGTCAGTTGCCGAGAACCTCGTACTTGACCCGCATCACTCCGGCGCCGGTGTCGCCGATGGCGGAGAAGGCGGCTCTGGACAGGTCGAGACAGCGTCCGCCCACGTACGGGCCGCGGTCGTTGATCCTGACCGTGACCGACTCGCCGTTCGCGGGATTGGTCACCCGGACCTTGCTGCCAAGGGGCAGGCTCTTGTGCGCGGCGGTCATCGCGTTCGGGTTGAACTGCTCGCCGCTGGCCGTCATCTGCGGCTCCCCGTAGAAGGAGGCGCCACAGGTCCCGGTTGAGATCACGTGGGTCTTTGGCTCTGGGGCGGCCTTGGTCTTGCCGATCTTCGGCGTGCTTTTCACCATGGGGGTGGCGGCGTCGGTCGGCGTGGCCGTGGCGGGGGGTCTGATTGTGGCCCGGGGCGCGCTGGACGGCCCCGTCGTCCCCTTGGCTGCTCCCGGTCCCGCCGTTGTGGTCGGGGCGGTGGTGACCGAGTCGGTCGCAGCCTCGGGGGTGGTGGCCTGAGCCGTTGTGCCCTCGGGCCGGACGGGGGAGACCGAGGTTCTCCCGCCGGTGGCCGCGGAGTTCCCGACGGTGCTCGCCGGGCCGCCGGAAGGCACGGCGGTGCCGACGGGGTTCCGGGCTCCGCTGAGGCCGGCCGCCGTCCACGGGGCGTTGTCGAAGGCGGAGAGCGCCCAGACGCCTGCCGAGACCACCGTGGCGACGCCTGCGGCCAGCACGGTCAGACGCCGCTTGCCGGGTCTTCCCGGCCTCGGCTTTTTCAGAGGGGATGTTCGGGGGGTGCGGGGAGACGGAGTGCGAGAGTGCAGGCCCAAGGGAAACCACGGTCCAAGATCGGGGGCAGGACACGGGAGGGCCGTGCGGGGCGGGGGAGACGGGGGGTGCGCGCCGACCGGTCCCATTGGCGGGTCACAGGGGTGCTTCCCGCCTAAGGTGGGCCGACCATATGCGACAAAGAGATAGTAAAACCATGTTAACGGGATATAAAGTGACTTATATCACTTAGATTGAAATATAATGATCAATTAACTGTTGATCACCTATGGGTGATGTTGTGTGTCGAAATAGATCACATCGGAACGGTCCTCCGGGGTGGCGGTCCCCGGAGGGCGTCGTGCGGGCCACGATCAATGCGGCGTCACAGAAAAACGGCGATTCCACGGAGTGCGGGGTGAACCCGCAGCACGCCGCGGAGACTGTGATCAACATGGCTCCCTGGAGCACCGCGGTGCCCGCGGGGCCCACACGCTCCACGGATCCAGAGGAAAGGGGCTGTGGCCGAGACTCGCGGTCAGAGCAGTGGTCGATCAGAGCAGCAGGGCGCGCACCGTTTCCACGGTGTCGGCCTGGTCGGCGCTTTTGTCGGTGCGGTAGCGCAGGACCCGGGCGAAGCGCAGCGCCATCCCGCCGGGATAGTGACTGGAGCGCTGGACCCCGTCAAACGCGATCTCGGCGACGAGTTCGGGCCGGACGGTGACCGTCCAGTGGTCGGCGGGACCCTCGGCGATATCAAGGAGACGCTCGGTCTGCCAGGCGAGCAACTCGTCGGTCAGTCCCTTGAAGGTCTTGCCGAGCATGACGAACCCACCGGTCTGTGGATCCCGGGCGCCCAGGTGCAGATTGGAGAGCCGGCCCTCGCGGCGGCCGTGGCCCCACTCGGCGGCGAGGACGACCAGGTCGAGCGTGTGCCGGGGCTTGACCTTGATCCAGCCGGCTCCGCGTCGCCCGGCCGCGTAGGGCGTCTGCAGAGATTTGACCACCACGCCCTCGTGTCCGGCCCTGAGCGCGTTCTTGAAGAACTCCTCGCCGCTCGTGACGTCGCCGGTGACCAGGCGTGGAGTTATCGACTCCGTCGGCACGACTTCGGTCAGGGCCGCGTGGCGCGCCTCACCCGGCAGGTCGAGCAGGTCGTTGCCGTCCATCCGTAGCGCGTCGAAGAAGAACACGCTCAGCGGGGTCTTCTCGCGCACCCTCGCCACGTCGGTGCGGTTCGACACCCGACCGGAGGTGATTTGAAAGGGCTCGGGACGACCGTCCGGACGTAGTGCGATGATCTCGCCGTCCAGGACCAGGTCCCGAGAGGACAGAGCGCCGACCGTCTCGACCAGTTCCGGCACCTGGGCGGTGATGTCGTCGAACGTCCGGGTGAAGACGCTCACCGTGTCACCGGCGCGGTGAGCCTGGATCCGGACGCCGTCGAGCTTCCACTCGACGGCGGACGGCCCGCCGATCCTGCCCAGTGCGGCGGCGACGGAGGTGGCGCTCTGGGCGAGCATCGGCGACACCGGACGGCCGACCTCCAGGTGGAAGGCACGCAGCGCCTCGACCCCGCCCTTCAGCGCGGCGGCGCCGACGGCCGGCAGCCGGCCGCGAAGGGTCAGTGCCCGCCTGACCTCGGCGACCGGCACCTCGGCGGCCTTCGCGATGGCCTCGATCATCACGCCGTTCAGCGCACCCTGCCGGAGCTCGCCGCGGAGCAGTCTGGACAGGAACGCCTGTTCCTGGCGGGTGACCGCCCCGAACAGCTCGATGATCAGAGCCTTGCGCGCGCTCTGGGAGCCGGGGCCCGACTGGGCCTTGACCCGGTCGAGCAGGTCGTTCACCTGGCGCAGGGTGGCGGTCGCCGTCAGGCGTGGATCGGGGGGATCCTGCAGGCCGGTCCAGCCCACGCCGATGGTGCGCTGCGGCAGCTCGCCGGAGAGGTAGGCGATGGCGATCTCCGCCTCGTCCGGCTCGACCCGGCCGAGCAGCTCCGCGAGATGGCGGATCTTCGCCAACCGGGCCGAGTCGGCGGCCACGGCCACCGACGTGCGGGCAAGATCGATCAACAGCACAGGTTCAGCCTAAGAGCTGAGAGTGACATTTCGGGAGGATGCCCCTCCGCTTTTCGGAGTGATCCAACCGCCGTGGGGAAAATCCGCCTCCCACCGGGGAGGCGATCACCCTTCGGGTGCGGGGTGCGGGGTGCGGGGTGGTTCACGGGGCACACGGTGGCGGCCACCGCGGCCCCGTGAACCGGTGGCCGTCTGCCGAGGCCGCCGGGGGCGTCAGCTGACGCCGAGCAGGTCCACGACGAAGATCAGCGTTTCGCCCGGTTTGATGCGGGCGCCCGCGCCGCGGTTGCCGTATCCGAGGTGGGGCGGGATGGTGAGGCGACGACGGCCGCCGACCTTCATGCCCGCGACGCCCTGGTCCCAGCCCGCGATGACCCGGCCGCCCCCCAGCGGGAACTGGAAGGTCTCGCCGCGGTTCCAGGAGGCGTCGAACTCTTCGCCGGTGGAGAAGGCGACGCCGACGTAGTGCACGCTGACCTGGTGACCCGGCTTGGCCTCGGGACCGTCTCCTTCGACGATGTCGACGATCTGCAGTTCCGAGGGCGCCTCGCCCTCCGGGAAGTCGATCTCAGGCTTCTCCAGTGCCACGTGGTTCTCCTTGGTTGGGTGCGTGCCGACCGCCTTCCGGTCGGCCGGACGACTCTACGGGGTCCGGCGCGCCTATGAGCGCCGGGGGACGTGACGGCCCTGACGCCGTGTCCCGGATGGGATCGCCCGCCGCACCGGCCCGCCGCTGACGACTGTCCGCGGCCCCGCCCGTAACAGGGCCGCAGGCCATGGTCCGGCTGCTGTTCGGACTCTCCGAGGTCGCCCCCGCCGAATGCCCCCCCATAGCCCCCATGGGCGACCCCATGCCCGCCGTGCCTCCCGTGCCCGCCGAATGCCTCCCGTGCCCGTCGTGCCCGTCGCCCGGTCGTCCTCGCGAGCTCTCGCCCCACCGGTTCGGTGGGGCGAGAGCCCTGGACACGCTCTTCTCCCTCTTTCAGAGGTGGTACGGGGGCCCTTCTCAGCCGTCCTCCCGGGCGGGGGCCTGTGGCGCGGTCGGCCTCTCCGCGGCGGGGGCGTACGGCCCGGCCGACGGGGGAGGCTCAACGACCACGGTGTCGGCGGGACGCAAGCCGCTCTCCAGGACGGCTCGGGCGTGGTCGAGATGGGAGGCCGCCACCAGCACGTCGTAGCGGCCGGCGACGATCGCGCTGCGTGAGGCGAAGTCCCGCTTGCCGCCGGTGAAGAAGTGGTTGATGAACCCGAACGCCGCTCCCATCACCGTGCCCCAGAGCGCGGCCCAGAGCACGAGCACGATGAACGACATCGTGGTCGAGGTGAAGAGCCCGAGGAACATTCCCGCGACGGCGCCGAAGACCACGCCGCTCCCCGCCCCGGCGAGCGCGGCCCGGCTGTTGGTCATCCTGCCGGTGACGGTCTCCTCCAGCCTCAGATCGCTGCCGACGATCGCCACGTGCTCGACGGGGAAGCCCGCGTCCGAGAGGCCGTCCACGGCCCGCTGGGCGGCGAGGTAGTTGTCGTAGCCGACCAGCACTCTCCGGTCGACGACGACCTGGGTGTCCGGGACGGTGGATAGTTCTGGCATGTCCGTTCGCCTTCCCGTGCTTAGAAGGGGGATCCGGCCTGGTGACTACCCCGCGAGGGAGGGAGAATGCGTGTCCGCCCGGCACCTTGTCCTATCGGGTGACCCGGGAAAGCTTCCGGGTGAAAGCTTTCCTAATGAAAGCGGACATTGGGCGACAAACGGTGCGATGTGCTGTTAAGTTCATGTGCTATAGCACTGACGATGGGTGGACAGGGATCGCCGTGCTGGTCTGCGAAGGAACCTGAAATGATCGCATTCATCATGATGATCGAGGTGCTGCTGGCACTCATGGGGCTGATGGCACTGTGCCGGCTCACTCGTTATCGGGGCAGGCCGCTGTATCTGGACGACCGTCGCCGGCGGATGGTGGTGTCGCGCTATCACAGGTGACCCCTCCTCCGCGCGGGAGGCGAGGGCCGAGAAGCCAGTCGACGGTCACGCCGCCGACGGCCCGTCCCTCCGTGCGGGAGGCGAGACGCTGGGGCGCCGAGCGCCACGGCCTCCGCGCTCCCGCCCCGCACCTGCTCCGCCCCGCACCTGCCCCACCCCGAACGGGGGGCAAGAGGGGGTGAGAGGGGGCATGATCCTTGCCCCCCGCAGGACTACCAGCTCTGGTGGAGTGGCATGCCCTCGGTGTAGCCGGACGCGCTCTGCACGCCGATCACCGCGCGCTCGTGGAACTCCTCCAGGTCGGACGCGCCCGCGTAGGTGCACGAGGAGCGCAGTCCGGCCACGATGGCGTCGATCTGGTCCTCCACACTGGGCCTGACCGGGTCGAGATACATCCTGGAGGTGGAGATGCCCTCCTCGAACAGGGCCTTGCGGGTCCGCTCGAAGGGGGAGTCCTCCGCGGTGCGCAGTTTCACCGCGCGGGCCGAGGCCATGCCGAAGTTCTCCTTGTATCTACGGCCGTCCGCATCGGTGCGGGCGTCGCCGGGGGACTCGTAAGTACCGGCGAACCAGGAGCCGATCATCACGTTGGCGGCTCCGGCGGCCAGGGCCAGCGCCACGTCCCGGGGGTGCCGTACCCCGCCGTCCGCCCAGACGTGGCGTCCGAGGCGGCGGGCCTCGGCGGAGCACTCCAGCACCGCGGAGAACTGCGGGCGGCCCACACCGGTCATCATCCGGGTGGTACACATGGCGCCCGGCCCGACGCCCACCTTGAGGATGTCCGCCCCGGCCTCGGCCAGGTCGCGCACGCCTTCGGCGGTGACGACGTTGCCCGCCGCGACCGCCACGCCGGGGTCGAGCGAGCGCACCGCCCTCAGGGCGCCGAGCATCTTCTCCTGGTGGCCGTGGGCGGTGTCCACCACCAGGCAGTCCACCCCGGCCTCAAGCAGTTCCTTGGCCTTGGCGGCCACGTCGCCGTTGACGCCGACGGCCGCGGCGACGCGCAGCCTGCCGGAGGCGTCGAGCGCGGGCCGGTACAGCGTGGCCCGCAGCGCGCCGGTCCGGGTCATGATGCCGACCAGCCGCCCGTCGGCGTCGACGACAGGGGCGAGCCGGTGGCGTCCTCCGTGGAGCCGGTCGAACGCCTCGCGCGGGTCGAGCCCGGCGGGCAGGGCCAGCAGGTGGTCGGACATGACCTGGGAGAGCTGGGTGTACATGTCCACGCCGGCGCAGTCGCCCTCGGTGACCACGCCGACCGGGCGGTTGTCCCAGTTGACGATGATGATCGCGCCGTGGGACCGCTTGGGCAGGAGGCTGAGCGCCTGGCCGACGGTGTCGTGCGGGGTGAGTGTGAGAGGTGTGTCGTGCACCAGGTCGCGTTTCTTGACCCAGTCGACCACGTTGGCGACGACGTCGATCGGGATGTCCTGCGGGATCACGGTGATGCCGCCGCGCCGGGCGATGGTCTCGGCCATGCGGCGTCCGGCCACGGCTGTCATGTTGGAGACCACGAGGGGGATCGTGGTTCCGGTGCCATCCCGCGTCGACAGGTCGACGGCGAGCCGGGAACCCACCGAGGACCGTGTCGGAACCATGAACACATCGCTGTAGGTCAGGTCGTAGGCCGGTGTCATCCCATTGAGAAATTTCACGTTCGTCCACCTTATCGGGTGAATGGTTACGGGGAAGCGTTCCCGCTTTTGAAGATCTCAAAGAGGGAACGCGGCGTGGACGGGGCACTAGGATCCGGTTTGCGTGAGTTCAGCAGGGTGGCCATGAGGAGGCGCTGTGATCGTTGTTGACCGGCCCGAGATGCTCGTCGTGGGCCATGCCGTACGGACCTCGAACGCGGAGGAGATGGAGCAGGGGCGGGGGCGGCTCCGTACGCTGTGGGCGCGGGCCGGGGCACCCGGGGCCTTCGCGCACGTGCCCGGGCGGGTGGACGAGAACCTCTACGCGGTGCTGACGGACTATGAGAGTGATCACCACGGCCCCTACACGCAGATCGTCGGGGTGGCCGTGCGCAGCGCCGCCGCGCTGCCCGAGGGCATGGTCGCGGTGCGGGTGCCCGGGGTTCAGGCGCTGAAGCTGGAGGCGCGCGGGCCGATGCCGGGCGCGCTCCAGGAGGTGTGGCAGTGGTTGCGGAAGCACACCGAGTCCGGCGGCGCCCCGCCCCGCGCCTTCACCACCGACGTGGAGATCCACCATCCGGGGGGCGTGGACGTCTACGCCGCGATCCTGCCCTCGCTGCGCTGAACGGCCGGGAGCGGCTCCGCCGCCGTCCCCGGCGTCAGGCGAGCACTCCCGCCTCGCGCAGCCTGGCCTCTGTCTCGCCGGACAGGCCCCAGGAGGACAGGTCCGCCGGCCGGGTCGCGGGGGAGAGGTCCTGCTCGGGCACGCCGAGCAGGCGTGGTGCCGGTGCGGGCTGCCGGACGCCACCGACCTCCACGAACACACCACGTGCCTTGTTGTGCGGGTGGTCGGCGGCCTCTGACATCTCCAGCACGGGGGAGACGCACGCGTCCGAGCCGTCGAACACCGCCTCCCACTCGGCGCGGGTTCTGGAGCCGAACGCCTCGGCCAGCCGCTCGCGCAGCGCGGGCCAGTTGGACCTGTCGTCACGGTCGGGCAGGTCGGACAGGCCCATCAGTGACACCATCTCCGCCCAGAACTTGGGCTCCAGCGCGCCGACCGCGAGGAACCCGCCGTCGGAGGTCTCGTAGGTGTCGTACATGGGGGCGCCGGTGTCGAGCAGGTTCGTGCCACGCGGGCCCTGGACGTCGTTCTGGGCGCCGTGACAGAACATCGCGAACAGCGTCGCCGCGCCGTCCACCATGGCCGCGTCGATCACCCGGCCCTCGCCGGTCCGGGCGCGCTCCACCAGGGCGAGCAGTACGCCGTAGGCCAGCATGAGCCCGCCGCCGGCGAAGTCGCCGAGGATGTTGATCGGCGGGGTGGGGCGCTCGTCGGCCCGGCCCAGCATGGACAGGACGCCGGAGACCGCGATGTAGTCGATGTCGTGCCCGGCGGTCGGCGCCAGCGGCCCCTCCTGGCCCCAGCCGGTGATCCGCCCGTAGATCAGGCGCGGGTTGACCGCGTGCAGGTCGGCCGGACCGATGCCGAGCCGTTCGGCCACTCCCGGCCGGTAGACCTCGATGACCACATCGGCGTGGGCGGCCAGTTCCTTGAAGGCGGACACGCCCTCGGGGGACTTCAGGTCCAGGCCGATCGTCCGCTTTCCCCGGTCCATCACCTCCTGGCGGGGGCTGTCCCCGGCGGCGGCGACGGCGGCGACCCGCTCCACCCGGAGCACCTCGGCGCCGTGATCGGCCAGCATCATCCCCGCGAACGGCCCGGGGGCCAGACCGGCCAGCTCCAGCACGCGGACTCCGGCCAGCGGACCGCTCCTGTTCACGTGCTCCATCGATCTCTCCTCGCCACAGCGGAGGCCTGCCCGCGAGACGGTTCCGTCGAGCGGCTGCCAGGTAATGCCCCGCGACCTTTCTCCGGCTAAATAGAACAACATTCGGCTTTATCTGGCAAGACGTCGTAAGAGGGGCCACGCAACATCTGGGTGGTATGGGAAGCTTGCGCCTCAGCTGAATGGGATCTAGGGGTTGCGCGATGACGTATCCGCACAGTGAACGGGTGGTCGCTGGGCGCTATCGACTGTTGAGAGAGCTCGGCCGCGGGGGCATGGGGGTGGTGTGGGAGGGCTACGACACGCTCCTTGACCGCCCGGTCGCGGTCAAGGAGGTGCTGCTTCCGCCGAACCTCTCCCCGGCCGAGCACGGGCGCCAGCTGACCCGCACCTCCCGCGAGGCCAGGACCGCGGCCCGGCTCAACCACCACAACATCGTGGCGGTCTACGACGTCGCCGAGCAGGACGGCCGCCCCTGGATCATCATGGAACTCGTCAGGGCCCGGGGGCTGGACGAGGCCGGACCGCTGGCGGTGCGGCAGGTGGCCGGCATCGGCCGCCAGGTGCTGTCGGCCCTCCGGGCGGCCCACGACGCCGGGATCCTGCACCGCGACGTCAAACCCAGCAACATCCTCCTGGCCCCCGAGGGGCGGGCCGTGCTCACCGACTTCGGCATCGCCACCGTGGAGGGCGACACCTCGCTGACCCAGACCGGCATGGTGACGGGCTCGCCGAGCTTCCTGCCGCCGGAACGTGCCACGGGCGGCGACACCGGCCCCTGGTCCGACCTGTGGGCACTCGGCGCCACCCTGTACGCGGCGCTGCTCGGTCACGGCCCCTTCGAGCGCCGCGACGCCATCGCCACCCTCGGCGCACTCCTCACCGAGGAGCCCGACCTCAGCCGGGTGCCCCCGGCGATGAGGGAGGTGCTCACCGGCCTGCTCCAGCGCGAACCCGCCCACCGGCTGAGCGCCGAGCAGACCGACCTGCTGCTGGCACAGGCGGTCGACGACCCGTCGGGTACGGTGCCCCACCGCGCGTCCAGGCCCGCCGGGCGGCAGGCCCCCACCTCGGCGATGCCCGCCCGGCGGCGGCGACGCGGGGAGGGAGGCGGGAACAGGCGCCGGATCGCACTGGTCGTGGCGGCGACGGTGGTCCTGGCCGGAGGGGGTGCGGTGGCCGTGGCGATGACGCAGCCGGCCGCGCCGGCCGCTCAGGGAGCCGATCCGCCCGCGCGGTCTCCCGTCGCCCTCCCCGAGAACCCCGGGGCAGGGCCGCCAAGCGGGTCGCCGGAGCCCAGGCCCTCCAGGACCCGGGTCGCCGAGCCCGGCACGGAACTGAGACTCTGGCAGGCCAAGGCGCCGGAGAGCTGGTCCATCCGGTATCCGGCGCCCTGGCGGGGGGACTGGGCCGCCGAGACCGGCTACACCCAGTGGCTCCGGCGCGACGGCCGCGCGCACATGTCGGTGGAGGTGCTCCCCGGCCCGCTGGACGATCTGGAGTCGGTCCAGCGGAGCGTCAGGGAGAGCGCGGCGCAGTGGAGCGAGATCCTCTCCGACGACACGGCGCGGATTCCGCTGGCCTACGGCACCGGCCTGCAGTGGGAGTTCACCTGGGCGGCGACCGACCTCGGGGGTGTGCCATGGGCCAGGCCGGGCGTGACCTACCACGAGATACGCCGTTTCGTCGCGGTCGGCGACACGGTCGTGGTACTGAGCTGGACCACCCCCGCCGATGAGTGGAAGGGGCAGACCGGGCTGATGAACCAGGTGTTCGGCAGCTTTCACGCCCGCGGAGGCGAGTGACCTTCCGGAAGCGGTGACTGGTGACGGCATCGGCGTTCCCCCGGGCGGGGGCCGGTGGGATTGGCCGCCCCCGCCGGAGCCGGTGAACGAATGCGGTGGCGTCGCCGGTGGACCGCGGGGGCGGTGGTGGTGGGCCGCGAGGGGGTTCCGGATGGATCGCCCCTATAGTTTCCCCGTGTTTAACGTGTCCCACCTGGCTCTGGAGACATCCTAGATATAACGTGCTAGGGCCGATCTTTACTATGGGATCCCTGGGGGTGATGTCCTGTGACGCAGATGACACAGATGTCGGCACATCGGCGTGCCGTGGAACAGATCAGGGACTCCTACGCGACGATCCCGGCCAACTCGGTGCCCCGGCTGGCCAAGGCCACCACGAACCTCTTCCGTTTCCGGGACGGTGCCCGGGGGGCGAAGCTGTCGGCCCGCGACCTCGACCGGGTCATCGAGGTCGATCCGGTGGCCATGACCGCCGAGGTGCAGGGCATGACCACCTACGAGAACCTGGTGGACGCCACCCTCGCGCACGGGCTCATGCCGTACGTCGTGCCGCAGCTGAAGACGATCACGCTGGGCGGCGCGGTGACCGGGCTGGGCATCGAGTCCACCAGCTTCCGCGACGGGCTGCCGCACGAGTCGGTGGAGGAGCTGGAGATCCTCACCGGCGACGGCCGGATCGTGGTGGCGCGTGACGACAACGAGCACCGCGACCTGTTCCGCTCGTTCCCCAACTCCTACGGCACGCTCGGCTACGCGCTCCGGATCCGGATCAAGCTCAAGCCCGTCCAGCCGTACGTCCGGCTGACCCACATTCCCTTCGGCGACGCCGACAAGTGCATGATCGCCATGAGGGAGATCTGCGAGCGCGGCGAGCACGAGGGCGAGCCCGTCGACTTCGTGGACGGCACGTTCTTCGGCCCCGGCGAGCTCTACCTCACCGTCGGTCGCTTCGCCGAGAAGGCGCCCTACCTGTCGGACTACACCGGTATGCGCATCTACTACCGGTCCATCCAGACCAGGACCCGCGACTGGCTGACCGTTCGCGACTATCTCTGGCGCTGGGACACGGACTGGTTCTGGTGCTCGCGGGCCTTCGGTGTGCAGGGGGCGCTGGTGCGCTCGCTGATGCCGCGCAAGTGGATGCGTTCCGACGTCTACCGCAGGCTGGTCGGCCTGGACCGCAGGTACGGCGTGCTCGCCCGGGTGGACCGCTGGCGGGGCCTGCCTCCGCAGGAGTCGGTCATCCAGGACATCGAGGTGCCCGTCGAGCGCGGTGCCGAGTTCCTGGAGTTCTTCCACGACAGGGTCGGCATGACGCCGGTGTGGATGTGCCCGCTGAAGGCCTCCGGTGAGTGGCCGATATATCCCTTGCAACCCGGGCGTCTCTATGTCAACTTCGGTTTCTGGGGGACGGTCCCCTTGCCCAGGGGCCAGTTCGACGGCTACTACAACCGCCTCATCGAGCGTGAGGTCCACCGGTTGGATGGGCACAAGTCGCTGTACTCCACATCTTTCTACGCAGAGGACGAATTCTGGCGGTTGTATAACGGAATCGCCTACTGGCCGGTAAAGCGGGCATACGATGCGGGCGGCCGGTTGCTCGACCTCTACGACAAGTGTGTGCGGGGGCGTTAGGAGGTTGAACCTGTGAGGCTCGCAGAGATCTTCGAGATGGTCGTCGGTTCTGAGGCGGGTATCCGCTTCAGTGCCTACGACGGAAGCAAGGCAGGCCCGGACGGCGCGGGCATCGGCATTGAGGTCAGGTCTCCGGCGGCGGTCGCCTATCTGGCCCAGGCCCCGGGCGAGCTCGGGCTCGCCAGGGCCTACGTGTCGGGGCACCTCGACGTCGACGGGGACATGTACTCCCTGCTGTCGCGGATGTGGTCGCTCACCATCAACGACATCCCCATGAGCCAGAAGGTCGCCGCCGTTCGCGCGCTCGGTGTCAAGCCCCTGCTGATGCGGATGCCGCCGCCCCCCCAGGAGGTACGGCGCGGCATGCTGGCCAAGATGGGCGGCCGGCACGCCAAGCAGCGTGACGCCGAGGCGATCCACCATCACTACGACGTGTCCAACAAGTTCTACTCGTGGGTGCTGGGCCCCTCCATGGCCTACACCTGTGCGGTCTTCCCCGCCGAGCAGTCCACGCTGGAGGAGGCGCAGCAGGTCAAATTCGACCTGGTGGCCAGGAAACTGGGCCTGAAACCGGGGATGCGGCTGCTGGACGTGGGCTGCGGCTGGGGCGGGATGGTCATCCACGCCGCCCGCGAGTACGGAGTGAAGGCGCTGGGGGTCACCCTCTCGCGCCAGCAGGCCGAGTGGGCGCAGAAGGCCATCGCCGAGGCCGGTCTCGGTGACCTGGCCGAGGTCCGTCACATGGACTACCGCGACGTCAAGGAGACGGGGTTCGACGCGGTCAGCTCGATCGGCCTGACGGAGCACATCGGCAAGGATCAGCTCTCGTTCTACTTCCGGTTCCTGTACGACAAGCTCGTCCCCGGCGGGCGCATCCTCAACCACTGCATCACCAGGCCGACCGGCACCGAGAAGACCATCAACGCCGGCGGCTTCATCAACCGCTACGTCTTCCCCGACGGGGAACTGGAGTCGGTCGGCCACCTCATCCGCCAGATGGAGGACCTCGGCTTCGAGATCCGTCACGAGGAGAACCTGCGAGAGCACTACGCGCAGACCCTCCGCTACTGGTGCGCCAACCTCGACGATCACTGGGACGAGGCGATCGAGGAGGTCGGGCAGGGCACGGCCAGGGTCTGGCGTCTCTACATGGCCGGCTGCGTGGTCGGCTTCGAGCGCAACAAGATCCAGCTGCACCAGATCCTCGGCGTCAAGCTCGACTCCGAGGGCGACGCCCGCGTGCCGCTCCGCCCCTCCGTCGACTGGCCCTGACCCCGATCCGGCGGTACGGCCCGTCCGCGGGCGCCTGCCGTACCGCCGGTTCCGTCCGGCCCTCGGCGCCGACCGGAGGCGCCGCCCGGTTTTCGGCGGCGGTCCTCGAAACCGGGGGCCGCCGGGCAGCCGGGGAGGGCGCCTACCTCAGCTCACGCTTGAGAATCTTGCCGGTCGCGGTCATCGGCAGGGCGTCACGGAACTCCACGATGCGCGGATACTTGTAGGCCGCCATGTTCTCCCTGCACCAGGCGACCATCTCCTCCTCGGTGACGGCCGCCCCGGAGGCGCGGATCACGTAGGCCTTGACCTCCTCGCCGTGCGACTCGTGGACCACCCCGACCACCGCCGCGAGGGAGACACCGGGGTGGGTCATCAAGACCTCCTCCAGTTCGCGCGGGTAGATGTTGAAACCACCTCGGATGATCATGTCCTTGGCCCGGTCGATGATCGCGTAGTAGCCGTCGGCGTCCCGGGTGGCGATGTCGCCGGTCCGGAACCAGCCGTCACGCATGACCTCCGCGGTCGCCTCCGGCCGGTTGTAGTAGCCCTTCATCACGTTGTGGCCGCGGATCGCGATCTCCCCGGGCCCCTCGCCCTCGATCGTCTTCCAGTCGTTGTCGACCAGTCTCATCTCCACCCCCCAGATCGGCGTGCCGATCGTGCCGGGCTTGGTGGGCCTGCCGAGCTGGTTGAAGCTCGCCACCGGCGAGGTCTCCGACAGGCCGTAGCCCTCCAGGATGCCGATCCCGAAGGTGGTCTCGAAGTCCCCGAGCACCTCGGTCGGGGAGGAGGCGCCGCCGGCGACCGCGGCCCTGAGCGAGGTGGGCACCTCGTCGCCGTCGGTGTGGATCTTCGTCAGCATGGCCCAGTACATGGTCGGCACGCCCGCGAAGAGCGTGATGCCCTCGGTGCGCATCAACTCCAGGGCCGGGCCGGGTTCGAAGCGCGGCATGAGCACCACGGTGGCCCCGCGACGGAATCCGAGGTTCATCACGGTGGTCTGGCCGAAGGAGTGGAAGAGCGGCAGCGCCGCCAGGAAGGCGTCGCCCTCCTCGCCGCGCGGGAACATCTCATCCGAGACCATGGCGTTGAGCAGCATGTTCTGATGGCTCAGCTCGGCGCCCTTGGGCTGCCCCGTGGTGCCGCTGGTGTAGAGGATCACCGCGGTGTCGTCGGGTGCGGTCTGCGCGGTCTCGAACTCGCCGGGCACGCCGTCCAGCGCCGCCCACAGCGTCTCGCCGTACTCGGACTCGGTGGCGAACGCGGTGGCCGGGAGTACGAGGAAGTGCTCCGCCGTCCCGGCCGCGTCGAAGCCCGCCCGCCCGCGTTCGCCCAGGGGTAGCTCCGGGGTGCCCTCGAAGCAGAACAGGGCCTTGGCCTCGGCGTCCCGCAGGTGGTAGGCGATCTCTCTGGACTGCAGCAGCACGTTGAGCGGTACGACCGTGGCGCCCGTCTTGAGGATCCCGTAGTACACGAAGGGGAAGTAGGGCAGGTTCGGGCAGGCCAGCGCGACCTTGTCCCCCTTGCCGACGCCCCTGGAGACCAGCAGGTTGGCGACCTGGTTCGCGATGGTGTTGACCAGGGAGTACGGCAGCCGCAGATCACCGAAGACGAGTGCGGTGCGATCGGGCTGCTGCCGGGCGCTATCCTCCAGCACTATCGACAGGTTGAGCATGATGCGTCCTCCTCCGAGCAAGCTCTGAGCCATTCATACTTTCAGCCCGTTTTGCCTACTGGTAGGTAACCATGGTCACAAATTGACGTGCAAAGCATCGCGGAGTAAGCAGATGAGAGCCCGCCTACGGGGGAGAGGGCCGGTCGTACAGGCGACGAAAGGGCACCGAGACACGTGGAGTACGACTATGTGATCGTGGGTGCCGGGTCGGCGGGTTGCGTGCTGGCCAACCGGCTGTCCGCGGATCCGGCGACGACGGTGGCCCTGATCGAGGCGGGGGGAGCCGACGACCGGCTTGAGATCCGGATGCCCGCGGGGTTCGCCAAGCTCTTCAAGACCGGCTACGACTGGGACTTCACCACCGTCGAGCAGACCGGGATGTCGGGGCGGCGGCTCTACTGGCCGCGTGGCCGGATGCTCGGCGGCTCCTCCTCGATGAACGCCCAGATGTGGGTGCGCGGACACCGGGCCGACTACGACGGCTGGGACCTGCCAGGCTGGTCCTACGACGAGGTTCTGCCGTACTTCCGGCGGGCCGAGCGCCGCATCGGCTCCAACCACGGCGGCGTGTACGGCACGGCCGGCCCGATCCACATCTCCGAACTGCGCAGCCCCAACCCCGTGACCGAGGTGTTCCTGCGGGCCTGCGAGGAGATCGGGATCACCCGGCTGGACGAGCTGAACGGCCCCTCCAACGAGGGCTGCTCCCCCACCCCCGTCACCCAGCGCCGGGGCCGCCGGTGCAGCTCCGCCGACGCCTATCTCAGGCCCGCGGCCAGAAGGCCCAACCTCACCGTGCTGACCTCCTCGCACGTGCGCAGGGTGCTGATCGAGGAGGGGCGCGCGACCGGCGTGGAGTACGGCGAGGGCACGGACGGCGCCGCGGAAGGCGGCGGGGGCGGCGGGACGGTCGTGCGGGCACGCCGGGAGGTGCTCCTGGCGGCGGGGGCGGTCGGCTCCCCCCACCTGCTGATGCTGTCGGGCGTCGGCGCGGCCGACGAACTGCTCGCCGAGGGGGTCGAGCCGGTTCACGACCTTCCCGGTGTCGGCCGGAACCTCCAGGACCATCTGGCCTCGGGCATCATCCTGCACTGCCCCAGGCCGATCACGCTCGCGGGCGCCGAGTCGATCGGGAACCTGCTGCGCTTCCTGGTAGGCGGGCGCGGCATGCTCACCTCGAACGTCGGGGAGGCGGTGGCGTTCATCCGCACATCCCCGGACGAGCCGGCCCCCGACATCGAGCTGGTCTTCGCGCCCGGCCCGTTCATCGACCACGGTCTCACCCCGCCGCCCGGCCACGGCCTGACCATCGCCTCGATCCTGCTGCGGCCGGAGAGCCGTGGGCGTGTCCTCCTGAACGGCCGCGACGCGGTGATCGACCCCGCCTACCTGACGGCGGAGGCGGACATCAGGCGGCAGATCGCCGGGCTGAGGAAGGCCAGGGAGCTGTTCGCCACCGCCGCGCTCCTGCCGTTCGCCGGGCCGCCGATGAACCCGTACTGGGGCGCGGGGACCGACGAGGAGCTCGCCCGCTGGATCCGCGAGCGGAGCGAGACCCTCTATCACCCGGTCGGCACCTGCCGGATGGGGGAGGACGAGGGGGCGGTGGTGGATCCGGCGCTCAGGGTGCGCGGCGTCGAGGCCCTCCGCGTGGTGGACGCCTCGATCATGCCGGTCATCAACCGGGGGCACACCCACGCCCCCACCGTCATGATCGCTGAAAAGGCCACCGACCTCATCGTCCACGCCCGGTGAACCGCCGCCCGCGGTTCCGGGGCCGCCGTTCGCTCTCCCGCGCGTGAGGGTTCCGGATCTCCGGGACCGCCTGACGGCAATCCCGGCCCCTCAAGGTCGGCCGGATGTTAGGTTCCGCCCATGGGGATCGGGACCTTCGGCGGCTTCGGCCGTCTGGCGACGGGTGACGCGTGCCCGTACGGGGGCGCGGGCGCGGCGGGCCTTCCCGCCGCCGGACTGCTGCGGGAAGCGCGTTCGTCCACGCCGGCCCGGCGGCTCCGGCCGGGACCGGCCGGGTTGAAGGTCGTATGAGCAGGACCGGTGAACCGAACGCGATTCCATTGGGGGCTGGTGTGACTGTTTCGCTGTCGGACATCGACCTGTCGGATACCGCCTTCTGGGAGCGGCCGATGGCCGAGCGGGAGGCCGCCTTCGCGCTGCTGCGCGCTCAACCGGCCCCGCTCAGATTCGCCGAGCCCGAGGTCGGCTTCGCCCTTCCGGGGCCGGGCTACTACGCCCTGGTGAAGCACGCCGACATCGTCGAGGCCAGCCGCCACCCCGAGATCTTCTCCTCGGGCCGTGGTGCGACCGCCATCCACGACCTGGGCCCCGAGTTCGGCGAGTACTTCGGATCCATGATCAACATGGACGATCCCCGGCACGCCAGGCTCCGCCGGATCGTCTCCCGGGCGTTCACCCCCAGGATGCTCGGCCGGTTCGAGGACGACCTGCGGTTCGAGGCGGTCCGCATCGTGGACGACCTGATCGCCAAGGGGCCCGGCTGCGACTTCGTCACCGAGGTGGCCGCCAGACTCCCCCTCAAGGTCATCTGCGACATGATGGGGATCGGCGCCGAGCATCACCAGATGGTGTTCGACGCCTCCAACGTCATCCTGTCCGGTGACGACCCGGAGTTCGTCCAGGACGTCAGCCGCGCGGCCGAACTGCTCCTCGGCGCCGGGCAGTGCCTCCAGGATCTCGTCACCTCCCTGGCCGGCAGGGGTGGTGACACCCTCATCACCGCTCTGACCAGTGCGAACATCGACGGTGAGAAGCTGACGATGCAGGAACTCGGCTCGTTCTTCATCCTCCTGGTCGTGGCGGGCAACGAGACCACCCGCAACGCCATCTCGCACGGCCTGCACCTGTTCACCGAGAACCCCGGCCAGCGCGCGCTGCTCCTGGGCGACGTCGACGGCCGTCTGCCGGGCGCGGTCGAGGAGGTCGTCCGCCTGGCCTCCCCGGTCGCCTGGATGCGCCGTACCCTCACCCGCGACCACGAGATGAACGGTCATCTGTATCGCAAGGGGGAGAAGGTGCTGCTGTACTACTGGGCGGCCAACCGGGACGAGACCGTCTTCGTCGACCCCGGCCGCTTCGACATCCGGCGTCCCAGGGGTGTCCAGGTGGGCTTCGGCGCGCCGGGCCCGCACTTCTGCCTCGGCGCGCACCTGGCCCGCCGCGAGATCGGTGTGATGTTCCGCGAGCTGTTCACCCGGCTCCCGCAGATCCGCTCCGTCGGCGAGCCCGACCGCCTGCGCTCCAGCTTCATCAACGGCATCAAGCGCATGACCTGTGAGTTCTGAGCCCGCCGGACTACGAGGTGGTGGTGTGGAGTGTCTTGAAGACGGTGGTGATGTCCGGCCGCAGTTCCTTCAGGGTGTCCGGCACCGACATGTAGACGACCGCGGGCAGGTCGGCGCCGGTGCTCACGACCCCCACGACCATGAGGGTCGTCGAATCGCCCGAGGTGATCTCGTAGGCGGCGAGCTGTCCCGGCATGCCGTTGACGGACAGGGACTGCTGGGCGGTCTTGCGGGCGCTGTTGCCCTCGGGGAAGAACTTCTTGCGCGCGCCGGAGGCCACCGCGTTGATCACCGGAGCGAGGGTCTCGGGCGAGGTGTACTTGCTCTTCAACCGCGGTGAGAGCGTGCCGGACATCAGCTGGGCGAACTGCGCCCTGCCCGCGGAGTCGGTGCCCGCCGGAACATACTGGCGGGTGCTGAAGCCGTAGACGGCCGGCACGGTCCTGCGCTGGTCCTGCCGCCAGGGGCCGCCGAGCCGTGCCACGGTGATCGCCGCGGTCTGGTCGGAGAGGGTGCCGTCGACGGGGGAGCCCTTGCCGGGGAAACGCGGCAGGCGGCCGGGCACCTGGGCCTTGGGGGGTTTCTTGGTGGTGGCCGAGGGCCTGACCTGCGGGGAGGGCTCCTCCTTGGCGGCGGCCAGCGGCCCGGCCATGAACGCCCAGAGCAGCGCGCCGACCACCGCGATCACCACGGAGCCCACGAGCGCGAAGACCCAGACCGGCCTGCCCTCCCCGTCGAGATCGTCCTCGTCCCCCATGGCCTGGTAGTTGTCACCGAAGACCGTGTCCCACAGCTCCTGCTGGCGCTCCGGCGGCGGGGTCTTCGGGCCGCTGATCTGGCCGGCGGTGACGAACGGCCGGTAGGGGTCGGACGGGTCCCGGCCCAGGTGGTGGCCGGGCTGGCCCTGCTCGGGCGTGCCCGCCTGCTCCGGCCGGCCCTGCGGAGGCTGGTGCGGCCGGCCCTGTGGGAGCGGGCCGGGCTGGTGTGAGGGTCCGGACGGGAGGGACTGGGCCTGGGGCGGGCGCACGCTGTCAATGGAGTACGTGGCCGTGGGCGAGTCCTGCCCGGGGTACGGAGACTCGTAGGAGGGGGCCGACGGAGAAGCCTCCGGCGCGGTTGTCGCCGCCAGCGCCCACACCGCCGGGTTGTTCGGCACGCCGAAGCTGCCCGACCCCGTTCCGCCGCCCGGCCCGGTCCCCGGTGCGGCGCCGCTCCCGGCCGACGCTCCCGCGAAGGGGTCGGCCGACGACTGGGAGGGAGCCTGGGCCGCGGTGTGGGCCGGGGGCTGCGGCGGGGCGTTCACCCAGGAGGGGGTGAAAAGCGGGTTCTGCGGCTCCGCGGGGGAGGTGGGCGGCCACACGGCGTTGTCCGACGAGGCGGCGGGGGGCCGAGTGGTGTTCTCCGCGGGGGAGGTGGGCGGCCAGACCGCGCTGTCCGCCGGGGTGACGGACGGCCATCCGGCATTGCCCGCCGGTGTGGCCGTCGGCCATCCGGCGCCGTCCGTTTCCGGAGCCGGGGTGTGGCGGCCCGAGCCCTCCCGCGCCGGTGGCGGGGTCTGCCAGGAGTCGCCTGCCGCCGGCAGGCCGGGGAGGTGCTGCGTGGCCGTCTGATCCCAGCTGTCGCCCGCCGAGGGGGTGGACGCCTGGTCCCAGCCGTTACCGGACGGCGACGCGCCCGCCTGGTCCCAGCCACTGCCCGTCCGTGGCGCGTCGGCCTGCTCCCAGCCGCCGCCCTGGGAGACGGCGCCCGCCTGGTCCCAGCCGCTACCTGTCGGAGGGGTGGTCGCCTGGTCCCAGCCGTTGCCAGCCGGGGCGGCGCCGGCCTGCTCCCAGCCGTTGCCCGGGGAGGTCTGCCGGGAGCCGCGGCCCGGCTGGGACTCGTTCTGGGGCAGCGGGAGCCTGGGGCCGGTGCCGAGGGGGTCGTTCGCCCATGCCGGCGGGGGGTCCACCGCCTCCGGCCATGCCGGAGGCAGGTGGGACTGGCTGGACTGCTCCGAAGCCATGGCTTCCTTACCTCCCGCACGGGTGCCCGAATTATGACTATTGGGCATGGTCTCACGTGAGACAGGGGAGTTCGCAGGGAAACTGGAGAACGCCCCCCTGAACTGGAGTCCTGTGGGGTCGGTGGGTGGATCCTGCATCGGCAGGCCGACCTCCGAGGGATCCGGGCCCTGCCCCGGCTCGACTGAGTGTGCCACGGTGAAAAGAGTAAACTGATTAGGACATGTGAGGTCACAACGGATGCACCCCATCCGCCCGCGGCCCCTCCCGGGTACACGGATCTCCCCATTGTGCTGACCCGCCGACGCCGGTGTCCTCCGTTTGCCGTGATCGAACTCGTTTTCCCAGGCCACGAATACGACTTGCGGACTGCGATAGTCTTGGCATATGCGTGCGGTGACCCTGCTGCTTATCGGGCCGCATCGGCCTTCCCGGCGCTAGACGCCCCGCCGATGCGGCTGCCCTTCGCGTGAGCGGAGGGTTTTTCTATTGGGTCGGATGGGTCAGATCATCTGCGCGGACGTATACCGAGGGAAGATTGACGTGAGCGAGCGAGCCGACATGCAGAGCGACGAGCAGCACTACGACCCGCAGGCACTGCAGGTCAAGTGGCAGCGACGGTGGGAGGAGCTGGACCCCTTCCGGGCCTCCGACGACCCCGCCGACCCACGTGAGCGGCGCTACATGCTCGACATGTTCCCCTACCCCTCCGGCGACCTGCACATGGGCCACGCCGAGGTCTTCGCCATCGGCGACGTCGTCTCGCGCTACTGGTTCCAGCGCGGCTACAACGTGCTGCATCCCATCGGCTGGGACTCCTTCGGCCTGCCGGCCGAGAACGCCGCGATCAAGCGCAACGCGCACCCGGCCGAGTGGACCTACGCCAACATCGAGACCCAGGCCAACTCCTTCAAACGCTACGCGATCTCCTTTGACTGGTCCCGCCGCCTGCACACCAGCGACACCGACTACTACCGGTGGACACAGTGGCTGTTCCTGCGCTTCTTCGAGCGCGGCCTGGCCTACCGCAGGGGCGGCCTGGTCAACTGGTGCCCCAACGACCAGACCGTGCTGGCCAACGAGCAGGTCAAGGACGGCCGGTGCGAGCGCTGCGGCGCCGAGGTCGTCCGCCGGGAGCTGACCCAGTGGTACTTCAAGATCACTGAGTACGCCGACCGGCTGCTGGACGACATGGCGCAGCTGGAGGGCGGCTGGCCGGAGCGTGTGCTGACCATGCAGCGCAACTGGATCGGCAGATCCGAGGGCGCCGACGTCCGCTTCATGATCGAGGGCCGCGACGAGCCGGTCACCGTCTACACCACGCGTCCCGACACCCTGTACGGCGCGACCTTCTTCGTGGTCGCCCCCGACGCCCCGCTGGCCGAGGAGATCGTCTCCGACGACCGACGTGAGGCGTTCGAGGCGTACCGGGCCGAGGTCGCCAAGCTGTCCGACATCGACCGGCTCTCCACCGAGAAGGAGAAGAGCGGTGTCTTCCTGGGCCGCTACGCCGTCAACCCGGTCAACGGCGAGCGCATGCCGGTCTGGGCCGCCGACTACGTCCTGTCCGACTACGGCCACGGCGCCATCATGGCGGTTCCCGCGCACGACCAGCGCGACCTGGACTTCGCCCGGAGGTTCGGCCTGCCGGTGCGGGTCGTGGTCCACACCGGCCTGGCCGACCCGGGGGAGACCGGTGTCGCCACCGTGGGCGAGGGCTCTCTGGTCAACTCCGGCCCGCTGGACGGCCTGCCCAAGGCCGAGGCGATCCGCCGGATCGTCGAACTGCTGGCCGAGCGCGGCACCGGCAGGGCGGCGGTCAACTTCCGCCTGCGCGACTGGCTGCTCTCCCGCCAGCGCTTCTGGGGCTGCCCGATCCCGATCATTCACTGTGCCGGTTGCGGAGAGGTCCCGGTCCCGGACGACCAGCTGCCCGTCACCCTGCCCGACCTGCGCGGCGAGGCCCTGGCCCCCAAGGGGGTCTCCCCGCTGGCCTCGGCCGCCGACTGGGTCAACGTCTCCTGTCCCAAGTGCGGGGGGCCCGCCAGGCGCGACACCGACACGATGGACACCTTCGTCGACTCCTCGTGGTACTTCCTGCGCTACGTGGACCCGTCCTACTCCGGCGGCCCGTTCGACGTGGAGAAGGTCCGCGGGTGGGGCCCGATCGACCAGTACGTCGGCGGGGTGGAGCACGCGGTGCTGCACCTGCTGTACTCGCGGTTCTTCACCAAGGTCCTGCACGACATGGGCATGGTGGACTTCACCGAGCCCTTCAGCCGCCTGCTGAACCAGGGGCAGGTCATCAACCAGGGCAAGGCGATGTCCAAGTCCCTGGGCAACGGCGTCGACCTGGGTCAGCAGATCGACGCCTACGGCGTGGACGCGGTCCGGCTGACCGTGGTGTTCGCGGGTCCGCCGGAGGACGACATCGACTGGGCCGACGTCTCCCCGGCCGCGTCGCAGAAGTTCCTGGCCCGCGCGTTCCGCGTCATGGCCGAGGCCGGTGCCGCCTGTGCCCCCGGCGTGGACTTCGCCGCCGGTGACCTGGAACTGCGCAAGTTCGTCCACCGGACCATCGACGAGGTCACGAAACTGGTCGACTCCCACCGCTTCAACGTCGCGGTGGCCCGCATGATGGAGCTGACGAGCGCGGCCCGCCGAGCCATCGACTCCGGGCCCGGCGCCGCCGACCCGGCGGTCCGGGAGGCCGCGGAGACATTGGCGATCATGCTGTCGCTGGTCGCGCCGTACACCGCGGAGGAGGGCTGGGAGCGTCTGGGGCGTTCGGCCTCGGTCGCCACCGCCGGGTGGCCGACGGCCGAGGCCGCCCTGCTGGTCCAGGACTCCGTCACGTGTGTCGTGCAGGTCGCCGGCAAGGTCCGTGACCGGCTGGAGGTCTCCCCGGAGATCTCCGAGGCCGATCTGGAGGCCCTGGCGCTGGCCTCGGAGAAGGTCGGGGCCTTCCTGTCCGGCCCTCCCCGCAAGGTCATCGTCCGCGCGCCCAAGCTGGTCAACATCGTCCCTTGACGTTCCCTCCGTCCCCGGGGCGGAGGTGCCCTGCCGTTGATATCCGGATGGGAGCGGTCCCCGATCGGGGACCGCTCCCATCCGGACCGGGTCAGAGCTTGCGCAGCACCGCCACGACCTTGCCCAGCACGGTGGCCTCGTCGCCGGGGATCGGGTCGTAGTTCGGGTTGTGCGGAACCAGCCAGACGTGGCCGTCCTTGCGCTTGAAGGTCTTGACCGTGGCCTCACCGTCGATCATCGCGGCGACCACGTCGCCGTTGTCGGCCACCGGCTGCTGACGGACGACCACCCAGTCACCGTCGGCGATCGCGGCCTCGATCATCGAGTCACCGGTCACCTGGAGCAGGAAGAGCGTGCCCTCGCCGACGAGCTGCTTGGGCAGGGCGAAGACGTCTTCGACGCTCTCCTCGGCGAGGATCGGGCCGCCGGCGGCGATCCGGCCGACGAGCGGCACGTAGGCCGCGGTCGGGCGGTTGACCGGCGTCTCGTCGTCACCGGTGGGGTCCACCCAGAGCACCGGCTCGCCGGGCAGGCGCACTTCGAGGGCGCGGGGGCGGTGCGGGTCACGGCGCAGGTAACCCTTGCGCTGCAACGCCGTCAACTGGTGCGACACGCTGGAGGTGCTGGTGAGCTGCACCGCCTCGCCGATCTCCCGCATGGACGGCGGGTAGCCGCGTCGCTGCACGGAGTCGCGGATCACCTCAAGGATCTTGCGCTGCCTGGGGGTGAGGCCAAGGGAGTCGCGCCTGCGCACCGCCAGGTCGCTGACGGCCGAAGCGTTCTCATTGTGCTCGCTCATGCGATCTCCTCGCTCCCGGTCTGTACTGACTGCGTCGCACAGAGCAACCGTATCCTCGCCGAAGATCATATTCAAACAATTGTTCGAGTCGTCCTCGAAATCAGCGGCGTCGTGGTGTACAACATCGTACGGGAGTTCAATCGACATCGTGTTCGATTCATCGACCTTTCTTCGACGTGTGTTCGGCCATGTCGAGGGGATGGGGGGCGCACCGTGCAGGCGATCGAAACAAGGTGGGGGTCCCGGCGGCCGCCTGTCCGAAGGCCCGGGCCGGCGAGGGGCGGGCGCGGCCAGGCCCCGCCCCTCCGGCTCACCCGGAGGGGGAGGGTCGTGGTGGTGTCCGCGCTCACCGTCCTGACCCTGGGGGCCCTCTGGGTCGGCGCCCGCATCGACGCGGCCTCGGCGGGTGAGCGCAGGAGCCGCGAGGGGCTGCCGTGGGTCGTGGTGCGCAAGGGCGACTCGCTGTGGAAGATCGCCGAGGCGGTCACCACGGAGGGTGATCCCGCCTCGATGGTCCGCCTGATAATGGATGTCAACGACCTGTCCGACTCGGTGATCCAGCCGGGGGCGCGGCTCCATCTGCCCGGCGGTTCGGCCCGCTGAGAGGCCGGCGGGTCCGCCGGCGGGGAGGGGGGTGCGGGAGTGGCCGGAGGGGCGACACGCCCGGCCGTCCCCGGTGCGATGCGCTGATCAGGGACTTCGGCTCGCGGGGCCTGCCTAACTTGCGTTCATGGGCCGACACTTCTACGGTTGGACCACAACATCTAGTGGCTTCATCGCTCTACTCCACCATAGATTGTGTTTCTATTACCGCATCTCGACCATTCGAGGGGCGCGCGCGAGCGTCTTCGCGTGGAGGCTGTGGAGCACCTGGAGTAACACGAGAAAGGTGAGCCGCTAGGCAGGTCGAGGAGGCGACGCGCGTGCACTGTCCGTTCTGTCGTCACCCTGACACGCGGGTCATCGACAGCCGGTCCACCGAGGACGGCGGGGCAATCCGCCGCAGACGCACCTGCCCGGAGTGCGGACGCAGGTTCACCACGCAGGAGACGGTGTTGCTCATGGTGAGCAAACGCAGCGGGGTGACCGAGCCGTTCTTCAGGGACAAGGTGATCGCCGGAGTCCGGCGGGCGTGCCAGGGGCGGCCGGTCGACGAGGACTCGCTGGCCCAGCTGGGTCAGCGGGTCGAGGAGAGCATCCGGGCGACCGGGGCCGCGGAGATCGCGGCGCACGAGGTCGGGCTGGCGATCCTGGGCCCGCTCCGCGAGCTGGACGAGGTGGCCTATCTGCGATTCGCCTCCGTCTACCGCGGGTTCGAGACCCTGGCCGACTTCGAGGTCGAGATCGAGCAGTTGCGCGCGGAGCGGTCCGCCGGACACGACTGAGCCAGGCCCCGGGCGCCGGGGGAGAGCGGCGCGTTGATGTGGTCCGACTCAAGGGCTCCACACGGAGCCCCGGAAGGGGGAAGTCATGACGGAGACGGTCAGTGGCGCAGCCGCGCGTGGGGGCAAGCGGCCGCGTAAGGGGTTGAAGATGAAGCGCATCTTCACCACGCCCGGAGTGCATCCCTACGACGAGTTGTCCTGGGAGCGCCGCGACGTCGTCATGACCAACTGGCGGGACGGTTCGATCAACTTCGAGCAGCGGGGCGTGGAGTTCCCCGGGTTCTGGTCGGTCAACGCCGCCAACATCGTGACCACCAAGTACTTCCGCGGCGCGGTCGGCACCCCGCAGCGCGAGTGGAGCCTCAAGCAGCTCGTCGACCGCGTGGTGGGCGTCTACACCAGGACCGCGGTCGAGGAGGGATACTTCGCCACCGAGGAGGACGCCGAGATCTTCGACCACGAGCTCAAGCACGCTCTGGTCAACCAGGTCTTCAGCTTCAACTCGCCGGTCTGGTTCAACGTCGGCACCGCCTCACCGCAGCAGGTCAGCGCCTGCTTCATCCTCGCGGTCGACGACCAGATGGAGTCCATCCTCGACTGGTACAAGGAAGAGGGTGTGATCTTCAAGGGGGGTTCGGGCTCCGGCGTGAACCTCTCCCGGATCCGCTCGTCGAAGGAGCTGCTCTCCAGCGGCGGTACGGCCAGCGGCCCGGTCTCCTTCATGCGCGGCGCGGACGCCTCGGCGGGCACCATCAAGTCCGGCGGCGCCACCCGCCGCGCGGCCAAGATGGTCGTCCTGGACGTGGACCACCCCGACATCGAGGAGTTCATCGAGACCAAGGCGCGCGAGGAGGACAAGATCCGCGCGCTGCGCGACGCCGGGTTCGACATGGACCTGGGCGGCAAGGACATCGTCTCCGTCCAGTACCAGAACGCCAACAACTCCGTGCGCGTCTCCGACGAGTTCATGCGCGCGGTGCAGGACGGCGCCGAGTTCGGCCTGCGCGCCCGCCTCACCGGCGAGGTCATCGAGACGGTCGACGCCAGGGGCCTGTTCCGGAAGATGGCCAAGGCGGCCTGGGAGTGCGCCGACCCCGGAGTCCAGTACGACGACACCATCAACGACTGGCACACCAGCCCGGAGACGGGCCGCATCACCGCCAGCAACCCGTGCTCGGAGTACCTCCACCTGGACAACTCCTCCTGCAACCTGGCCAGTATCAACCTGCTGAAGTTCCTGAAGGACGACAACTCCTTCGACATCGCGAGCTTCGTGAAGATCACTGAGTTGATCATCACCGCGATGGACGCCTCCATCACCTTCGCGGACTTCCCGACCGAGAAGATCGACCAGACCACCCGGGCCTACCGTCAGCTGGGCATCGGCTACGCCAACCTCGGCGCGCTGCTGATGGCCACCGGCCACGCCTACGACTCCGAGGGCGGGCGGGCCATCGCCGGTGCCATCACCTCGCTGATGACCGGAACCTCCTACCGCCGCAGCGCCGAGCTGGCCGCGGTCGTGGGCCCCTACGACGGCTACGCCCGCAACGCCGACGCGCACAAGCGGGTCATGCACAAGCACGCCGCCGCCAGCCACGATCTGCGCACGGTGGGGAGCGTCGACCGGGCGGTGCACGCCGAGGCCTCCCGCCAGTGGGCGGAGTGCCTGAGGCTCGGCGACAAGAACGGCTACCGCAACGCCCAGGCCTCGCTGCTCGCGCCCACCGGCACCATCGGCCTGATGATGGACTGCGACACCACCGGCATCGAGCCCGACCTCGCCCTGGTCAAGTTCAAGAAGCTCGTCGGCGGCGGCTCAATGCAGATCGTCAACCAGACGATCCCCCGCGCGCTGCGGCAGCTCGGCTACCCGGAGGAGCAGGTCGAGGCGATCGTCGAGTACATCGCGGCCCACGGCCACGTCGTCGACGCCCCCGGCCTCAAGCCCGAGCACTACGAGGTGTTCGACTGCGCCATGGGCGAGCGGGCCATCGCCCCGATGGGCCACGTGCGGATGATGGCCGCGGCCCAGCCGTTCCTGTCCGGCGCCATCTCCAAGACGGTCAACCTGCCCGAGTCCGCGACGATCGAGGACATCGAGCAGGTTTACCAGGAGGGCTGGAAGCTCGGGCTCAAGGCCCTGGCCGTCTACCGGGACAACTGCAAGGTCGGCCAGCCGCTCTCCGCCGCGGGCGGAAAGTCCCAGGAGAAGGCCGAGCCCACTGAGCCGGAGATCCAGGTCGTGGAGGTCAGCCGCCCGACCCGTCGCCGGATGCCGAACCAGCGGCCCGGCACCACCACCCGCTTCACCGTGGGCGGCGCCAAGGGTTACATGACCGCCTCGTCCTACCCCGACGACGGTCTCGGCGAGGTCTTCCTGAAGATGTCCAAGCAGGGCTCCACCCTCGCGGGCGTCATGGACGCCTTCTCGGTGGCCATCTCCATCGGCCTGCAGTACGGCGTGCCGCTGGACACCTACGTCGGCAAGTTCGTCAACATGCGCTTCGACCCGGCCGGCATGACCGACGACCCGGACATCCGGATGGCCGCCTCGGTGATGGACTACATCTTCCGCCGCCTGGCCCTGGACCACCTGCCCTACGACGACCGGGCCGCTCTCGGGATCTTCTCCGCGTCCGAGCGCGCCGCCCAGCAGCGCGGCGAGGACCCGGCCCCGATCCCCGCCGACGAGGTCATCGCCGAGCTGGCCACCTCGGCCCCCATCGAGGCGCCGCAGTCCCGTCCGGAGGCTGCACTCGTGGTGACCGCCGCGCCGCAGGAGGCCGGTTCCCTGGAGTCCCATCGGGGCCGTACCGCCGACGCCCCGCTCTGCATGACCTGCGGCACCAAGATGCGCCCGGCCGGCAGCTGCTACGTCTGCGAGGGCTGCGGCTCCACCAGCGGCTGCAGCTGAAAGACGGCCCCATGGATCTTTTGAGGTTCGTGAGGTAGCGGGTAAAGGGGGGTCGATGTGAGTCGGCTCCCCTTTTACGCGTCCCTGTGGGGTGATACCTGGGTGGGACCATGGTGTAGGTGATGCGACGACCGCGTAGATTTCACGGAACTCCTAACGACCCCTGACCGCTGCTCGGTGACGTCACTCACGATCGAGGAAGGTCAGGCTCATCAGTGCTTTTCGCGGGTGGAGAGCCTTGGATGATGGGGTTCGGCCCCCTGGGCCGATTTCTCGGCCTGTGGTGAGTCCAGCCCGCTGGGAAAACTCATCAAGAGGGAAGGCCGCCTTCTTACCTGTCACGTTCCGCGGTGCTTGGTCAGGTCGTCGAAGTTACTTCCCTTGACGCCGCTGAGAAAGGCAGCCCACTCGGACGGAGAGAAGGCCAGTACCGTGCCGTTGGGGTCCTTGGAGTCACGGACCACGAAGAGGCGCTCGGAGTCCACCCCGGCCTCGGCTTCAGCCTGGACATCATCGGCCAGGGTGACTTCGATGCGGTTTGAGCCGTTTCCGCTGAGGGAGCTCTTGTGCCAGACGCCGACCTCGACACAGTTCTGTCCCGCACCACTAGAGGAACTCTTGCGCCACACGACACGGGACAGATCTAGTTCAGACATTCCGTACCCCTTTCGTAACCGTCAGCCAAGCTGAGCTGCTGCCTCTGTGATGAGACGCCGGGAGTCATCTGGGTCCAGCGCCTTGGCGCGGAGGTGGTCAAATGCCACCGTATAACGGTAGACATCCGCATCGCTCTCCACATAAAGACTGTCCGTCAGGTTCTCCAGAAACACCACATCCGGGTCTGACCGTTCGGGGAACTGAAGGATTTCAAACGCGCCGCTCGTGCCCGAGTGAGCCCCAGCGGCGAACGGCAGGATTTGGAGGGTTACGTTGGGCGAATCCGTTACTTCAAGAAGTCGCTTGAACTGGGATCGCATCACAGCAGGCCCGCCAACGGCACGGCGGACGCCGGCTTCGTCAATGATCGTCCAGAGACGAAGAGGGTCTTTCCGAGTGAGTAGTTCCTGCCTGGCCATGCGGACTTCGAGACGGCTTGCAACCTCACCGGGGGGTGAGAGAACCAAGCCCGCACGGATGATGGCACGAGCGTAGTCCTCGGTCTGGAGGAGACCGGGAAGGATCAAGGGCGCGAAGCTACGCATCGAGATGGCCTCGGCTTCGAGACCGATGTAGGCGGCATATTCGCTGGAGAGATCGCTGTACGCCTGCCACCAGCCCTTCTTGCGGGCGTCCCGTGTGAGTCTGAGCAGCTCCTCCTGCCTGGAACCATCTACCTTGTAGAGATCAAGGAGGCGTCCGACATCCTTGGGAACGACACCTACCCGCGACGTCTCGATCCGCGAGAGCTTGGTGGCGGACCAGCCGAGCTGCTCTCCGACCTCCTCCAGGGTTAGCTGAGCGCGTTCGCGCAGGTGACGAAGCTCAGAGGCCAGTCGACGCCTACGTACCGTGGGACTTCCCGTTTGCCTCATGTTCACCCTCCCTTGAACCGTGGCCAACAGTAGCGGTTTCCTGACGTAGAGTGCCGAAGCTTTCTGGGAAGCAATTTTGCCTTTCAGGTGGCGCACTTGTGGCAGTCGATGCATGCTCTATGCGTATGGCCGATCACTATCCGTAGAAGTTGACGGCCAAGGGAAGCGCCACACGGCTGCGAGATCCACGAAGGGCAGGCGATCAGATGAAGGTGCGTGATCTTCGATGGTGGGATGCCCACCTGGTTGAGTTGGCGTGGGAGTTGAACGATCTGGGGTTCGACTCCGTGGTCAGGTTTCCTCCCGGTCGGCGGCCGAGTCTGGAGATCTTCCTCCCGCCGGAGCCGCGCAGGGGCAGAACGGCCCAGCGGGACCGTACTCCGGCCTCTTCCCGGGTCCGGCAGCGCGACCGGCGGTTTCAGGATCGGGTTCGGGGCGCCTTCGAGTGGATCGCGAAGACGGTGGCTGCGTGAAGGCGCTGGGGCTGCTGGGGCAGGTCGTCCTTCCCGGGGAGGTCGCCTCCGTCCCCAGAGCCCGGCACTACGTCCGTGACCTGCTGGCCGCCGCCGGTCACGCGCACCACGACGACGCGCTGCTGCTGGTCACCGAGCTCGTCACCAACGCGGTGCGCCATTCGTGTTCGGGCCGGCCCGGCGGCCGGGTGACGGTCGCGGTGGCCGACTGCGACGGGATGCTCCACATCACGGTGATCGACGCCGGATCGGCCGACCGACGGCCCCGGCTCCGCGCGGAGCCGGACGGCGCCGGAGGCGGCGGGCGCGGGCTCTGGCTGGTCCAGGAGCTCTCGTCGGCCTGGGGTTGGCAGGAGATTCCGGCCGGACGCGCGGTCTGGTTCCAGGTGCCGGGGGTGAGGTGATGATCCAGTGGGAGTACCCGCCACGCTGCCGGGATCCGCACGTGCTGTCCGCGCGGTCGCACTGCGAGGCGCTGCTGTGGAACGCTCCAAAAGATCCGCGGGGCAAGGAACGGGTCCGGCTGGTCACCTGGACCTGTGACTGCGGCCCGGCCTTCTTCGAGTTGTGCGAGGTGGGCGGCATGAGGTTCATCCGCAGGACCCAGCGCGTACGGGGAACGCTGTCGATCAAGGAGACCGACCGGTGGCCGCCCGGCGAGGCGGACGCCATGTGGACCGCCCTCCTCCACGGCCTGGTGCGATAGGCGCCCCCGGTGCGGACGGCCTTTCGGGTGCCCTGGCGGGGCCGGAGCGAGGGGGCGACATGGTGGCGGACGGACCGGGTGGTCGTCTCGGAGGGCTGCCGTCCGCGTGGCTTGAGTCTCCAGTGGGTGGAGCATGCACAGTGGTCGTCGTGAGCGAAGGCACGGAGTTCTTCACCATCGGGCAGCTTGCTCGCCGTACCGGCCTGCCGGTGCGGACGATCCGCTTCTGGTCCGACATCGGCGTGGTCCCGCCCGCCGGTCGGTCGAGTGGCGGTTACCGCCTCTACGACGCGGAGGCGGTGGCTCGTCTTGACCTTGTCCGGACTCTCCGTGAGCTCGGATTGGGTCTCGACATCGTCCGGGAGGTGCTGTGCCGGAACACCACCGTCGCCCAGGTGGCCGAGACGCATGTCTCGGCGCTGGACGCGGAGATCCGTACCCTGCGGCTGCGCCGCGCCGTGCTCAGCACGGTGGCCAAGCGCGGCAGCACGATCGAGGAGGCACTGCTGATGCACAGACTGGCCAGGCTGTCCGCCCAGGAGCGGCAGCAGATCATCGATGACTTCGTCGACCGGGCCTTCGCCGGGGTCGCCCCCGGCGCACCCGCGCTCGGCATAGCGGACAACATGCGGCGGGTGAACGCCGACCTGCCCGACGACCCGGCTCCGGAACAGGTGGACGCCTGGATGGAACTGGCCGAACTCGTCGCCGACGAGGACTTCCAGCGACGGGTACGGCAGATGGTGGTCGCCGGAGGGGAGACCGACCGGCCCGAGTCCGACCTGGACCACACCTCCGTCCTGGAGCATGTCGGACGGGCACTGGAGGAGGGGATCGCCCCCGACTCGGCCGAGGGCCGGGCCGTCCTGGACCGCGTCGTGGCCCCCGGCACCTCGGCGGCGGAACGTGAGCGGCTGGTCGAGCAGATCGAGACGTTCACCGACGTCCGGGTGGAGCGCTACTGGCAACTGCTGGGCGTCATCAACGGCCGTCCTCCGTTCCCTTCGGCCGTCCCCGTCTTCGAGTGGCTGATCGCCGCTCTCCGCGCGGGCGGCGATTCCTGAACGGCGGTCGGCTCTCAGCCGAGCCGGGAGAACGGATCGGCTGAGGGGTGAGCACGTCCGGCGGCACGGTTCCCGGCGTGTCCGATTCCTGCAAGACCACGGTCGGCCCGTCCGATTAGGTTGATCCGTGTGGACACGATCCGGGGACCGACGTCTTCGCCGGCCGTGCCCACCTCGCGGTGTCGGGGGTGGGCGCCGGTCCGGCCCGGATCCGCCACGGCACCCCGTTTTCGCCGGTCGGAAGGAAAGCCGATATGGAAGCTCAACTTGATGTCATCGGTCTCATCGTCGAGGACATGGCCCGATCACTGGCGTTCTACCGCAGGCTGGGCCTGAAACCGCCGCCGGAGGCGGACGGAGAGCCGCACGTCGAGGTGGTGCTGCCCGGCGGGCTGCGCCTGGCCTGGGACACGGTGGAGACCATCCACTCGTTCGATCCGGACTGGCGGCCGCCCGGCGGCGGGCACCGGGTCTCCCTGGCCTTCCGGTTCGGCGCCCCTGCCGAGGTCGACGCCGCCTATGACGAGCTGGTCTCGCTGGGATACCAAGGGGCCAAGAAACCCTGGGACGCCTTCTGGGGGCAGCGTTACGCCGTTGTCCACGACCCGGACGGCAACGCCGTCGACCTGTTCTCCCCGAACAGCTGACAGAACGTCAGACTGGGTGGGTGATCGAGGATTTCGAGTCTCAGCGGCGGAGAATGTTCAGCCTGGCCTACCGGATGCTCGGCTCGGCGGCCGAGGCCGAGGATGTCGTCCAGGACGCCTACCTGCGCTGGCACGGGGCCGAAAGGCAGCACATCGGATCGCTTGGGGCATGGCTGGCCAAGGTGGTCACCAACCTCTGTCTCAACCGGTTGACCTCGGCTCGTGCCACCCGTGAGCGCTATGTCGGCTTCTGGCTTCCCGAGCCCGTGGCGTCCGGTGCGCTCGGTCCGATGGAGACCGCCGAGCAGCGTGATTCGGTGTCCATGGCCTTCCTGGTCCTGATGGAACGGCTCACGCCGGCCGAGCGAGCGGTGTTCGTGTTGCGAGAGGCGTTCTCGTACGGCTACCGCGAGATCGCCGAGGTGCTCGACCTGTCCGAGGCCAACTGCCGTCAGCTCCTGCTCCGGGCTCGAAGGCGGGTCGGTGAACCCCGCAGGTTCGACCCTCCGGGCGAGCGGCGGCGGAGGATCGTGGAGCTGTTCCTGACGGCCGCGCGGAGTGGTGACCTGGCCGGGCTGGAACAGGTGCTCGCCGCCGACGTGACGGCCTGGGCGGACGGAGGGGGCAGGGTCACCGCGGCGCTGCGGCCGGTTGTGGGCCGGGCCAAGGTCGTCCGCTACGTGGCCGGGATCGCGGGCAGGTACAGGGCCGGGGCGGAGCTGGCCTATGCCGAGGTCAACGGGCAGGACGGGATTCTCGCCTGGCGCGGGGGCGACCTGGTCACCGTCTTCGTGGTGGAGGTCGCGGACGGACGGGTCGCCGGGCTGCGTACGATCCTGAATCCAGAGAAGTTGTCACATTTTCGAGGACTCGCCGGTTCATAGGTGCATGACAGAGAACATCCTGGTCACCGGCGGTACAGGCACCCTTGGCCGTCGTGTTGTGGACCGGCTCGCCGGAGCAGGTCACCCCGTCCGGGTGCTGAGCCGCACGCGCGGGCCGTACCTCGGTGACCTGAGCACCGGCGCGGGACTCCAGGCGGCGCTCGACGGGGTCCAGACGGTCCTTCACCTGGCCAGTGACCCTCGCAGGGCCGCCTCGGACGTCGAGGGCGCCCGGCGACTGGTCGCCGCCGCGCCCCGGGGAGCGCACCTGGTCTTCATCTCCATCGTGGGCGTCGACCGTCATCCCTACTCCTACTACCGGGCCAAGTTCCAGGCCGAGAGCGTGGTCGAGCGGTCGGGCCTGCCGTACACCATCCTGCGTGCCACCCAGTTTCACGACCTGGCGCTGCTCGCGCTGCGTGCCTTGGCCGGGCTGCCGATTCTGCCGGTGCCGGCCGGAACCGCCTTCCAGCCGATCGACGCGGGGGAGGTCGCCGGGCGGCTGGTCGAGCTGGCGCTGGGGAGCCCGGCCGGTCGGGTGCCCGACATGGGCGGCCCGGAGATTCTGAATGCGGCGGAACTGGCACGGACCTATCTGAAGGCCACGGGCAGGCGCCGGGCGGTGCTGCCGGTTTCCCTCCCGGGCAGGGTGTTCGCCGCCTTCCGGCGGGGAGTGCACCTCACCCCCGAGCGTCGCGAAGGGCACAGGACCTTCGAGGAGTTCCTCACTGAGACCGTCGGTCATCCCGGCCACGACGCGAAGGCGGCCCCCTGACCGACAGGGCCTCGGGCCTTGCTGTTTTCCTGAACTTCTATGAAGGTTCCCCACTGCCCGTTCAGCTGAGTCTCGTGGTTCCGCACCTCGCCCCGCAGTCCCTTTCCACTGAATGGGAACACCCTCACCACTCAAGGTAACCATGCCCTACTGGACCGACACCTTTCAGGCGTCCTCGGATCGTTCCGCGGCTCTGGTGCGATGATGTCGCGATGGAGTCCTCTCGTTTCTTGGAACTGATTCGGACCGACAGCGATCGGCTTCTCACGGTCGCGAGTCGTGGCTGGAGGCTGCCCGTTCCGTCGTGCCCGGGGTGGGTGGCGGCGGATATCGTGCGACATGTTGGCGAGGTGTATGAGCACAAGATGCTGTGCATGACGCTTGGCCGCGAACCCGGGGGCGACGAGCAGACGCCATCCCCGGCCTCCGATGATGATCTGGCGGCCTGGTTCGTGCCGCTCCGCGACGCGCTGCTTGGCGAGCTGGCCGCCCGAGGGCCGGCTCAGCCGTCGTACACCTGGTTCCCGCCCGACCAGAGCGTGGGGTTCTGGTATCGGCGTATGGCCCACGAGACGGCGCTGCACCGCTACGACGCCGAGTTGGCCGTCGGGAAGACCTCCGCAGTGGACAGCCGCCTGGCCGTTGACGGGGTGGACGAAATCCTCGGCTTTCTGACCTTCGACTATATCGATGAGCCACGCCATACAGGCCCTGTAGGGCGGACTGCGACATTCGCCTGCAATGGATTGGACTGGTCATTCACACTTCGGCCGGGCCACTTGGAGCCCATGCCCGCAGGCGGCACCACTGATGCCCGTATCGAGGGGCCGGTCGAGGATCTGTGGCTTTATCTGTGGGGTCGCCATCCCGAGGATTCCCCGTTGGTGACACGATCCGGTGACCCGGACGTTCTCAGTGCGTTGTGGGCACGCCTGCGTAAGGAGACGCTGTAAGCGAGGTTGGCGGCGGCATCCCGAACCATTCGCCGGCACGTCCTCTCACCATCTGCGCTGCCGGCCTGATGTCAATCACCGGACCGGGCCGCAAGGAAAGCCAAAGAGTCAGTAGATCAGGGTCGGTGAACCGAGGTGCCGAATTTCCGGTGATCAGGACAGCTGTTTTCCCGCGCGGACGGTGATGTGGGTGGGAGGGGTGATTCCCTCGGGAAGCAGTGGGTCGGGGATGGGGGGCAGCCAGGTGGTGGCGAGGGGGAGCACGCCCGCCCAGAGGCCCAGTGCCGCGTCCGGGCTGTCTCCGTCGTCGGGTGGGCCGGAGCTGACCTTGACGGACGCCTCCGCGAGGGAGATCGCCAGGATGGTCGTGGCGGCGAGTTCCTTGCGGCTGGGTTTTCTGGCGTAGTCCCACTGGCCGGGGGCGGCGTGCTCGGTCAGGATGCGGAGCGCGGTGAGTTTCTCGTCGCCCTGCAGGCTCCGGGGCACGCCGTACACCATGGCCGAGCGGTAGTTGACCCCGTGTTCGAACACCGATCTGGCCAGGACGAGGCCGTCCACGTGGGTGACCGTCACGCAGACCGTGTCCGGCGGGGTGAGGCTCCGGCTGGCGGCTGAGCCGTGGACGTAGATGTGGTCGGTGTCGAAGCCGTAGACCGTGGGCACCACCATCGGCACCCCGCCGGTCAGAACGCCGAGGTGGCAGACGAACCCGGCGCTCAGCACCTCGTGCAGCGCGGCTCTGTCGGTCCGGCCCTTCTCGCGGAGACGGCGATGCCGCGTGCGATCCGTCGCGGACAGTTCGTCCGGTCCTGTTACCGGCGTCTCGGTCATGGGGGCCATTCAACCAGCCCCCGGACACGGTGAGAGACCCACCTCAGCGGGTCTCCCGTCGGGGTGTCAGGCGGCGGGGGTGGGGCCAGCCGGGTGCGGGAACCGTAGAACGTTCCCGCCCGTGTAGGCGCGCAGGTCGATCACCTTGGCGTCGCCGAAGGTTCTGCGACGGGTCACGGAACGGATGGAACGGATATCCCTGATCTTGAGCCGTGCGACGTGCGACGGCACGACTGCAAGTCTCCTCATGATGAGCCCCCCGGCGTGATAATTCCGTTACATGAGATATGTACAGATCGCCGCGTAAGACTGTCGTAAAGATCCGGTCATCGGCGGGGAATCAGTAGGGAAGTCGTCGGCCGGACGGAGTGCGCAGGTCCAGGCCGGAAGCGCGGCCGCGACGGTGCCGGCTCTGCGAACGGGCGACTCTGGTACGTCGCATGGTCTGCCTCCTCTCCTTGAACTCACTGAACTCACTCGCTCGGTACTCACTCGCTCGGGGTTCAACCGGCGCCCGGCCGGTGGAGGGTGTGGAAGGCCAGCTTGCACGGATGCCCGTGCAAGCCAACCTAACTCGGCCGTGCGGCCGGAATCAACCAGTTTGATTACGCATTGAACCGGCCACCAGACGTGTAGTGACGCCGATCCGGTTCCAGGCGTTGATCGCCGCGATCGCCACCACCAGTGTGGCCAGCAGTTCCGGCTCGTAGTGCCTGGCGGCCTCCTCCCACACGTGGTCCGGCACCGCCTCCGCCCGGTCGCTGAGCCGGGTGGCCTCCTCGGCCAGCGCCAGCGCCGCACGCTCGGCGTCGGTGTAGTACGGCGCCTCGCGCCAGGCGGCCACCGAGAACAGCCGCTCGTCGCTCTCCCCGGCCTTCTTGGCGTCGTGGCTGTGCATGTCCACGCAGAAGCCACAGCCGTTGATCTGGCTGACCCGCAGCTTCACCAGCTCCAGCGTGGTCCGTGGCAGCGCGCTGCGGTGCAGGAACTTCTCCAGGCCGGCCAGCGCCTCGTACGCCCCGGGGGCGAGCCCCATTATGTTCATTCGCGGTTCCATCGAACGCTCCTTGGTTTCTCCGGGTTTATCACGATGTCGATCTCGGTGATCCGGCCGTCGGCCACGGACAGCCCGATGACTCCGGTGAGCTCTCCGCGGTTGAACCGCAGCGACCCCGGCCGGTGACCGTGGTCGGCGCGAGACGGTCGGCGGAGCCGCGGCGCTTGGCCACGCCGGCCAGGAGGCAGGTCGCCCGGCCGTGGCCGGATGGCGTCGAACTCGGCCGCGAGATCTTCATCACCGTTCACGTAAGGAGGACCAGACATCTCCTGAGTGTGTGACATCGGCCGAACTATGGTGTCAAGCGGTGTGTCCAACAAGCCGGAACGGAGGCGGGAGATGAGCGCCGGGCTGATCGACGGGGACCCGCGGCGCCTGGGCGGCTACTGGCTGGCGGGGCGGCTGGGCGCGAGCCGCCGGGGCGTGGTCTACGAGGCCTACGACGCCGAGGGCGGGCGGGTCGCGGTCAAGGTGCTCCACGGCGACGCGGACGCCGACCCCGAACTGCGCGACCGGTTCCGGCGCGAGGCCGCCGCGGTCCGGCGAGTCGCCCCGTTCTGTACGGCGGCCGTCCTGGACGCCGGTCTCGACGGGCCGAGGCCGTACATCGTCTCCGAATACGTCGCCGGTCCCAGCCTGCGCGGGGCCGTCGTCGACGGGCGCCGCTTCACCGGAGGCGACCTGCGCCACCTGGCGACCGCCGTCGCCACGGCGCTGACCGCGATCCACCACGCCGGAGCCGTCCACCACGACCTGCGGCCAGGCACCGTACTGCTCGGCCCGGACGGCCTCCGAGTGATCGGCTTCGGAGTCGCCCGCGCGCCGGGCACGCCGTCGGCCGCGACCGGCCCGGGGCGGGCCGCCCCCGGCGACTCGGCCCCTGAGATCGCCTACACGGCTCCCGAGATCTTCACGGGCGAGTACGCGGGCACGGCCGCCGACGTGTTCGCCTGGGGTGGCGTCGTGCTCTTCGCCACCACGGGGACGGACCCGTTCCGCGCCGAAGGCCCCGGTGGGGTACCGTCCGTCCAGCCCCAGCTGGACATGCTGCCGGAACGGCTCCGCCCGCTCGTCGCCGCCTCGCTCGCCATGGATCCCCGGGCCAGGCCGGCGGCCGGGGACCTGCTGCTCGCCCTCGCCGGCGAGGGCGACGGGCTCGACACCCCGCGGCTGCTCGCCGCCGGCGGTGCCGCGGGGGCCCGGATCCGCTCCGTCTCCCAGGATCCCGCGCTCGGCACCCTCGCCGAACGGGCCCACGCCACGCTCGGCCTGGCCGAGCGGGAGTTCCTCCCCGAGATCCTCCTCCGTCTGGTCACCGTGACCGACGACGGCGAGTTGACCGTACGGCGGGCGCGGTGGGCCGAACTCCTCGACGGGCGACCGGAGGCCGAGGCGGCCGCCGTCAGGCGGGTGCTCCAGGTCTTCGCCCACCTGGTCGACCACGACGACCACGAGGTCTGGCTGTCTCGGCCCGCGCTGCCCCAGGCGTGGCCCCGGTTGCGCGTGTGGGTCCGGGCGAACCTGGACGGCCTGACCGCCCACCGCGGCATTCGCGCCGCCGCCCGGCACTGGCGGGCCCGGGGGCGCAGGGACGGCGACCTGTTCCGGGGCGGCACGCTGGAGAGCGCCGTCCGCTGGGCGGCGGTTGGACGCCGTGACCTCACTCTCGACCGGGCCGAGCGCGACTTCCTGGAGGCGTCCGCCGCCCTTGCCCGGCGCCGCGCCCGCCGGGGCCGGGCACTCTCGGTGACCCTGGCCGGGCTGCTGGTGGTCGTGTTCGCCGCCGGGGCGCCCGCCGTACAGCAGGGCAGGCGGGCCGGCGCGGGCGGCGCGGCCGTCGCACTCCAGCGTGACCGGGCGGAGGCCAGGCGGCTCGCCGTGACGGCCGACGAGTTACGGGTCGCCGACCCGGTCAGGGCCATGCTGCTCAGCGTCGCCGCCTGGCGGCTGGCCCCGGTGACCGAGGCCAGGGCGAGCCTGACCGGTTCGCTGGCCCAGCGGGAGACGTCCACCTTCCACGATCCGGTCACCGCGTCACGGACGTTCCGGGCACTCAGCCGGGACGGGCGTACGCTCGTCAGCGCCGGGCGGGACGAGGCGCGGATCTGGGATGTGCGGACCGGCAGGCGCATCGGCGGTTTCCGGGGTATCGGCGACGACCCGCGGTGGGTCGCGCTGAGTCCCGGCGGCAGGCTGCTCGCCGTGATCGCCGGACGGGAGCTGAAGGTCTGGGACGTGGCGAAGGGCAGGCCGACCGGCGCGGCCCTCGCGGTGCGGGACGGCGGTGGCGAGCCCCGTGCCCTCTTCGGCCAGGCCGAGGACCGGCTTCTGGTGACGGAGGGGAGGAGGCTCACGGTCTGGAACCTTACGACCGGCGACAGGCGGTTCCCGCCGGTCGCGGGCATGAACGCCTCCGCCGCGCTCTCCCCTGCCACCTCCTCCACGTCCTTCGCCCCCGCGCCCGCCTCCGCAGGCTCCTCCGTCTCCTCCGTCGCCTTCGACGGGACCTCCGCCGCCACCTTCGACGTCACGGCCGACGGGCGTCGCCTCGTGGTCGGTGATCCGGGCGGGGGCGCGGCGGCCTGGACCCTGGAAGGCCTGCGCGGCACCCGTCTCGGAGACCGGTGCGCCGGCTGCGCGGCACGCGTGGCCTACAGCCCGGATGGCGCCATCGCCGCGGTGGGCGGCGAGGACACCGTCCGGCTGTACGACGCGGTCACCGGCGCCGACCTGGGGCGCGTGCTCTCCCGGGGCAACGGAGGCGTGCTGCGCTTCAGCCAGGACGGCCGTTTCCTGGCCGCCGCGGCCCGGACGAGCGTCAGGCTCTGGCGAGTTGAGGACGGCGAACTCCTGCTCACCCAGCGGATCGACGCGTTCGAACCCACCGTCGCCTTCGACCCGGACGGGCACACCCTGCGTTATCTCACCGAGGGGTCGGTGACCGCCCTCGACATCGCCGACCTGACCAGGCCCGACGTGCTCAGAGGGGCCGGTGCGGCCTGGGCGGAGCTCAGCCCGGGCGGGCGGCTGCTCGCCGTCAGGGATGAGCGGTCGGACCGGATCCGGATCTGGGACGTCCGGCGCCGTGAGCCGGTCGCGACCCTGACCCTCGGCGCCGGTGTCGGCGGCTCTTCCTTCGGGATGGCCTTCAGCGGGGACGGGAGACGTCTGGCGGCCGTCGGTGGCGACCCGGCCGCCGGTCTGGAGATCTGGGACACCTCCACCTCCGAGCGGATCGCGGTGATCAGGCCCGCCGGGGACGGCCGGATGTCCGCCGTGGCGCTGAACGCCGACGGCACCGCGGTGGCCTCCCGGGTGGTGTACGCGGACCCCGCCGAGGGGCTCGGAGGGAGGGCGGGGGAGGTGTACGCCTGGGAGGTGCCCGACGGCCGGCGGCGCTGGTCCCACGCGGGCGGCCGTCCCGGCGCGCTCCGCTTCACCCCGGACGGCCGGGCCCTCGCGCTTATCGGAGGCGAACAGCGGCTGCTGGACGCGGCGACCGGCAGACCCTTCGGCCTCCCGTACGGCCCACCGGCCGTCGACGGCCCGGTGACCGCGCTGGAGTTCGGCGGGAACGGCGCCGGTTTCGCCGTCGCCGACCGGGCGGGGCGGATCTCGGTGTGGGAGACCGCCACGGGGAAACGGGTGGGCACCCCGATCAGAGGCGGTGCGGGTGCCGGGGCCCGGCTGGCCTACTCGCCGCGCGGCGACGTGGTCGCCGCCGCCGACGGGCGCGGGGGCGGGGATGACGGTGGGGGCGGGCGTGGGGACGGCGGCGGGGCGGTGGCTCTGTGGGACATCGCGACCGGGCGCCGTCTCGGCAGGCCGATCCCGGTGGGCACCGGGACGTTGCGGTCGCTGGCGTTCACCGCCGACGGCTCCCGGCTGGTCACCGTCGACTCGGCCGGCACGCTGGCGGAACATCCGGTCGATCCGGAGCTGGTCGCGAGGGCGGTCTGTGAGCGGGCGGGCCGTACGCTCTCACCGGCGGAGTGGACCACCTTCATGGGAGAGATCCCCTATCGCAAGATATGTCCAGGCTAGTCCCGCACTCCACAGACGACCCTGATCGGCCTGGGACGATTACCCGGGGCGCTGGGTCTTACACGGCCGTCCGACCCGCGACGACGTGGCACCTGCGGAAAACGATGCCGGCGCGGGGGGCGATTTCTCACCGGGTCGCACGTCGTTCACCGGCGCCGGTCAGGGCGGTGACACCACTCGCCGTACCGGTGTGGTGGACAGGCCGCCGACCCGGTAAAAGTACGTGGTCACCGCACCGGCCAAACTTTCCGCTGGAAGATCGCATCCAACACCACATGAGAGTCGCGGCGAGTTTGACCGAAGGGGATCCGCAGTGCCTGGGGGAGTACCGGCTGGCCGGGCGTCTCGGTTCGGGCCGCCGGGGCGTGGTCTACGAGGCGTACGGCCCGGCCGGGCGGCGGGTGGTCGTACAGGTGCCGTCCGGCGATCCTGAGCTGTGGAGACGGCTCACCGGACAGGTGGCGGCGGCGCGGGGTGTGGCGCCGTTCTGTACGGCGGGCATGATCGACGCCGGTCTTGACGGGCCGGGGCCGTACATCGTCAGCGAGTACGTGGCGGGGCCCAGCCTGCGCGAGGCCGGCCGGGTCCTCGCCGACCGCGACCTGCGCCGCCTGGCCACCGCCGTGGCCACCGCGCTGACCGCGTTCCACCAGGCCGGAGTGGTTCACCGTGACCTCACGCCCGACACCGTGCTGCTCGGTCCTGACGGCCCCCGGGTGATCGGCTTCGGGACGGCGCGCGCCACGGGTACGGCGTGGCCCTCGCCCCGGGGGGTGGCGGACGCGGCCGGTACGGCGCCGCGGCCCGGGCCGGTGGCCGGTGCGCCGGCCTATACGGCGCCCGAGGTGTTCACCGGCGAGGAGGGCGGCGCCGCGGCCGACGTGTTCGCCTGGGGGGCGACCGTGCTCTACGCGGCCACCGGGGTGGACCCGTTCATCGGCGGGAGTCTGGGGGCCGTCATGCACCGGGTGCTCTCGGTGGACCCCGACCTGAGCGCCCTTCCCGGCCCGCTGCGCGTCCTGGTCGCCGAGGCTCTGGCCAAGGCCCCCCTCGCCAGGCCGTCCGCCCGGGATGTGCTGCTCGCCCTGGTCAGGCAGGACGCGCGGGTCTCATTCGGGCTCGCCGGGAATGCCGGTGGTACTGAGGGCGCCGGGGACGCCGGGAGTGCCGGGGACGACCCCGGCGCCTCCCCGCCCGGGGGGCCGGCGTCGGCGGAGTCCCCGCTCTTCGAGCCCCCGTCCTCGGAACCGTCGTCCTTGGAACCGCCGTACGCGGAGCCGTCGCCGGTGGAGACGCTGACGGCCGGGGCGCCGTTCATGGAGGCGTTGCTCGCCGCGCGGGCACCGCTCACCACCGAGGCGGTGTTCGGCGGGCAGCCGCGGCTGATCGACGCCCTGCTCGCCGCGGACGCCCCCCTCACCACGGACTTCCTGCTCGTCGCGGGTGACCGGGTGGCCGCCGGGCTCCGTACCCCCTGTGACGACCCGGGGCTGGGGGCCGTGGCCGAGAACGTCTACACCGCGCTGGATCCGGCCGGGCGCGTGCTCGCCTCCAGGATGTTCCTCCGGCTCGCCGCCGCCTCCACCGGTGGCCCGGCGGCTCCCGTGCGGGCCTCGGCGTCCGAGGAGCGGGTCGCCGAGGCGTTCGGCCCCCTGATCGTCCGGCGGGGCGACACGGTCCGTCTTGCCCATCCGGCGCTGCCGTACGCCTGGCCCCGGCTGCGTGAGTGGATCGAGACCGACCGGCGCCGCCTCGTGGCCCGTGCCCGGTGGATCCCGTCCGCCGTGATCTTTGCCATGGTGTTCGCTCTGGTCATCGCGGCGATATGGCTGGTGGCACCTGTCTGAGCCCCGCCTGTCCGGGTAGACCTAAACGGTAAACGCCTGGAGTTTTCGGGGGAAGCCATGGCGAAGTGTGAAGTCTGCGGCAACGACTATGACATGACCTTCGAGGTGCACGCCCAGGGGGTCGTGCACGTTTTCGACAGTTTCGAATGCGCGATCCAGCGGATGGCGCCGGTATGCGAACACTGCGGTGTGAAAATCGTCGGTCACGGGGCCCAGGCCGAGCGGAGCTGGTTCTGCAGCGCGCACTGCGCCCGCCAGGAGGGCGCGGAGGCGATCGTGGACCGGGTCGGGATCCCGATGCAGAAGGGGACACGGAAGACGACCTCCGCATAGCGCTCACAACTCCGGCCGGGACCACCTGATCTGTGGAGGGCCGCGCCGGGCCGCCGGCGGCTCCGGGCACTCGGGCGGACGTGGACGCCGGCGCTCGTCAGGTGTCCCGGTCTCCGTTGAGGGCGTGTGTCAACCAGTCCAGCGAGCCCGTGCGGAGCGCCTCGTCCGCGAGACGCTGCGCGGACGGCGTCTTCAGGACGGCCAGCGAGCTGTCGATCCACGGCTGGACGTTCTGATGTCCCTGCTCGCGATATTCGACGGCCTGGAGCAGGCATTCCAGTTTGTCGGCGTCGCGGGCGCAGACCGCCTCCAGGCTGACCTTCTCCTCGTACTCGCCGACCGCACCGCGCACCATCTCCGCCACCGGCCCGGGGACACCGCGTGTCTGGTCGGCGGTGACCTCCTCGTTGGGGGCCGCCGCGAGATAGCGCTTGCCGAGATAGGGAATGTCGGTGATCCGTGTCTCCTGCGTGTCGTGGAACAGGCTCATGAACGCCGCGCGCTCGGGGTTGCCGCCCTCCAGCGCAGCGATCACGCTCGCGATGATCGCCGTTCGGAAGGAGTGGTCCGCGATGCTCTCCGGGTCTCGCACCCCGGCGACCAGCCAGCCCGTGCGACGGTAGCGCTTGAGCAGGCCGATCTCGTACAGCAGGCCCGTCAGCTTCGACGTTTCCTCCGCCATGTGGCCCCCTCCCCTCCTCGGTGGATCATGGGCAGAGCGTAGATGATCGCCCCGTGTTTCCGCCGGAACCGTCGCGACACGGGGCCGCGGGGCGCGAGGGATGTTCGCGGGCGTCCGCACCTGCCGGGTTCTCCTCGCGGTCACCGGTCACAGCGCTCGCCGCGCCCGTGGGCCTCCGCCGGGGGAGACCGCCTCGGTACGGCGTCCTTCGAGGATGTCATGTGGAGAACGACGGCCCCCACCCCCGTCCCGACGAGGGCGCCGAGGGCATTGAAGAGCATGTCCGTGGTGTCGCAGCTCCGGGTGGACGAGAGCAGTTGGACGATCTCGATCGACACCGAGGTCGCCGCCAGCCCGGAGGCGACCCTCAGGGGACGGCCGGTCAGCAGGGTCCCCAGGAGGGCCGCCGGAACGTAGAGCAGCACGTTGAGGAGGTTCTGCGGGTCCACGATCTCGGCGATCCCCCTCGGGGCTCCGATCGAGCAGAGGAGCGGTCCGTCCAGCAGCGGGCGCAGTCCACCGGGCGGGATCCGCGTCGGCAGCGTGAACGCCAGGATCACCGACACGGAGAGCAGCGAGGCGAACGCCGGAGTTCTGCCCGAGCCGAGCAGACCGGCCACCCTCGCGGTGAGCAGCGCCGAGAGTGCGGCGCAGACCATCAGCAGACAGGCGGTCGGCGTCCAGAGGCCGCGGTTCGACAGGAAGACCTCAACGGGCACCGGCATGGGCGTGCTCCATGTACGACGGCGGTTTCGAGGGGTCCGGCGGGCGCGGCGCTCGCCGTGGGGGTCTCGTACCCCGGCGACCGGCCGCCGCCGTCAGCACTCGCCCCAGACCTTGGTGACGTACTGGTACCGGGTGGCGGTGTTCAACATCACGCCGTGGTAGCAGCCAGGGGGAAGGACGGGGTAGAAGCTCCTGAGGGTGGTGTTCCCCGACGTCGCGGTCAGGGCGGAGCCGTACACCGGCTTGCCGATCCCCACCCCGGCGCTGTTCGTCTGCTGGTAGCCGAGCCGTACGGTCGTGGCGCCTCCTCCCGTCTTGTCGTAGGCGATGTTGATCCGGCGGATGGATTTCAGGCCGACGCAGAACCCGGCGCTGAGCGTTCCGTTGTCGAGATAGCCGAACGCGGAACCGGAGAGGGTGAGGCTTCCGCAGTCGTCGATGGAGGGGACGTCGCTCGCGTCGGCCCTGCCCGCGGGGTTGGTGGAGTCGGCCGGGTTCACCGGGTTCACCCGGTGAACCGTGTTCGTCGCGTTCGCCGTGGGAGCCGTGACGCCCAGGCCGGCGCAGGAGGTGAGGATCGTGACCAGCGTGACGGCCGAACGCCGGACGGCGGTGGGGAAAGGGCGGCGATCCAGCAAGACGAGTCCTCCCGTTGGGTTGAATTCGGGATGAGGTGCGAGCGTGACACGGAAAAATGCCGGCAGTCGCCGTAATGTGGACAAAGGGATAAATATCTCGCTTTATCCTTTTTCTTATTTTTCCTCGCGCGCTTTTCGTTCAAGCGGGAACCTATCCGCAAACCCCTGGGTGATCAACGATGCCCCGGCTGTGTGAGGGCCCGTTTCCGTTGGTCATCGCGCCGGGATGTGCTGGAACGGCGGAGCCGTCAGGGTGGCGGCGTCACCGATGTCATCGGTGTCCGGGCGGTGTGACGGATGGGTGCCGCCCGCCTGGCCGCCGCCGCCGACATGTTGGACGCTGGTGTCGCCATGCAGGTTCTTCACGGTCCTACATAAACTGCCGAAGGTTCTACAAGAAACACAACTCAATGTGCGGACATACCGTCGTAGACGCAGGACTGCCGAAGACGGCCGCCTGGCGGCACTCTTGGAGGGGAGGTCCATCACACACGTCTCCCGTACTGAAAGGAGACAGAGAGCGATGATCGCTTTCGGTCTACCGGCTCTACCGCACGCCGTATCCGCCGCGGACCGGACGGCCGACGCGGCTCCGGCGCCATGGGATCACCAGCGATGCGCACGGCGGCCCCGGCGAGGTCCCGCCGCCGTCTCGGGCTCGGGCCGCTCCTGCGCCCCGGACCGTCGGGAACCGTACCGGACGCGCGAGCGAGCACGCCCGGAGCACCGGTCCCGCACCCGCCGGACGACGACCCCCGCACCTCGCACGGGCGGAGGCCGGGCCTGCGCGGGGCGGACCGGGCGGCCTGGCGACGGGCGCCGGGCGCACCCGGCCTCCGGGTGGTCGTTCGACGGAGCCGGGGTGATCTGGACGGTCCTGCTGCCCGGCTGAACCCGCCGCGGCGGCGCGGCGGCGCGGCGGCGTGATCTGGGGGAGCGCCGCCACACCTCCGACCACGCGGTCTTCACCCGTTCGCCGCCGGGCCGCGGCCTTCACCCGCTCTCCGACAGTCCCGCAGGGGTCACCCGTTCGCCTGCGAGACCATGGTTTTCGGCCGCTCCCCGATGGGGGAGCGGATCAGGCCGGGCCGGTCATCGTCCGGCGGGTCTGTCCTTCTCTCCCGCCACCAGGGTGTCGCCGCCCTTGGCGGAACCGGCCGCGGTCTTCGAGGCCGCACTCCGGCGGCCGCCACGGGGGCGGGCCGCGGGAGGCTCCGCGGTGTCTCCGCCGGGTTCGGGGGCGTCCTCGGGCGTGGACTGCGCGGGTCTGTCCGCCTGGTCGGTCCGGGCCGTCCGGCCGGATCCCGCGGCCCGTACGGGCTTGCCCGCCGCGGACGCCGGGATCGGCTCGGCCGGGACGGCCTTGGCGGCCTCCGGCTCGCGTAGCGCGGAGATGATGTCGTCGGCCTCGGCCTCGACGGCGAGGTCCTCGGCGGCCACCGCCTCCCGTCGTTTGATCACCACCATGTGGTCGATCGACAGGCGGCCCGCGCCGCCGACGGCGAGGAGGATGGAGGCCGCGCCGAGCGCCACGATCAGGCTGACGTCACCGTCGGTGAGCGGCAGGCCGTGCTCACCTCTGGCTACGACGAAGACCGCGATGGCCTCGCAGAGCAGCAGCAGCCCACAGACGGGTACGGCGAGGCCGACCACGAGCAGGGTTCCGCCGATGAGTTCCATCAGCATCGTGGTGGCGGCCCAGGCTCCCGGGTTGGGAGCGCCGAAGGTCGCGAACTGGGCACCGGTGGCGGTCAGCCCTGATTCGAGCTTCTGCCAGCCGTTGGCTAAGAAGATTCCGCCCACTCCCAGCCTGGCGGCCAGGACGGCGAGGTCGTGGAGGGTTCGTTGCACGACTCCTCATTCTGGTGGAGATTCACCGTTCTGGTGGGGATTTACCGTTTTTGCCGATAACTGATGGAAAGAGCGCTGGTCGAGCCCGTTCGTGAACCCGAGGGTGAAGGCCGTCCGTCAACGCCTGTCGTCCTGGTCGGCCGACCGGCGGGGGAGCAGCGCCGCCACCGTCGTGCCGATCGCGCCCAGCAGCAGCACGCTCACCACGATCGTGGAGTGCAGCCCGGTGACGAACGCGGTGCGGGCGGCACTCAGCAGCGCGGTCCCGGCGTCGCCGCCGATCTTGCGCGCCACGTGCGCGGCGGCGGCGAGCGACTGGCGGGCCATGCCCATCAGGTCCGGTGAGACGCCGGGGACCGGGAGCAGCGAGGGCGCGTACACGACGCTGGTGATCGTGCCGAGGACCGCGACCCCGAGCCCGGCGCCGAGCTCGTAGGCGGTCTCCTCGACCGCCGCGGCACCGCCCGCCCGTGACTCGGGGGCGGACGACATGATCGTGTCGGAGGCGGCCAGCAGGGTCACCTGGATGCCGAAGCCGATGCCGACGAAGCAGAGCGCGAGCATCAGCGCGTGCCGCTCGGTGCCCCAGGTCAGGGTGGGAAGAAGGGAGAGCGTGGTCAGCGCCAGGCCGCCGCCCATCGTGGTGCGCAGCCCGAACCGGCGCAGCAGCCGCGCTCCGGCGAGGCCGCCCGCGACCGAGGCGATCATCAGCGGCAGCAGGCGGAGCGCGGCCTGGAACGGGCTGTCGCCCAGCACAAGCTGCAGATACTGGGCGAGCATCAGCTCCAGGCCGACCAGGGCGAAGACGGTCAGCAGCACGGCGCACACCCCGACGGAGAACGCCCGCTGCCGGAACAGCTCCAGGTCGAGCAGGGGAAAGGTCAGCCTCCGCTGCCTGCGCACGAACCAGGCCAGCAGCCCGATGCCGCACAGGAACACCGCCAGGCCGCCCAGGTGCCCGGACCCCGTCTCCTTCAGGCCGAACGCCAGCGCGAGGATGCCGAGCACCGACAGCAGCGCGCTGGGCGCGTCCCACGGGTGCGAGGCGCGCTCGCGGGACTCCGGCAGGAGCCTGGCGGCCGCGGGCAGCAGCACCAGCAGGATCGGCACGTTGATCAGGAAGACCGCGCCCCACCAGAGGTGCTCGACGAGCAGACCGCCGACGAGCGGGCCGACCGCGGCCCCCGCGGCGGCCACCGCGCTCCACACCCCCAGTGCGATCGCGCGCTCCCGCCGGTCGGTGAAGACCTGCCGGATGATGGAGAGTGTGGCCGGCATGATCATGGCGCCGCCGACGCCCAGGAGGGCCCGCGCGGCGATGAGGGTGGTTGGACTCGGGGCGAACGCGGCCGCCGCCGAGGCGGCGCCGAACACCAGATAACCGGCCAGTACCAGGCGTTTTCGCCCGTAGCGGTCGCCGAGTGTGCCGAAGGTCAGCAGTAGCGGTGCCACCACCAGGGAGTAGACATCGATGATCCACAGCAGCTGCACCGAGCTCGGTTCGAGTGCGGCGGTCAGCGCGGGTACGGCGATGTGCAGGACCGTGGCGTCCACCGCGATCAGCAGCAGGCTGAGGCAGAGCAGAACCAGGACCGACCAGCGGCCGGTCCCGCGCGTTCGCGGGTCGATCCCGGTGCGGACGGCACCGTCCGCGACCCCCATGGCGGTCATAGGCCGCTGAAGGAGTTGCCGGCCTGGACGAACATGCGACGCAGCTTAGGCCAAGCCGGGTGGTGGGCGAGCCATGATCGGTAGATCGGTTCGTACCTAAATGCCATACCTTGTGCCGCCGCTTGCGACCTCTCTAGAGAGATACAGGGATATATCTACTATCTAGGCAAACGGTGATCTCGCCCGCACGATGGCGATCGTGAGAAGTCAGCGTGAGGTCCGTGAGCCGCAGTGGTGAACGGGACGCAGTGGTGAACGGGTCCGGCGAGCCGGACCCCGCCCCGGTCCCGCCGTCGCGCGACCCCGGCGAGGTGCGTGAGTGGTGCGCCGTGGCCGTCGCCTGGCTGGAGCGCGACCGGCCGGAGGCCGCGCTGCAGGCGGCCCGCCAGGCGGTGGACCGCGACCTGGGGGCCGAATCCGGGGGCGGCTGGGGATACCGTCTCGCCAGCCTCGCGTTCGAACGGCTCGGCCGTGACGCGGAGGCCGTGGCCGCCGCCGAGGAGGCCGTACGGCTGGCCCCCGGATCATGGGCCGCGCGCCTGCGCCTGGGCACCGCACTGCGCAGGGTGCCGGGGCGCTGGCGCGAGTCGTCGGCCCAGGCGGCCAGAGCCGCCCGCTACGCCCCCGAGGAGCCCGACACGCACGTCCTCGTCGGCGACCTCGCGCTGCTGCGCGGGGAGCACCACCGCGCCGAGACCGCCTACCGCACCGCGCTGGGCCTCCTGGGCGATCACCCCGCGGCCAGGGTCAACCTCGGCCTGACCCTCCTGCGCTGGGAACGCCCCCGGGGCCATCACGACCCCGCCTGGCCGGTCGACCCCCGCGAGACCGGCCGGGCCAGGCGCGCCCTGGAGATATGGTCCCGGCAGACCCGCATCCTGCTGGCCGTGGCGCTCGCCCTGGTCGCCGTGGTGGCCTTCGGCCCCGGGCTGGCCGCCGAGGCGAGGATCGGCGGCGCGGCCGTGCTGCCCGCCGTCCTGGTGATCACGTTCAGGCAGGCGCGCCGGGTCAGGCTCTGGTCCTACGTCCCCCGCATGCTTGCCCGTGACCTGTGGCTCGGCGCGACCGTCACGGTCACGCCGGTCGTCGTCGCCGCCTATATGGCGGCGATCGCCATCCTCCCCCCGTGGATCCCCGGCTCGCAGCCCGATCCGCTGGGCGGCGGATGGGTGGTTCCGGCGGGGCTGGTCCTCCTCAACGGCGTGATCCTGCTCGTCCTGCGCGGGAGCGTCGAGGCCTGGCGGGGGCGGCCGGTCAGGGCGCTGGCCCAGTTCGCCGCGGTCCACGGGAACCGTACGGCCGCGCGGAACATCGGCGTGACCCTCTGGCTGCTGGTGGTCCGGGGGTGGTCGGTGCTGGCCGTGGTCACGGTGGCCGTCCGGCTGCTGGGCGAGCCCCGGTGGGCACTGGTCGCGCCGGCGGTCCCGCCCGCCCTCGTCTGGGCTGCCTCCCGGATCGGGGCCGCGGGTGCCCTGCGCCGGTCGTTGACGGCGGACCGCTGGCTCGCGACGGCCGTCGCCCTGCTGGTCGCCGGGCCACCGGTGCTCGTCGGCGTGATGGCCGTACCGGTGCCGGGCTTGTCCCCGGAGCCGGTGGTGCGGGCCTGGTGGGCCGGGGTCGTCGTGCTGGCCGCGCTGGTGGCGGTGTTCGCCGCGCGGTCGGCGCAGACGTGGTGGTCCGGTGTCCCGGGCCCGTGGCGGTCCTCGTTGATCATGTGCGAGAGCCGTGACCACAGCCTGCGGGGCGACGCCGGAGCGCCGGTGGCCCTCGACGCCGAGGTACGGCGGGTCTTCACCTACGCCCGGGGGGTGGTCCTCGCCTACGCCGACGCCGGCGGCCCTCGGGCCATGGCGGTCGGCGCGGTCAGCTCGGTCGGCCCGAGCGGTGAGCTCCGCCTGATCGCAGCCGACGACGCCTGGGAGGCGGCCGAACGCGACCCGAGGGTGGCGGTGTTCGTCGCGGATCCGCTGGACCGCCGCTTCTGGGCCGAGGTGCGCGGCATCGCGATCGGCGACGTCGAGGCGGGCGTGCTCCGGGTCACCCCCACACAGGTCGCGGTCGCCGGGTATCCGGGCCGGCCCCAGAGCCGCAACCGGAGCCGCCACCGGGGACGCCGCCGCCTCGGCCGGGTGACCCCGGCCGAGTGACCCCGCCGGACGACCCCGGCTGAGTGAAGGTGACCGATCGGCTCGGGCCGGTGCGCCTTGCCGGCCGGTGACACTCCCATGCCCGCGGTCCTCAGCCCCCTCAGGCGGGTCGCACCGGAGTCGCGGCGACCCGTCCGGCCGTCCGCCGGCCCGCCTCCGCGCCCGGTCCCGGCCGTCCACGTATCCGCTTCCGTGCCTGTTCGGCGGCGTGTTCCGCCCGGTGCGGCGCGGTACCGGGTCACCCGGCGAGGCGCGGCGGCGACGTCGGTGGAGGCGGCCGCTCGGGCAGATCGTTTCGGCGGCGGAACGCGGGGCAGAAACCCGGCACCCGGATCGTGGGGTTCATCCGGTCTCATCCGTTTATCTGATCGTGTCAGTGTGGCGGCGTGGCGTGACGCTCACGCACGCGCAAAGGTCTTCCCGGTGCGGTATAACCGGGGGCGGACCGGGGAGGCGTGATGCGGGAACCCGACAGGGCCCGGCCGGCGGGACGCGCGGCGGTACGGGAGACGTTCGAGCAGGTGCGGCTGCGCTACTTCCGGCTCTCTCCCACACTGCGCAGGACGATGTACGCCGGTGTGCTGATCGGGGCGGTCGGGCTGGCGCTGGGCATGGGCTGGTCGCCGTTTGGCGCGTTCCTCATCACGATGGTCCTGCTCGGTTTCGCGGCGCTGACCCTCCGTTTTCCCCGCGCCGCGGCCACACTCGTGGTGGTGGCCGCGTGGCTGCTGCTCCTGCCGCTCTTCCAGAGCCTGTACGGCACGGGGGTGCCCGCCTCGACGGCGCTGACGCTTCTGGCCCTCCCGGTGGCGGGGATCGCCCATCTCATCCGCTGGGTCCCCCCGTGGCTGACCACGCTCATGGCGCTCGCCTCCGCCGCCGTGGCGGCCGTCGTGTTCGCCGTGCTCTGGCCGGCCGTCGCCCTGTGGGCCGCGTACGGCGTGGCCGCCGCGGTGCTGGTCCACCGTTTCGTGCGGGCCCGTCAGGTCAGGGCCGCGCTGGAGGGCGGAGAGCACCGGGTCCGGCTGCGGGCCCGTGAGGGCGCTCAGCCGGGGCCCGCGTCGGCCGACCGGTCCGCGCCGCCGCCGATCTCCGTGGACGAGGCGTTCGGCGAGCTGGACGCCATGATCGGCCTGGCCCCGGTGAAGGAGCAGGTGCGCTCCATCGCCGCCTCGATCGAGGCGGCCAGGCTACGCAGGGAGGCGGGATACTCCACCGAGCCGCCGATGCGTCACTTCGTGTTCGTCGGCCCGCCGGGCACCGGCAAGACCAGTGTGGCCAGGACCGTCGCGAAGATCTTTTACGCCTTCGGCCTGCTGGAGACGCCCGACGTGGTGGAGGCTCAGCGGGCCGACCTGGTGGGGGAGTTCCTCGGGGCCACTGCGATCAAGACGAACGAGCTGGTGGATCGGGCGCTGGGCGGGGTGCTGTTCATCGACGAGGCGTACAGCCTGATCAACTCCGGTGACGGCCAGCCCGACCGGTTTGGCGCCGAAGCGGTGCAGACGCTGCTGAAGCGGGCCGAGGACGACCGCGACCGGCTGATCATCATCCTGGCCGGGTACGAGAAGGAGATGGAGGGGTTCCTGTCCTCCAACCCCGGTCTGTCGAGCCGTTTCTCCAGCCGGGTCCGTTTTCCCAGCTATGGTCCTGACGAACTGCTGGAGATCACCGAGCTGCTGCAGCGGCGGCGCGGCGACCGGATGGCCGGGGGCGCCGGGCCCGCGCTGCTCGCCAGATTCGAGGACGTGCACCGCCGCGCGCTCGTGGACGAGCTGGGCAACGCGCGGTTCGTCCGCAGCCTGGTGGAGGCGGTGGCCCAGGCCCGTGACGTGCGGGTGGTGGGCGCGGGCGGCTCGCCCACGACCGAGGACCTGGTGACCACCACCGTCCACGACGTCGCCAAGGCGTTCGACGAGCTCACCGTCCGCTACCGGCGCTACCAGGCCATGCCCACCCTGAAGGAGGCGCTGGCCGACCTGGACCGGATGGCCGGCCTGGAGCCGGTCAAGCGGCAGGTGCACGCGGTCACCGCGCAGCTCAGGGTGGCCAGGATGCGGCAGGAGCGCGGCCTGCCGACCCCGCCGCAGATGCGGCACTTCGTCTTCACCGGGCCGCCGGGCACCGGGAAGACCACCGTGGCCCGCATCCTCGGCCGCATCTTCGCCGCGCTGGGCCTGCTCGCCCAGCCCGACGTGGTGGAGGCTCAGCGGGCCGACCTGGTCGGCCAGCACCTCGGGGCCACCGCGATCAAGACGAACGAGCTGGTGGATCGGGCGCTGGGCGGGGTGCTGTTCATCGACGAGGCGTACGGCCTGGTCAACTCCGGTTACACCGGCGGTGACGCCTTCGGCACCGAGGCGGTGCAGACGCTGCTGAAGCGGGCCGAGGACGACCGCGACCGGCTGGTGATCATTCTGGCCGGATACGAGCGGGAGATGGACGGGTTCCTGTCGACCAACCCCGGTCTGGCCAGCAGGTTCAGCCAGCGCGTGCACTTCCCCTCCTACTCGCCGGGCGAGCTCACCGAGATCGCCGGGTTGCTCGCCGAGGGCTCGGGCGACCGGTTCGACGAGGCCGCCTGCCGCGACCTGGCCGAGGTCTTCACCTGGGTCTGCGACGACGGCCTGATCGACGGCCTCGGCAACGGCCGGTTCGCCCGCTCGCTGTTCGAACGCGCCGCGATGCGCCGGGACGTGCGCCTGGCGGCCCTGGGCGGCACCGCCAGCGCCGCGGATCTGACCACGATCACCAGCGCGGACCTGCGCGCCGCCGTGGACGAGCTCGCCGAGCGATGACCTGCGATTTCACCCTTCCCCACTCGCGGGGGTAGCGTGGTAAACACCGCCCTTGACTGAGATCGAACCCCCGATTGAGCACTCCCAGTAGTTGACTGGCCGCATGATGTAGCAGGATGGCCACCGACAGCGGGAGGATGGCGAAGGGGGGCATGATGGCGGGATTCCTGCTCCGCAGGCTGCTCAACTACCTGGTGCTGATCGTCGTCGCCACGAGCCTGGCCTACATGCTGGCGGCCTTCGCGCTCAACCCCCGGTCGAACTACGAGGGCCGTAACCCGCCCATCCCGCCGGCGGTCGTCGACGCGCGTCTCACAGAACTGAACCTCAACGACCGGACCCCGCTGCCGGAGCGTTACCTCACCTGGGCGGGCGACGTCGTCCACGGTGACTTCGGTAAGACGGTGGCCGGTGGTTCGGTCGGTGAGGACCTCGGACGGCGGATCGGCGTCACCCTGCGCCTGATCACCGCCGGGCTGTTCCTCGGCAGCCTGACCGGCGTGCTCGTCGGCGCCTGCGCGGCGGTCAAGCAGTACGGCCCGTTCGACCGGTTGTCGACCGGAGCCTCCTTCGCCGTCCTCGCGGTCCCCACGGTCGTGCTGGCCAACATCCTGATCATCGGCGCGGTCTCGTTCAACGACCTGGTCGGCGCCCAGGTCTTCCTGGTCAGCGGTGAGGCGACCCCCGGGCTTGAGGGCGGATTCCTTACCCATCTGGTGGACCGGCTCCAGCATCTGATCCTGCCCACGCTCTCCCTCTCCCTCGCGCTGATCGCCGTCTACAGCCGCTACCAGCGCAACATGATGCTCGACGTGCTGGGCGCCGACTTCGTCCGCACGGCCATGGCCAAGGGGCTGCGCCGCCGTACCGCGCTGGCCAGGCACGCGCTGCGCACCGCGCTGATCCCGGCGGTCACCTACTTCGCCTTCACCTTCGGCGCGCTGCTGGTCGGCACCACCTTCACCGAGAAGATCTTCGGCTGGCACGGCATGGGCGAGTGGCTGGTCGACTCCATCTCCAGCAACGACGTCAACACCGTCGCCGCGATCAGCTGTTTCGCGGCCTTCGCGGTGCTGGTGGCGTCGCTCGTCTCCGACGTGCTTCACGCCGTCCTCGACCCCCGCGTCCGGGTGGGGTGAGGGCGAAGATGACGATCGCCGACGAGGAGCTCGCCGAGCAGCGGGCCGACATCGACAGGATCACGGCGCCCTCCAGGCTCCGGGTGGTCGCGGGGCGTTTCTTCGGTTCCCTCCAGGGGCGCGCCGGGTTCGCGCTCCTGGCGATGATGTTCCTGCTGGCCTTCGCCGGGCCGTACCTCGGCAGGTGGACCTACACCGACAAGGACTTCATGGCCTTTCTCCAGCCGCCCTCGCGTGAGCACTGGTGGGGCACCCTGCAGACCGGCGCCGACGTCTACGCGGTCACGCTGCGCGGCATGCAGAAGTCGCTCATCGTCGGGCTGCTCGCCGCGGTGGTCGGCACCGCGCTGGCGGCCGTGGTCGGCGCCTTCGCCGGATACTTCATGGGCTGGGCCGACCGGGTGCTGACCTGGATCACCGACCTGCTGCTCGTGCTCCCGGCCTTCCTGATCCTGGCGATCATGTCGCCGCTCTTCGCCGAGGGGCAGTGGCCACTGTTCGTGCTTGTGCTGGCGCTGTTCCTCTGGATGGTCACCTCCAAGATCGTCCGGAGCATGACCGTCTCGATCAAGCAGCGGGAGTTCGTCCAGGCGGCCAGGTTCATGGGGGTGCCGCCGACGAGGATCATCTTCCGGCACGTCATCCCGAACATGTCCTCGCTGCTGGTCGTGGACGCCACGCTGAACGTCAGCGCCGCGATCCTCACCGAGACCTCCCTGTCCTATTTCGGATTCGGCATCCAGCCGCCCGACGTCTCGCTGGGCAGCCTCATCGCCGACGGTGCCAGGACGGCCGTCTACGCCCCGTGGACGTTCTGGTTCTGCGCCGGTCTGCTGATCGTCATCGTGCTCGCGGTGAACCTGGTCGGCGACTCCCTGCGCGACGCCTTCGACCCCACGGCGAGGAGGGGAGGGCGGTGAGTGAGCGCGATGGGCGCCCGGCGGGCGGACGGTTCCGCAACGGCCGGATTCTTCGCCCGGAATATCTGGAACGTCCCAAACGATCGGAACACCTCGATGATCTGGAGCACCTCCAGCGGCCGGGTCAGGTGGAGAACCGCGAACGGGCCGAACACCCGGAATGTCTGGAAAGTCGAGAAGGCCCGGAGGGGGCGGAACACCGGGGGCGGCCGGGGCGGGAGGAACCGGCCGAGCCCGTTCTCCAGGTGGCCGACCTCAGCGTGACCTTCGGCTCCGGTGCCGGCGCGGTGCGCGCCGTACGGGGGCTGAGCTACCAGGTCCGTCCGGGAGAGGTGCTCGGCATCGTCGGAGAGTCGGGATCCGGCAAGTCGGTCGCCGCGCTCGCCGTGATCGGCCTGCTCCCGCCGCACGCCCGCGTCACCGGCTCGGTGCGGCTGCTGGGCGGGGAGATCCTGGGGGCGGGGGAGAAGGCGCTCACCGCCTTCCGGGGCAAGACCATCTCGATGGTCTTCCAGGACCCGCTCTCCGCGCTCACCCCGGTCTACCGGGTGGGCGACCAGATCGCCGAGGCCGTGCGCGTCCATCAGAGGGTCACCGGGGAGCAGGCCGCGCGGCGGGCCGTCGAGCTGCTCGACCTGGTCGGCATCCCCAACGCCGCGCAGCGGGCCAGGGCGTTCCCGCACGAGTTCTCCGGGGGCATGCGGCAGCGCGTGATGATCGCCATGGCGATCGCCAACGACCCCGATGTGATCATCTGTGACGAGCCGACCACCGCGCTCGACGTCACCGTCCAGGCTCAGGTGCTGGAGGTGCTGAAAAGGGCGCAGCGGGAGACCCGTGCGGCGATCGTCATGATCACCCATGACCTGGGGGTGGTGGCCGGGTTCGCCGACCGGGTCCTGGTCATGTACGCCGGGCGGGCCGTCGAGGTCGGGCCGGTGGACGAGGTCTACTACCGCACGCGCATGCCGTACACCATGGGCCTGCTCGGTTCTATCCCCCGGCTGGACCTGGGGGGCGCGCAGCCGCTGGTCCCGATCGCCGGGAGCCCGCCCTCTCCCGCGGCGCTGCCGCCCGGCTGCCCGTTCGAGCCGCGTTGCCCGCTGGCCGTCCCGGTCTGCGCCGAGGAGGAGCCCGAAGCGGCCGCGGTGGGCTCACCGGACCACCTGGCCGCGTGCGTGCGCGCGGGAGAGATCGAGGCCGAGGGCTGGTCACCCGCCCAGGTCCACCTGATGGGGGCCCGTGGTCGCGTGGCCGGGCCCGTAGCCTCCCCCCGGACGCCGGTACGGCCGCCGCGCGCCGGTCGCGAGGTGGTCCTGGCGGTCAAGGACCTCGTCAAGCACCATCCGCTGACGAAGGGGACGATCCTTCGGCGGAGGGTCGGCACGGTCCACGCGGTGGACGGCATCAGCTTCGACATCCGCGAGGGGGAGACGCTCGGCCTGGTCGGCGAGTCGGGATGCGGCAAGACGACCGCGCTGATGGAGATCCTGGAGCTGGTCAGGCCGCAGCGGGGCACGATCGCGGTGCTGGGGCACGACACCTCGACGCTGGGCGCCCGCGAGCGGACGGCGATCCGGCGGGAGATGCAGGTCGTCTTCCAGGATCCGGTGGCCTCCCTCGATCCGAGGATGACCGTCTACGACATCCTCGCCGAGCCGCTGCGTACACACGGGACCAGGGATCCGGGACCGAGGATCCGGGAGCTGCTCCGCCTGGTCGGGCTGGATCCCGGCCACGCGGCCCGCTATCCGCAGGACTTCTCCGGCGGCCAGCGCCAGCGGATCGGCATCGCCCGCGCGCTCGCCCTGGAGCCCCGGCTGATCGTGCTCGACGAGCCGGTCTCGGCGCTCGACGTCTCGATCCGGGCGGGGGTGATCAACCTGCTGGAGGAGCTGAAGGACCGGTTGGGCCTGTCCTACCTGTTCGTGGCGCACGACCTGGCCGTGGTCCGGCACATCGCCGACCGGGTGGCGGTCATGTATCTCGGGAGGATCGCCGAGATAGGCCGGGTCGACCTGGTCTACGGCGCCCCGATGCACCCCTACACCCAGGCGCTGCTGTCGGCCGTCCCGCTGCCCGACCCGGAGAAGGAAAGGTCCAGAAGGCGCATCCTGCTCGAAGGCGACCTGCCCAGCCCGGCCGACCCCCCCTCCGGCTGCCGTTTCCGCACCCGCTGTCCCATGTTCAAGACCCTCGACGAGACCGGCCGGAGCCGATGTGTGAACGAGGAGCCCCAGGTCCGGCCGTTCGGGGAGGACCACGGTGCCTCCTGTCACTTCGCCGAGAAGCTCGAAGTCGTATAACCCTGGAGGAACTGTGATATCAATCCGGCGCGTGGGCGCGTTCGCCGCGGCGCTGACCGTGACCGGCTCGCTGGCCCTGGCCGGCTGCGGAGGCCAGGGCGGGGGCGGGGCGGGGGAGTCGCGCGGTGAGGGGGACGAGTCGCCGTCCACCTCGACCTCGGCGGTCAGGGCGTACGACATCAACCCGGTGCCGAGGGACAAGGTCAAGGACGGCGGCCTGCTGCGCTGGGGACTCAACGAGTATCCGGCCAACTGGAACCTCAACCACGTCGACGGCAACATGGCGATGGTCAAGAAGGTCGTCGACGCGCTCATGCCCTCGGCCTTCCGCTCCAACGAGAAGGGTGAGATCTCGGCGAACACCGACTACCTGCTGGCCGGGAAGATCACCGAGAGCGAGCCCAAGCAGGTCGTCACGTTGACGCTCAACCCCAAGGCCGGATGGTCCGACGGGACGCCGATCACCTGGGAGGACTACCGGGCCCAGTGGCAGGCGATGAACGGCCGGAACGGCGACTACCGCGTCGCCGGCACCACCGGATACCAGGACATCGAGAGCGTGGTCAGGGGCAGGGACGACCACGAGGCCGTCATCACCTTCGCCAAGCCCTTCGGCGACTGGCAGTCGCTCTTCGACCCGCTCTACCCTAAAAGCACCAACGCCACCTCGGAGGCGTTCAACAACGGCTGGCTGAACCGGATCCCGGTCACCGCGGGCCCGTTCAAGTTCGTCTCGTTCGACGAGACGGCCAAGACCGTCACCCTCGCCAGGGACCAGCGCTGGTGGGGGGAGAAGGCCAAGCTGGACCAGATCATCTACCGGGCGCTGGAGAGCGACGCGCTGGTCGGAGCCTTCAGCAACGGAGAGCTGGACACCTTCGACGTGGGCCCGTCCGCTCCCGACTACGCGCGCGCCAAGAGCAGCAAGGGCGCGATCATACGGCAGGCGGCCGGACCCGACTTCCGGCACATCACCCTGAACGGCGAGAGCGGGCAACTCTCCGACGTCAACGTCCGCCGGGCCGTCGCGATGGGCATCAACCGTCAGGCCATCGCCCAGTCCGACCTGCAGGGCCTCGACTGGCCGATCGTCCTGCTCAACAACCACTTCTTCATGAACACCCAGGACGGCTACCAGGACAACGCCGGTGAGGTCGGCGCCTACAACCCGGGGAAGGCCGGGCAACTGCTGGACGCCGCGGGCTGGCGGCTCTCGGGGCAGACCCGGATGAAGGACGGCAGGGAGCTGAACCTGCGCTTCGTCATGCCTTCGGGCCTGCAGCTCACCAAGTCCGAGGCCGAGATCACCCAGAGCATGCTGGCCCAGATCGGTGTCAAGATCACTCTTCAGGCGGTGCCCAGCGACGACTACTTCACCAAGTACATCATCCCCGGCAACTACGACATCACCGCGTTCGCCTACGTGGGCACGCCCTTCCCCGTCTCCAGCGGCTACGGCCAGTACGCCAACGCCACCAGGGACACCAAGGGCCGGCCGCAGTGGAACGCCAACCTCGGCCGCATCGGCTCCCCGCAGATCAACGCCGCCATGGACAAGGCGACCGCCGACCTCGACGGTGCCCAGGCCATCGCCGACACCAACGCCGCCGACCGGCTGATCTGGGAGGCGGTGAACGTGGTGACCCTCTACCAGCGCCCGCAGAACGTCGCGGTCAAGAAGACCATTGCCAACTACGGGGCCCGGGGTTTCTACGACCTGAGATACCAGGACATCGGCTTCACCAAATAGGGGCCGCCAAACCCACGCCGACCGAGCCGCCACCGACTCGGAGACCGGTAGGCACGGCCGGGGTGCTGAATCTCCGTTGTCCCAGCATCAAACTTTTTGATTGAGACGCATGGGCTTTTGCTGATCGCGGTCATCCGTCACGGCTTCGCGGAAGCCGGGTGATGGAGAGGGGAGACAACGGCGTTCAACAATGTCGGATCGCTAAGCGGGCCGCAGGCCGTTTGCCGGAGGCGCGCTTTTTGAACAGGGAAGGCCCCCGGTGGATGCCGATCTTCCAAGATCGAGCATCACCAGGGGCCTCCGTGCTGTTCTGTACGACTAAGCCTGCCGAAACCCGTGGCGAGCGTCCGGGGTCAGGGGCCGTCGTCTTCCTCTTCGTATGCCGTGATCGGTCCGCCCGACTCGCGCACCCGCACCGGGATGCCACGGAGCCGCCGCGGAAGGACCCCCGGGCCCGGTGCCACGGTGACCCAGACATCTATGGTCGGCTCACCGTCGCTCTCTCCCTGCCCGACCGCGACGACTTCGGGAACCCGGTCGATCCAGTGAGTGGCCTCGTTGAGCGCGGCGTCCACGTCTCCGGTTTTCTCGGTCATGTTTCGGAGGCTATTCGGTTACGCGGATTCCGAGCAGCTGCTGTACCAGCGTGATCGGGTTGATGACCGTTACGGCGGTGGACCCGGCGAAAAGCAGTCCGACCGCGCGCTCTTCGAGATCGGATATGAGACTGCCGGAGTCACCGGGGGCCGACATGTTGGTGGTGAGAATCTGGCGCGCGAATCGAGCAACCCGGCCGTTGCCGTAGTTCACATCGATGGTCGCGTTGATGTTCTGCACCGTGCCGGTGGTGTAGTTCGTGGTGCGGCCGCACTTCTGAACGACGAGGCCGAGGGTGGGCGCCGGGAGCAGTCCTCTGAGGGGCCCGACCCAGTAGATCTCCCGGTTGAGGTCCTCGAACTTGCCCTCGGCCACCGCGGCGTCCACATAGTTGAGCGGCGGCGACTGGTTGGGCTGCATGAACTGGATCGGCACGAAGCGGCTGAGCCGGGCGATGACGTCGGTGGGGTAGGTTCCGCCGTCCGCCGGTCCGGGCTGCAGGATCGGGTCGCCGATGGCCGCGGCGTTGGAGTTCGCGAGAACATGGTTGTTGCTCAGGATGTAGTAGCGCTGGGGCACGCCGGGGAAGGCCGACGCGTCGTAGACGCAGGTGCTCAGGGTTCCGGCCGTGATCTGGAAGTGCCCGACGCTGACGCCGCCGTAGGCGGGCCTGACCCGTTTCGTCAGGCTGAAGGGCCCGACGTTCTCCAGTGCCGCCAGCGACCTGTCATCGATCCGCACGGTGTGGGTGGAGCCGTTCTGGCCGACGATCGCGCCCAGGTCGCTGACGGTCATGAAGGACCCCGGCGACTGGGTCGAGGTGGTTCCCGGCATCAGATAGGAGGTGACCGGCTGTCCTCCGCCGACGGTGAGCGGGGCGCCGGCCTGGATGACTCCCACCTCCTGGACGTCGGTGGGCGTCGTTCCGATTTTCGACGGAATCAGATCGTCCTGGGACAGCATGTCCTTGGGAAGCTTGGAGTCCACCAGTACGGTGATCGCCTTCTCGCCGGTGTCCTGATCGCGGGTCCGCTTGTTTCCGAGCGCGACACCCACGACGTTCCGCCTGGACAGCAGCTGCTCCTCCTCACGGCTCTGGATTTTGGCCAGGTCCATGTATTCCTTGGAAATAAGCTTTTCTGATTGCATGTCGATCCCTTCGGTAAAAGAAAAGGAGTCCCGTGAGAAAGGAAATGTGGATGCCTGTCTCCTTCGAGGAGATGCCGGACATCCCTTGTGGCGCAGGCTTCCCGTCGCGACACAGGTTTGCTAATTCCCTGAGATGCCCGTTTCCATTCCGGAGAATGTGAGAATTTGACGATTATGTACAACGACAAACGTGGCCGTGAGCCTGTCTGTACCGGGTCTTCGCGTTCGTCCGGGGTTGTGTTCGCCGCTGATTCGGCGCGGAGTGTCTCAGGTGGTCACATGCGGAAGCGGACGGGGTCGCCGGGGCGGAGCTGGGCGGCCACGGCGAGGCAGGCCGAGGTGAGGACGGCGATGACCGGATAGCCGCCCGTCGGCGGGTGATCGGCCAGGAACACGATCGGCTGCCCGTCCGGCGGCACCTGGACGGCCCCGGCCACCATGCCCTCGCTGGGCAGCTCCCCGGTTCGGGCCCGTTCCAGAGGGGCACCCAGCAGCCGCACGCCGACCCGGTTGCTGTCCTGGCTCACCCGGTACGGCCCCGAGCACAGGGTGGCCGGCGCGCCGGGGACGAACCAGTCGTCACGCGGGCCCGGCAGGACGCGCAGGACATCCGGCGGTGCCGCAGGCGGCGGTGCCGCGTCCACCGTGATGGGCGGCAGCGCACCGGTCGGCCCCACCGGCAGTAGGGTCCCCGCGCGCAGCGGGGGAGGGCCGAGGCCGCAGAGCGAGTCGGTCGAGCGGCTGCCAAGGGTGGGCGGCACGTCGAGGCCGCCGCGCACCGCGACATAGGTCCGCAGTCCCGAGCCGGGGGCGGCCACCCATAGCTCGCCGCCCGAGGGGACCCAGAACGGCGCGTCCATCCCCTGCTGAACCGTCCGGCCGGGCAGGAGCAGCTCCAGGGGGCAGGGTGCCCCGGTGACGGCCGTCCAGGCGCCGGTGCGCAGGCGCAGCCGGGCACCGCCGAAGGTCAGCTCGATCGCGGCGGCGCCCTCGGGGTTGCCGACCAGCCGGTTGGCCAGTCGCAGGCTCGGCGCGTCGGCGGCACCCGAGCGGGGCACGCCCAGATGGCCGTAGCCGGGGCGGCCGAGATCCTGCACGGTGGCGTACGGCCCCGGCGCGATGACCTCGATCATGGGGCGGCGACCGCCTCGAACCGCACCCGTGTGCCCGGCGTGAGGAGTGCGGGCGGGTCGGCGTCCACGTCCCACACCGTCAGGGGGGAGCGGCCGAGCACCCGCCAGCCGCCGGGCGAGGCCGAGGGGTAGACCGCCGAGTAGGGGCCCGCGACCGCCACGGCCCCCGCGGGGACCGAGGTCCGGGGCGTGGCCAGCCTGGGCACGTGCAGCGCCGGGTCCAGCCCGATGAGATAGGCGAACCCCGGCGCGAACCCCAGCCAGCCCGCCACGAGCTCCCGCCCGGTGTGCCGCTCCACCACCTCCGCCACGGACAGGCCGCTCAGGGCGGCCACGTCGCCGAGGTCGGCGCCGTCGTAGACCACCGGGACCGTCACGGCCCCGCCGGGGGGAGGGGGGCCCGGGACACCGGGGGCGCGCGCCGTTTCCAGCAGGGCGGACAGGAGCGCCCCGAGCGGGGACGGATCGGTGCCCGGCGCGGTGACCAGGACGGTCTCGGGACCGGGCACGATCTCCACCACACCGGCCGGGCGGCGGGCCCGCAGCAGGGCGTCGAGCCGGTGGGAGACCTCCAGCGATCCCGTCTCCACCAGCAGCGCGTGCTCCCCGGCCCGGCGGATCATCGCCCGGCCCCGGCCGGGGGACGCCCGGGCTTCACGGGAGGGTCTTCGGCCGTGTCCCGACGGCCGGGGCTCATGCGAAGGCCCGGAGGGTCACCCCGGCGGCGATCAGGCCGTCACGGACGGCCCGCGCCAGCAGCACGGCGTCCGGGGTGTCGCCGTGCACGCAGATCGAGCGCGCGTCCACCGCGACCTGGGAGCCGTCCACCGCGGTCACCGTCCGGGCGGTCGCCATGCGCACGGCCCGGGCCGCGACCTCGCCCGGGTCGTGCAGCACCGCGCCCGGCGAACGGCGGGGGACCAGCGTGCCCGCGGGGGTGTAGGCGCGGTCGGCGAAGCACTCGGCGACGGTGGCGAGCCCCTCGCGGGCGGCGATCGCATGGACGGCCGAACCGGGCAGGCCGAGCAGCGGCAGGCTCCGGTCGTAGTCGACCACGGCCACCACGACCGCCTCGGCCTGCTCCGGGTCGCGGTTGATCCGGTTGTAGAGCGCGCCGTGCGGTTTGACGTAGGAGACCCGGCCACCCATCGCGCGGGCGATCCCGTCCACCGCGGCCAACTGGTAGAGCACCTCGGCGCAGAGCTCCTCCGGGTCCACCTCCATTTCGCGGCGGCCGAACCCGGCCAGGTCCCGATAGGACACCTGGGCGCCGATCATCACGCCCCGGTCCACCGCGGCCGCGCAGGTGCGGCGGATGGTCAGCGGGTCACCGGCGTGGAACCCACAGGCGACGTTCGCGCTGGTCACCACGTCGAGCAGGGCCGTGTCGTCCCCCAGCCGCCAGATGCCGAAGCCCTCCCCCAGATCGGCGTTGAGATCGATCACCATGGCTCACTGAGCCGGAGGCTCGTCGGGAATGTCGGCGATGTCGTCGAGGGCGATGGCCAGTTCCTCGGGGTCGTCACCGATCCGCTCGGCGATCTCGATCAGCACGTGCAGCACGTCGTGCCGGTCGTGGCCGAGGTCCAGCAGCCGCTGGACGGCCTCCCACAGCTGTGGGGGGTCGCCCTCCCAGAGCCGCCCGGCGATCTCCTCGTGCCAGGCGATGTGCTCGTCGTAGTCGGGTCTGGTCAGCTCTTCGGCGTGGTCGATCCCCAGCAGGATGCGGCGGTCGGCCTCGTCGGCGGGGTTGAGCAGGTCGAGCTTGATCTCGCCGTGCACCCCCTGCAGGAACGGGAACGCGAACACCCGCCTGGCCAGCGCCGACAGGTCGCCGTCCGGCAGCAGCCGCTTCAGCAGGTCGCGGTCGAGACCGAAGGTGGTCGGGTCGCGGTACGCCTCGGCGAACTTGGCGGTCGCCTCCCAGATCCCGTCCAGCGTGGCGCGCAATCCCTCCTCGGCAAGCCCGCTCCGGCGCGCGGCGAAGCGCGCCCAGGCCCCCAGCACGTACGGCACGGCCTCCTGCTCGGCAGGGCTGAGCATCACCTTGCGCGGCAGCCAGTCGAGCAGGAAGGTCTGACACTTCGTCGGGCTCACCCGCAGCGGGCGGCCGAAGTCCTGGTCGCAGCCGTAGTCGATGATGTGGTCGGCGCACCGCGAGGCCGACGAGGGGTCCGACAGGTGCTCGGCCGCGTCCGAGGAGAGGAACTCCGCGGCCAGCATCGCCCGGCGGTCGCGGCTGTAGGGTGCCTCGCTGTACAGCGGGGCCGGGCGCTTGCGGCCGGGCGGCAGGGCCTTGATCCGGGAGCGGGCGAAGGCGTGGTAGGCGCTGTAGCTGTCGCTGACCGGCGCGGTCGTCCTGCGGTCGCCGTACTCGGTGGTGGCCTTCATGGCCGATTCGAGCAGCGCCCTGGCCTGTTGCGGCTCGATCTCCTCGAACCTGAGCATCGGGGTGGCCCCCGCCTCAGCCCTGGCCTGGTCAAGAAGTTTGTCCACCTGGGAGGAGACCCAGGTGTCGCGGGCGATGCCCCGCATGTTGTAGTCCACGATCATGACCAGCGCGTGGCGGTCCTCGTTGTTGTCCGCTCCCCGGTAGCCGAAGGTGCACACCACGGTGTCCTGGTCGCCGTAGGCGTCGCGGGAGACGAAGCAGCCGGTCGGTTTGACGACGCCCAGCCGGTCGGCCCAGCGGGGTCTGGCCACGTCCCGCTCGATGAGCGCCAGCGCCGCGCCCTCGGCCTTGGCGGCCTGGCGGGCCGTGCCGAGGTAGGCGAGCGCGATCAGCAGCGTCAGCGCGGCGGGGGATCCGGCCTTGGCCGCGTAGTCGACCAGCCCCTCCCCGAGGACCTGCTCGGCGTCCCCGCCCCGCAACCGCCGCCCCCACCATGCCCCGACCATGTCGGAGACCATGAGCTCGGCGTCCAGCGGGCTGCGCACGGCCAGCAGCTCGCGGGAGGCGAGCAGCATCTCGGCGAACACCTCGTCCGGAGAGTGGCTCTCTCGTGGGTCTCGACGGTGCCGCCGGTTCAAGCGGCCTCCCTCGTCGGCCCCACCGGGCCGGTGTCGCGCTGACTGGCTCGCCCGCCTTGCTCGCTCACGTTCCAACCTTCTCGCATTCCCCGGCCGAACGGTGCGTGGGACACGGCCTGGTGATCTCGATGTTACCGGGGACTCCGCCGTGGCGGCGCGGAGTTGACGAGGGGGAGCGGACGCTCCCCGCGGCACGTTCGATCACCTCGGCCGCCGCCCCGGCCCCAGGCGCTCCGCGCGGTTCCACGCGTCGGTCACGCACCGGTCCGCGGCGGGTGGGGGGCGGTGCGGAACCCGGCGGGCGGCGGGGTGTCGACCCGAGAGTGGGACGCCGGCGGGCCGGAGCCGGGGCGGGTGGCGAGAGCGGGCATGGATGTCGCATTCCTCCGGGTTTCCGGGAGGTGAGCCCCGGACGGACGGCGGGAACGTGCGTCCCCATTCCACAACGTGTGGCGCGGCTGTCAACCCTCGGGTACGGCGGGGCGGCCACCGCTGTGGATGAGATATGAGGTCAGCGCCCATCTTGACTGGATATGTCGACTGGACAGTAAACAAGTGTCCTTGAAGGGGAAGCCAAATCGGGAATGAGTCAGTAGCCTGATCTTTCTTGGGACGCTCGCGGAGATGAGGTGGGCAGTTGTCGGGACGGTCCGGCTTGATCCTGCTAGGGTCCTGGCCGCAAACGTTTGACGGTGCCGGTGGTGGTCGCGCCGGTGTTTCGGGAGGGCGCCGGCGACGCCCGGCCCCGGCCGGCCCCGGCCGGCGGGGGCGAGGACGGCGCGCGGCGCGTGGGACGGCCCGGAACCGGACCGCGGCGCGGTTGCCGGCGCGCACCCCGGAAGAGGGCGGACGCAGTGGGGGACGGCACCACCACCCGGCTCCGGCGCGATGCCGGTCGGGCGACCCCCGTGCCGGGGGACCGGCGCGTTAGCGTGGAGATCCCGGTTCCCGGACCGGGGAGGTTTGCGGGATGTACCGACCGCATCACGGGCGGGGCTTCCGTCCACACGTGCCCATCGCCGATGATGTACTGCAGGATCCGGCCCCCCGGAGCTGCGCTACGCCAATTCGCAAGTTTGGAGATGTGCCTCGTGGGAGACCCTGGCACGCGACGGAGGTGCCGACCATGAGCGCCGAAACCTCCGTGCCCCGTCCCCGGAAGTCGGGTGCGGACATCTCGGACTCCGGCCTGTTGCAGGGCCTGCTGTCACAGTCGCCGTTCGCCTTCGCGTTCCTCGGTCCCGACGGCCGCTTCCAGCGGGTCGACGAGGTCTTCGCCGCCGTGGTCGATCTCCCCGCCGAGCGCCTGGTCGGCCGGGCCGCGGCCGAGGTGCTCCCCGCCGACCTCACCGCGATCGTGGCGGGCGCGGTCCGCGGCATCGCCGAGGGGACCGAGGTCGAGGGGGACCAGCGGATCCGGGTGCGCACGGCCGAGGGGGAGACCCACCACTGGTCGCTGACCTTCTCCCCGATCCACGACGACGAGGGCGCGCTGCACGCGATCTGCCTGGTCGGAGTGGACATCACCCAGAGCAGACAGGTCGAGGAGGACCTGCGGCGCAGTGAGGAGCGTTACCGCTCGCTGGTCGAGGCCCAGTCCCAGCTGGTGTGGATCACCGCCCCCACCGGGACGGTCGAGGAGGACGCGCCGCAGTGGCGTGCCATCACCGGCCAGGGGCTGGAGGACTACCTCGCCCGCGGCTGGCTGGACGCCGTCCACCCCGACGACCGCCGGCACACCGAGGAGGCCTGGCGCGAGGCGCTCCGCGGCCGGATCATGTTCGAGTGGAGCTACCGGGTCCGCACCAGGGCCAGCGGCTACCGCCACTTCGAGGTGCGCGCCGTCCCGATCATCCGGCACGGCAGGGTGGTCGAGTGGGTGGGCGCCAACACCGACGTCACCCCGCAGCGCGAGGCCGAGGAGATGCGGGGCAGGCTCACCGACCAGCTCGGCGCCGCCGCCCTGCGCACGGCGCGGTTGCAGGGCGCCACGGCCATGCTCGCCGAGGCGTTGACCGTCGAGCAGGTCGTCCAGGTCATCATCGACGTGGGCCGTACGGCGCTGGCGGCCGACCGCTCGGCCGTGGCCCTGCTCGACGTCGAGCGGGCCGCGCTGAAGCTGATCAACAGCGGTGGCATCCCGGATGTCCCCGGGGCGCCGGGCGAGGAGATCCCGCTGTCGCACTCCAGCGTGATGACCATGGCGGTCAACAGCCGCCGCCCGGTCTTCGCCGAGTCGCCGGAGAGCCTGCGCTCCCAGCTCGTGGAGGCCGGCGGCGACGACGAGACCGTCACCGGCTTCATCGCCTACAGCGATGAGCGGGCCTGGGTGGGCCTGCCGTTGCTGGCCGCGGGCCGTGCGCTCGGCGCGCTGCGCTTCTCCTTCACCCGCCCGCAGAAGATCTCCCAGGAGGACGGCGTCTTCCTGGAGGCGCTCGCCGGGCAGTGCGCCCTCGCCGTCGAGCGGGCCACCCTCTTCGAGCGTGAGCATCGCACCGCGGAGACGCTCCAGCGCAGCCTGCTGCCCGATCGCCTGCCGGTGGTGCGCGGCCTGGTGCTGGCCCAGCGCTTCCGCTCCGGCAGCCGCCACGTGCAGGTCGGCGGCGACTGGTACGACGCGTTCGTGCTGCAGGACGGCCGGGTCGCGGCGGTGGTCGGCGACGTCATGGGCAAGGGCGTCAAGGCGGCGGCGGGCATGGGCCGCATCCGCAACGCCATGCGGGCCCTGGCGCTGACCAATCCGCCGCCCGCCGCGGTTCTCACCGGCCTGGACCGGGTCTTCGAGGCGACAGAGGAGGAGGAACAGGTCACCACCCTGGCCTACATGGTCGTGGAGCCCGGCACCGGGGAGGGCACACTGGCGCTGGCCGGTCATCCGCCGCCCCTGCTGGTCTCCCCTCAGGGGGTGCCGCTGCTCTGCGACGGCGAGCCGGGTACCCCGCTCGGCTGGCCCACGAGCCGTAGGCAGTTCCGGTTCTGCGTCCCGCCCGGGCACACCGCCGTCCTGTATTCGGATGGTCTGGTGGAGAATCGCAAGCGTGGGCTGGATGCCGGTCTCGCGGATCTTTGCTCGGTTGTGACCGAAGCGCCGCCCGAAGTCGTAGGAAGTCCTCACATGTTGCTGGATTTCCTCGTTGACCGGATGCTGTCTGGGTATGAGCAGGATGATGATGTTACCGTGCTCGCAATTCATGTTCCCATGGCCACGAAGAGTGACTGAATGAAACAGTCATAACGGTTGCTTTCGGGTATCGGTGGCTCGCTTCCGTACGCACTACTCTCTTGGTCGGCCTAGGGTGGAGGGCAACCGCCAGGAGGCGGCCGTATGGACCACGGTGTCGTGCCACAATGCTGGACAGGTGCGTCGCGGTTCCACGCAGCCTCGTTCATCACAACTAGAGGTATCGCCCCTAGTGGGCACCTGGGTCCATTCTCGTCACGCTTTCCTTCGAGAGGTGTTCGTGTCGCCTGCAAGTTCGACTCGCTCGAAGCCATCCGAGCTGAACGAGCCCGTCATTCAGCAGCTGATGGAGCGGGGACGCTCGCAGGGGTTCCTCGAGTCCGAGGATGTCCGCAAGGCCGTCGAGGAAGCGGACATTCCGATGGCGCAGGTCGCTGGAATCCTGCGCAGCCTCAGCAAAGAGGGCATCACCGTACGACTTACCGCTGAGGACTCCGCAGCTCCCAAGAAGTCCCGGACTTCCGCCAAACGCCGTACCCCCGCCGCTCCCGCCCCGGTCAAGAAGACGAAGACCGCCGCGGCGGCCAAGGAGCAGCCGGAGACCGTGACCGCGGTCGTCAGCGGCTCCGAGCCCGCGCCCGCGGCCAAGAAGCCGACGCCCCCGGCCAAGAAGGTCGCGCCGGCTGCCAAGAAGCCGGTTCCGGCCCCGCCGAAGAAGGCGGGGTCCTCCCCGGCCGCACCCGCGCCCAAGTCCGATCCGAAGCCGAAACCGGCGGCCGGGGAGGACGACGAGGTCATCGATCTTGAGGACGTCGAGATCGAGGACTTCGATCTCGAAGTCGAGGTGGAGGTCGAAGTCGAGGCCGAGGCCGAGGTGGAGGCTGAAGTCGAGGCCGAGACCGAGACCGAGGAGGAGCCCAAGGCCGAGGTCGTCGAGCAGAACGAGGACGAGGTCCTCATCCTCTCCGACGACGACGACGACGCCCCCGTGCCGCAGGTCGCCGCGGCCGGTGCCACCGCCGACCCGGTCAAGGACTACCTCAAGCAGATCGGCAAGGTCCCCCTGCTCAACGCCGAGCAGGAGGTCGAGCTCGCCAAGCGCATCGAGGCGGGGCTGTTCGCCGAGGAGCAGCTGGGCACGGACGGAGACCGGCTGCCGGTCGACGTCCGCGCCGAGCTGGAGTGGATCGCCGAGGACGGCCGCCGGGCCAAGAACCACCTGCTGGAGGCCAACCTCCGCCTGGTGGTCTCGCTGGCCAAGCGCTACACCGGCCGGGGCATGCTCTTCCTGGACCTGATCCAGGAGGGCAACCTGGGCCTGATCCGCGCGGTCGAGAAGTTCGACTACACCAAGGGCTACAAGTTCTCCACCTACGCCACCTGGTGGATCCGGCAGGCGATCACCCGGGCCATGGCCGACCAGGCGCGGACCATCCGCATCCCGGTCCACATGGTCGAGGTGATCAACAAGCTGGCCCGTGTCCAGCGGCAGATGCTGCAGGACCTCGGCCGCGAGCCCACTCCCGAGGAGCTGGCCCGCGAGCTCGACATGACCCCCGAAAAGGTGGTCGAGGTCCAGAAGTACGGCCGTGAGCCCATCTCCCTGCACACCCCGCTGGGTGAGGAGGGGGACAGCGAGTTCGGCGACCTCATCGAGGACTCCGAGGCGATCGTCCCGGCCGACGCCGTCAGCTTCACGCTCCTGCAGGAGCAGCTCCACTCGGTCCTCGACACCCTGTCCGAGCGCGAGGCGGGTGTGGTCTCGATGAGGTTCGGCCTCACCGACGGCCAGCCCAAGACGCTGGACGAGATCGGCAAGGTGTACGGGGTGACGCGCGAGCGCATCCGGCAGATCGAGTCCAAGACCATGTCCAAACTGCGCCACCCGTCCCGGTCCCAGGTCCTGCGCGACTACCTCGACTGAGATCAGGTGACGAAGGGCTCACGCCGGGTGGCGTGAGCCCTTCGTCGCTCACCCGGCAGAGCGCGTCCCGGGACACGCCGGGCCGCCGGGCGTCCGCCGCGTGGACGCCCGCCAGAGGCCGGGGATCCCGTCAGACCATGACGTCGACGGTCCACGACCGCCTGCCGGCCGGGGCCGGGCCCAGGGCGACGGTGTGACCGAGATCGTCCAGGACCTTGGCCAGCTCCTCCGGGGTCTGCGGATCGACGTTCCCCACCAGCAGCGAGCGGGCGATCACGCCACGGGTCGCCTTGGCCATGTGGCTGACGACCTTGCCGTCCTTGAGCACCCGTACCGCCACCGCCCGGCCGGCGGGCCGCCAGGCCGCCGCGTAGGTGCTCGAACGCAGGTCCACCACCAGGCCGGCACAGCTGTCCAGGGCCGGGGTGATCGATCGGCGCCAGTAGGCGCCCAGCCCGCCGAGCGGCGGCAGCCGTACTCCCATGGAGAGCCGGTACGGCGGCACCCTGTCGGTGATCCTCAGCACCCCCCAGAGCCCGGAGAAGATCAGGAGGCTCCGCGCGGCCCGCGCGGCGGCTTCGGGGGGCAGCGAGGCCAGGCCGAGGTTGTCGTAGAGCACCCCGGTGTACAGCTCGGCGGCCGTCAGCGTGGGCGCGGTCCGCAGGTCCAGGTTTCTGCCGATCTCACCGAGCTGCCCCGGTGACAGGCCGAGGACGGCCTGCGCCTCGGGCCCCTCGCACAGGGTGGCGAGCGCGTCCAGGACGGTCTCCCGGGAGGCGTTCAGGGACCCAAAGGCCAGCCGGGACAGGTCGAGGGCGGGGCCGTCGCCCAGCGCGGCCTTCCCCTCCGACGGAGGCAGCAGAATCAGCACAGTCGTCGAGCCTAGCCAGGCGGCCGGGATGAGGCTGCCCGGAGCCGGTGAACACCGCGTGCCCCGCTCTCGGTGAACATGGGAGCAGGGCGCGCGGCCGGGATATTTGATTATGGCCGGGGGTCGGCACCGGGAGGAGGTCACCTCGAGGACGGGCGGGTGCCGCGGCGCCGGGCCGATGTCGCCATCGGGCCCGCCGGCCCCTACCGTTCGTCTTTGTTCGCGGTTGAAGGGGTGTCGCTGAGGCGTGCCGACTCGTCCTGGATGTCGGCGCCCTTGTCTCTCAGCACGGTCACGTGCTGACGCCCGTGGTGGGCGCAGAACAGCAGCTCCCCACCTACGGGCAGGGTCGCGCGGATATAAGCCTGGGCACCGCACCGGTCACAGCGGTCCGTGGCCGTCAGCTGCTTGGCGGGGGCGAGAGTTCCAGTCACGTATCGCCTTTCAGGTCATCCCCTTGCGGAGGATCTGGCGTCAGTCACTTGAGACAACATCTAACCCGATACGGACGTTCCCAACCGACCCCCCGCTACGCCGAGAGCGGAAAGTCGCCGAAAGTGACGGTGATCACGTCTGGGGTAACGCGGCCGGCGTCCTGATGGCAAGCTTGTACGCGCCGCGGCGGGAAGAACGGTAAGCTGCGCACACGTGTTCGAGCAGAGTGGGAGTGGGTGTGACCGCAGTTAGCGCGGAGACGGGTTATACAGCGCGCCACCTGTCGGTGCTGGAGGGCCTTGAGGCCGTCCGCAAGCGCCCGGGCATGTACATCGGGTCCACCGACAGCCGTGGTCTCATGCACTGTCTCTGGGAGATCGTGGACAACGGGGTCGACGAGGCCCTGGCCGGTCACTGCACCCGCATCGAGGTCGAGCTTCACGCCGACAGTTCGATCGAGGTCCGCGACAACGGCCGAGGCATCCCGGTGGACGTCGAGCCCAAGAGCGGCCTGGCCGGAGTCGAGCTCGTCTACACCAAGCTGCACGCGGGCGGGAAGTTCGGTGGCGGCTCCTACGCCGCCTCGGGCGGCCTGCACGGGGTCGGCGCCTCCGTGGTCAACGCCCTCTCCTCCCGGCTGGACGTCGAGGTCGACCGGGGCGGCCGGATCCACGAGATCAGCTTCCGCAGGGGTGTGCCCGGTGTCTTCGACGGCGACGGGCCCACCGCCAGGTTCAAGAAGAAGTCCGGCCTGCGCGACGGCGGCCCGCTCGGCCGCCGCGTCACCGGCACCCGCGTCCGCTTCTGGGTGGACCACCAGATCTTCCTGCCCGAGGCCGAGGTCTCCCTCAGCGAGATCCACGTCCGTCTCCGCCAGACCGCCTTCCTGGTCCCCGGCCTGACCCTGGCCGTGCGCGACAGCCGCGGCGAGGAGGCCGTCGAGGAGGAGTTCCGCTTCGACGGCGGCATCTCGGAGTTCGCCGAGTTCCTCGCCCGCGACGAGCCCGTCTGCGAGGTCCTGCGCCTGCAGGGCGTCGGCCACTTCCACGAGACCGTGCCGGTTCTCGACGACCTGGGCCACATGACCTCCACCGAGGTCCAGCGCGAGCTCACCGTGGACGTCGCGCTCCGCTGGGGCAAGGGCTACGACAGCACCGTCCGGTCCTTCGTCAACGTGATCGCCACCCCCAAGGGCGGCACCCACGTCAACGGCTTCGAGCGGGCCCTGGTCCGCACGCTGAACGAGCAGCTGCGCGAGACCCGCCTGCTGAAGAACGGCGACGCCCCGGTCACCCGGGAGGACATCCTGGAGGGGCTCACCGCGGTGGTGACCGTCCGGGTGCCCGAGCCGCAGTTCGAGGGGCAGACCAAGGAGGTCCTCGGCACCTCGGCGGCGTCCCGGATCGTCGCCCACGTCGTCTCCCGCGACCTCAAGGAGATCTTCACCAACCCGCCCCGCGGTGCCAAGCAGCAGCTGCGCGCGGCGCTGGAGAAGATCGCCGCGGCGTCCAAGGCTCGCATCGCCGCCCGCGAGCACCGCGACAACCAGCGGCGCAAGACCGCCCTGGAGAACTCCGCGCTCCCCGCCAAGCTGGTCGACTGCCGCAGTGACGACGTCGACCGCAGCGAGCTGTTCATCGTCGAGGGCGACTCGGCGCTGGGCACCGCCCGTGCGGCCCGCGACTCGGAGTTCCAGGCGCTGCTGCCGATCCGGGGCAAGATCCTGAACGTGCAGAAGGCTTCCGTCGCCGACATGCTCAAGAACGCCGAGTGCGCCGCGATCATCCAGGTCATCGGCGCGGGCTCCGGCCGTTCCTTCGACATCGAGGCCGCCCGCTACGGCAAGGTCATCCTGATGGCCGACGCCGACGTCGACGGCGCGCACATCCGCTGCCTGCTGCTCACCCTGTTCCACCGCTACATGAAGCCGATGGTGGAGGCCGGCAGGGTCTTCGCCGCGGTCCCGCCGCTGCACCGGATCGAGGTCACCAACCCCGGGCGCGGACAGGGCAAGTACATCTACTGCTACTCCGACTCCGAGCTGCACCGCGTCCTGCGGGATCTGGAGCGCCGGGGCAAGCGCTGGAAGGACCCCGTGCAGCGCTACAAGGGGCTGGGCGAGATGGACGCCGACCAGTTGGCGGAGACCACCATGGAGCCTCGGCACAGGACTCTGCGCCGGGTCAGGATCGAGGACGTCGAGGCGGCCGAGAACATCTTCGCCCTTCTCATGGGCAGCGACGTGGCCCCCCGCAGGGAGTTCATCGTGAACAGCGCGGCCGAGGTCGACCGCGACCACATCGACGCCTGACCCGGTGTTCCGGCGCCGGTGAGCCCGCCGGCGCGCGGCCGGGGCCTCACATCTCGACGGGCGTCAGCCTGCCGGTCCGCACGTCGTAGACGGCGCCGCCGACGGCCAGGTCCGAGGGGAGGAACGGGCTGGTCCTGATGCGCGTCAGGTCGCGGCGGAGCGCGGAGGCCTGGTCGGGGACGGTGTGGAACTCCAGGCTCCGGGTGTCCACGCCGTGCCGGGCCGCGAGTCTGTGCACCTCGTCATCAGTGATCTTCGCCATGCCGCAGTCGGTGTGCGGCATGACGAGCACCCGGTTCACACCGAGCAGGTAGACCGCGAGCACGAGCGTCCGCAGCACGTCCTCGGTCACCCGGGCACCCGCGTTGCGCAGGATCTTGGCGTCGCCGGGTCTGAGGCCGAACACGCCCAGCGGGTCGATCCGGGAGTCCATGCAGGTGACCACGGCCAGGCCACGAGCCGCCTTACCGGTCAGCTCGGAGCCGGTGAAGGTACTGGAGAACTCCTTGTTCGCGGCCAGCAGGTCGTCGAAGCGGCTCACGTACACACCTTTTCGGTCAGTGGAATCAACGGATTAATGATGCTGCATGGCTGTTTGGTGTGTGCTTCCGGGCTCCCCATCTCCCCGACTTGGGGAAGATCCCACACTTGATGCTCACCATGAGTGATGATGTGCTGACGTAAAGTGCGGACCCTGGAGAGGATCATGAGCGGGATCGAATCCCTGGCCGAGTATCTGCGCGCCGAGGGCAGGCGCAAGCTGGACCGGGTGGAGGTTCGTGACGACGGCCGCAACGCCCGGTCGGCGCTGGCCCTGCTCGACGCGGCCGCCTACACCGCATCGCTGGGCGACGACGATCCGCTGGTGGGGGTCCTGGTGGACGCCGGCTGCTTCGGCCCGCACGGGTTCGGCGAGTTCCGGCCCGGCGAGCAGGTGGCCGGGCTCATCCGCTCCTGGGAGTCCGGAGAGCCCTGGCAACTGCTGATGGCCATCCGGTTCGCCCTGCAGGGGTCGCTGACCTGAGGGCTCCGCCCGCCCCGGGGGACGGCGCCGCCCTCGCCGGCTCCGGGCGGGTTCCGTCCGTGCCGGGGCGGGGCCGGGAGGCCGGGGACGTGAACTCCAAGGGACATGAGCCCCCGTAACGGTCCCAGAACCCCCAGAGCCCCAGAGGTCCGGGCTCACCGGGCGTCAGCCCGGCCCGGAGCGGCGCGGGGTTCTGCGGGGCCTGGGGACTCTCGGGTGGAGCGGGGTCACTCCCTCCCGGAGGCAGGGGAGCCGCCGGGGGCGGCGGGGTCTTCGCCGAAGGTGCCGCCTGAGACCCCCGCATGGCCGCCCGTGCCCTCGGAGACGTCCTCGGAGGCGCCGAGGGCGCCGCCCACGGCCGCCACCGTGTGGGTGAGCCGGAGGCCGGACCCGTCGCGACGGCCCAGTTCCTCGGGGAGCGGGACCGGCTTGCCGACGGTGGAGACCGCGCGGGCCGGGGCGGGGCCGGCCCAGGCGAGCAGCAGCACGTCCTCGCCCTTGAGGAACCGCTGGACCCGGACACCGCCGGTGGCGCGGCCCTTGACCGGATACTCGGCGTAGTCGGAGACCTTCGCGCCGCCGACCTGGGTGCCGGGCAGGGCGGTGGAGGATCCCGCGATCGTCACAACCCTGGACTCGTGTTCCGGGTCGACCACGCCGAACCAGATCACGGACGCTCCGTCGTCCAGCCGTACGCCCGCCATGCCACCGGCCGGGCGGCCCTGCGGCCGGACGACGGAGGCCGGGTAGCGCAGCAGCTGGGCGTTGGAGGTGATGAAGGTGAGGTCGTGGTTCTCGGAGGTCAGCTCCACCGCCCCCACCACGCTGTCGCCGTCCTTGAGCCCGATGACCTCGAAGTCGTCGCGGTTGGCCGGGTAGTCGGGGACGACCCGCTTCACCACGCCCTGCGCGGTGCCCAGGGCCAGGCCGGGGCCTTCGGGGTCGAGCGAGCCGACGCCCACCACCGTCTCGCCGGGGTTCAGGGTGACGTACTCGGACACCGGATGCCCGCCGGACAGCGACGGCGGATTGGCCGAGGGGGGCAGCGTCGGCAGGTCGACCACCTGGATCCGGATCATCCGGCCCTGGTTGGTGACCATGCCCACCTCGCCCCTGACAGTGCTCCTCACCACCGAGATCAGCACGTCGTGGGCCGAGCGGTCGCCCTCGCCCGCCAGGGGTGAGGCGTCGGTGGTGCGGGCCAGCAGGCCGGTCGAGGAGAACAGCACCAGGCACGGGTCGTCGGCGACCTCCAGCGGCGCGGAGGCGTTCCTGGTGACGCCTGAGGACTCCAGGAGCACCGTACGGCGAGGCGTGCCGAAGGTCTTGGAGATCTGGGCGAGCTCGTCGGAGACGACCTTGCGGAGCCTGTCCTCGGAGGACAGGATCGCGGTCAGTTCGGCGATCTCCTCCTGGAGGGTCTGCCTCTCCCCGTCGAGCTCCAGCTTGTCGAAGCGGGTCAGGCGGCGCAGCGGGGTGTCTAGGATGTAGTTGGCCTGGATCTGTGACAGCCGGAAGGTCTCCACCAGCCGCTCGCGGGCCTGGCCTGAGTCGTCCGATGAGCGGATGACCTGGATGACCTGGTCGATGTCGAGCAGGGCGATCAGCAGGCCCTCGACCAGGTGCAGGCGCTCCTCGCGCCTGCGCCTGCGGTGCAGCGACCTGCGGCGGATCACGTCGATGCGGTGGTCGACGTAGACCTTGAGCAGTTCGCGCAGGCCCAGGGTGCAGGGCTGGCCGTCGACCAGCGCCACGTTGTTGATGCCGAAGGTCTCCTCCATCGGCGTCAGCCGGTAGAGCTCCTCAAGCACGGCCTCGGGGATGAAGCCGTTCTTGATCTCGATGACCAGGCGCAGGCCCCTGTGCCGGTCGCTGAGGTCCTTGAGGTCGGAGATGCCCTGGAGCCTCTTGGCGGTGACCAGCTCTCTGATCTTGGTGACCACCCGCTCGGGGCCGACGTTGAAGGGCAGCTCGGTGACGATGATGCCCTTGCGCCGGGGGCTGACCTGCTCCACCGCGCACCTGGCGCGCATCCGGAAGGTGCCCCGGCCTCGGGCGTAGGCGTCGCGGATGCCGTCCAGGCCGATGATCGTGCCGCCGGTGGGCAGGTCGGGGCCCGGCACGAAGCGCATCAGGTCGTCGAGTGTGGCGTCCGGCTTCTTGATCAGGTGGCGGGCGGCCGCGATGACCTCGACGAGGTTGTGCGGCGCCATGTTGGTCGCCATCCCGACCGCGATCCCGGTGGCCCCGTTGACCAGAAGGTTCGGGAAGGCCGACGGCATGACCGTGGGCTCGGTCTCCTGGCCGTCGTAGTTGGGCTTGAAGTCGACGGTGTCCTCGTCGATCGACTGGACCATCGACATGGCCGCGGCGGTCAGCCGGGCCTCGGTGTAGCGCATCGCGGCGGGCAGGTCGTCGGGGGAGCCGAAGTTGCCGTGCCCGTCGATCAGCGGCAGCCGCATCGAGAACGGCTGCGCCATACGGACCAGCGCGTCGTAGATGGCGGTGTCGCCGTGCGGGTGCAGTTTGCCCATCACGTCGCCGACGACTCGCGACGACTTCACGTGTCCCCGGTCGGGCCGCAGGCCCATCTCGCTCATCGAGTAGAGGATGCGGCGCTGGACCGGCTTGAGGCCGTCCCTGGCGTCGGGCAGCGCGCGCTGATAGATGACCGAATATGCGTATTCAAGATAGCTGGCACGCATTTCGGCGGAAACGTCGATATCGACGATCCGCTCCTCGAAGTCACCGTCAGCCGGGGGTGTGGTCGTCCGTCGAGCCATCTGATTTCCTGCGCGGGTGCCTCGGCTTTCGGGCCGAGGAAGAGGCGCATCCTCCTTCTGTCTTCGTGGTGTAAAGGTAGCCGTCGGCTCGATGGGGGAGCCTCCGACCGGGATGTGAGCCGCGGGTACGCTCCGCGCCGACCTCGGCGCGGCGACGTCCGGCGGTGCGCGCGGTGACGCGCCCCATCCGCTCACACGGGGGAGGCGGGGTCATCAGGCGCCTCCTCGGTGACGGCGGGACCGGTCGCCTGCGGGCTCGATCCCGATCGACGTGACCGTACATGGTGCGGAGGCTCGCCACCATACTCGCCGAGTCCGACACTCACCGCCTTCCCGGGGCGGAGCGGTCCACGTCTCCGCGCCGGGCTCCAGTCGGCACTTCCCCCGCGGCGGGTCCACGGTGGCCTCTCGGCCCGGTGCCGGTCACCGCCCGCCTCAGCGGTGGCCGCCGGTTTTATCCGCGGGCGGAATCGCTTCATGGATAGCATTCTCCCGGTCGGAACGGGCCTGACCTGTCCGTCGCCCACCTCGGCGGGGAAAGGCGAGAAACCATTCCCGGCGGGGAATGGGGGAGCGGCGATGAGATGCGTAACGTCACGGTGCGCGAATGGACCGGCCTTCTGGCCGGCCGTTCGTGTTGCACCGCCCCGGCAGGGCCCGCGCCGCCGTCCCCCGCCGCAGCCCGAGACCCCGCGGGGTTCAGGACTCGGAGGCGCGGTAGGCGGCGACCGCCGCCTCCACGCTCGGATGTATCCGGCCCCGCCGGGAGAGCCGCTCCCAGGCCCCGGTGCGCCGGAGCAGTTCGGTGGGCTCCAGGCTCTCGACGGCGACCCAGAGGCCGAAGCCGCGCTGTTCCAGCGTGGCGTGGAACTCCTTGGCCGCGGAGACCGCGGTGAGGTCCATGCCGGGCACGCCGGTCAGGTCGACGAGCAGGGCGCGCGGCCGGGGGGCGGCGGCCTCGACGAGCGCCGTCACCCGCTCCGCCACCCGCCGGGCGTTGGCGAAGTAGAGACGGCTCTCGACGCGCACGATCAGCAGTCCCGCCTCGGTCTGGTCCGACGGGTACCGCCCGAGGTCGCGGTAGGCCCCCGAGGCCGGGTCACGGCCCAGCGGGTAGATCGCCGGGTTGTCCACCTGGTGCAGCAGCAGGAGTAGCGAGATCACGACCGCGGCCAGCACGCCCTGCATGATGCCGAAGCCGACCGCCACCAGCATCGTGAGGCAGGCGAGCGCGAACTCCGGGCGCCTGACCCTCCAGATCGCCACCAGCGCGTGGACGTCGACCAGGCGTACCGCGATGGTCAGCACGAGCCCGCCCAGGGCGGCCATGGGCAGCGGGCCCAGCGTGGGGGCCAGGAAGAGCAGCAGCGCCGCCGCGCAGAGCGCGGTCACGATCTCGGCCGTCTGGCTCCGGGCGCCGGAGGCGTCGTTCACCTCGGTCTGCGTCATCCCTCCCGCCGCGGGATAGGCCCGGAAGATCCCACCGGCGGCGTTGGCCAGCCCGAGCGCGAACAGTTCCCGGTCGGTGTCCAGAGGGGGGTCGTCCCGGTGCCGGAAGATCCTCGCCGCGGTGATCGACTCCACGAAGGCCAGCAGCGCCACGCCCAGGGACATCGGCGCCAGCACCCGGATCAGGTCGAGGTCGAGGCCGGGCAGGAGCGGCGTCGGCAGGCCGCCGGGCACCTCGCCGACCGTGGCCACGCCGTGCGACCGCAGGTCCGTCAGGAAGCTGACCAGGGTGACGGCCACCATCGCGACCAGCGGGCCCGGCACGCGGGGCACCCGCCGCAACGCCACGAGCAGCAGGATCGTCCCGCCGGAGACGAGCATCGTGGGCAGGTGGGCGTCGCCCAGCCTGCCGAGGGCCGACAGCAGCCGGTCGAAGACCTTGTCCCCCTCCGGGTGGACACCGATCACGGTGCCGAGCTGGCCGGCCACGATGGTCAGGCCGATGCCGCTCTTCACCCCGGTCATCACCGGCTCGGAGATGAAGTCGGCCAGGAACCCCAGCCTCAGGGCGCCGGAGACGGCGAGGACCACCCCGGTCAGTACGGCCAGCGTGGCGGCGGCGGTCATCGGCGAGGTCCCCGCCGGCGCCGAGGCGAGGGCGGCGGCCGTCAGCGCCGACAGGGTGGAGGTGGTGCTGACCGACATCGGGCGTGAGGTGCCGGTCAGCGCGTAGGCGATCATGGGAACGAGCGCGCAGTACAGCCCCGCCTGCACGGGAAGCCCCGCGATGGTGGCGTACGCGGCGGCCTGGGGCAGCACGACGGCGGCCGTCGTGACCCCCGCCACCGTGTCGGCGCGCGGTGCGCTCAGGTTCAGCATGTGGGTGAAGCGCGACTCTCCTCGGTGGTTCCCTGCCGATCACCCCACTCTGCTACCGGTTCCCCCGCGCGGGGCCGAAGGGGCCTCGGCGGTTCGGTCAAGGTTTGGCCGGGCGCCTGGCCGGGGCCGGGTGGGGTCGCCGGACGCCTCCGATGGCGAACCGGAGTGAAACAGTCCCCGGGACCTGGTACCAATGACCGGTGAGCGAAGAGCGGATGCTGCGGGAAGAGGCCGAGGGACGGCTGCGGGCGCTGGCGGGCGAGCACGCCCGGCTGCGCGAGGACCAGTGGGCGGCGATCAAGGCCCTGGTCGTGGACCGCAACCGGGTGCTCGTGGTGCAGCGGACCGGCTGGGGCAAGTCGGCGGTCTACTTCGTCGCCACCGCGCTCCTGCGCGAGCTGGGCGAGGGGCCGACCGTCATCGTGTCACCGCTGCTGGCCCTGATGCGCAACCAGATCGCCGCCGCCGAGCGCGCCGGGATCAACGCGGTCACCGTCAACTCGGCCAACCCCGAGGAGTGGGAGCAGATCTACGCTCAGGTCGCCGAGGGTGTGGTCGACGTGCTGCTGGTCAGCCCCGAGCGGCTCAACAACCCCGACTTCCGCGACCAGATCCTGCCCGAGCTGGCCGAGAGCGCCGGCCTGGTCGTGGTGGACGAGGCGCACTGCATCTCCGACTGGGGTCACGACTTCCGGCCCGACTACCGGCGGCTGCGCACCATGTTCGAGGAACTGCCCGAGGGGGTGCCGGTCCTGGCCACCACCGCCACGGCCAACGCCCGGGTCACCCACGACGTCGCCGAGCAGCTGGGGGAGAACACCCTCGTCCTGCGCGGGCCGCTGGAGCGCGAGAGCCTCCACCTCAACGTGGTACGGCTCCGCGGCGCCGAGCAGCGCCTGGCCTGGCTCGCCCAGACGCTCCACGAGCTGCCCGGCTCCGGGATCGTCTACACCCTCACCGTGGCCGCGACCCAGGAGATCGCCGCCTACCTGCGTGAGCAGGGCCACGAGGTGGCGGCCTACTCCGGCCAGACCGAACAGGCCGAACGGCTCGCCGCCGAGCAGGCCCTGCTCGACAACAAGATCAAGGCGCTGGTCGCCACCTCCGCGCTGGGCATGGGATACGACAAGCCCGACCTCGGCTTCGTCGTCCACGTCGGCGCGCCGCAGTCGCCGGTCGCCTACTACCAGCAGGTCGGCCGGGCCGGGCGCGGCGTCGAGCGCGCCGAGGTGATCCTGCTGCCCGGGGCGGAGGACCGGGAGATCTGGGCCTATTTCGCCTCGCTGGCCTTTCCGCCCGAGCCGGTGGTGCGGGCGGTGCTCGCCGCCCTGGAGGGGGGCGGTGTGCTGTCCACGGCCGCGCTGGAGAACCGGGTGGACCTCAGCCGCAGCCGGCTGGAGACGATGCTCAAGGTCCTCGACGTGGACGGCGCGGTCCGCCGGGTCAAGGGCGGCTGGGAGGCCACCGGCGAGGCGTGGGCCTACGACGCCGACCGCTACGCCAGGGTCGCGGCGGAGCGGGAGGCCGAGCAGCGGGCCATGCTCGACTACCTCGACACCACGGGCTGCCGGGAGGAGTTCCTCCGCCGCCGTCTGGACGACGACACCGCCACGCCGTGCGGGCGCTGCGACAACTGCACCGGTGCGCACCGCTCGCCCGAGGTCGGGACCGAGGCGGTGAGGCGCGCGGCCGAGAGCCTGCGGCGCCCCGGGGTGGAGATCGAGGCGCGTAGGCAGTGGCCGACCGGGCTGGCCGACCTGAAGGGCCGGATCAGGCCGGAGCTGGGCGCGGAGCCGGGAAGGGCTCTGGGCCGTCTGACCGACATCGGCTGGGGCAACCGGCTCCGCGGACTCCTGGCCGACGGCGCGCCCGACGGCCCGGTCCCCGACGACGTGTTCGCCGCCGTGGTCGAGGTGCTGGCGTCCTGGGAGTGGGCGTCCCGCCCGGTGGCCGTGGTGGCGGTGCCCTCCGCGACCAGGCCCCGGCTCGTCCGGAGTCTGACCGAGCGGCTGGCCCAGGTCGGACGCCTGGCCTACCTGGGTGACCTGGGATATCGGTCCGGGCCGCCTGGACGGCAGTTCAACAGCGCCCAGCGGGTTCAGGCCGTCCGGGCCACGCTCGCGATGCCCTCCGCGCTCGCCGACGCCGTCGCCAAGGCCGATGGGCCGGTCCTGCTGGTCGACGACCGGGCCGACACCGGCTGGACTCTGACGCTCGCCGCCGCCATGCTCCGCCACGCCGGAGCGCCCGCAGTGCTGCCGCTCGTCCTCGCGGTCACCTCCTGAACCGGCGGCTCCTCGGCGGCCGATTCCTCGCGACCGGTCCCGGACACCTGGACGCCGCCCTCCGGGCGGAGGCAGGCGGAGACGGGGCCGGGCCGGACGAGGGTGGGGGCGGGCCGGAGGCCCCGGGCACGTGGGAGCGGGGCAGAGGCGGGGCCGGGAGCGACAGGCCGAGGGCCGGCGGGGCCGGGTCAGAGGCGGGGGCGGGCACCCAGGTGGGAGATGGCCCGGGAGGCAAGGTGGCAGCCCGCGGCGAGGGCCTCGGCGGGAGGCTTGTTCTCCAGCCAGGCCGGGAGGAAACCGGCGGTGAAGGCGTCACCGGCACCGGTGCCGTCCACCACCCGCTCCACGGCCTCGGCGGGGACCTTGACCGGCTCGGCGCGGCTGTTGGTGTACCACAGCGCGCCCTCGTCGTTGAGCTTGATCACGACCTGGGGGAACCAGGCGGTCAGCACCTTGGCGGCGGCGTCCGGCTCCTCGCGGCCGGTCAGCACCTTGGCCTGGTCGGCGTTGGCGAACAGCAGCTTGGCGTTCTGGGTCCACTCAAGGAACGGCTCGGCACCGGTCCGCTCCAGAGGGGCGGAGGACGAGCAGTCCACCGAGATGGACATGCCGGCGCGGCGGGCCGTCTCCAGGGCCGCGAGACCGGCCTCCCGGGAGCCCTCGTTGATCAGGGTGTAGCCCGACAGGTGCAGGTGACCGCCCTGGACGAACAGGTCGCGGGGCAGGTCCTCCGGCGACAGGGCGGCGTTCGCCCCCGGATCGGACAGCATGGTCCGCTCGCCCTTGTGGGTGACCAGTACCACGCAGGTGCCGGTCGGCCGTTCCGGATCCATGACGAGACGCGCGTCGACGCCGTAGCCCATCAACTCCATGTCGCGGTTACGCCCCGTGATGTCGGCGCCGCGACGCCCGATGAAGGCCACCTCGGCCCCCTCGACGGCGAGCCAGGAGGCGATGTTGGCTCCCGAACCACCGCCGTGCATGGTGACGATCGCCGGTGTGTCGCTGGCTCTCGCCAACGGGTAGCGAGCCCGGGCGACCGCGTCGGTCATGAGATCGCCCACCACGACCACCCGCGTCATGATGTCACCACCTTGCTGCCTTCGATGCTGACGTGCCTCTAGCCGCCAAAAACTTAACAGCTTCCGGCCAGCGTATGGGGTCGGGAGCGGACAGCGGGCCATAGTCGATGCACAAGCGTTGTGTGAACCTGCCACAATCCGCCCGGCCGGTCTGGCATATGCCATTCACGGCTACTCTCGGGACTGTGGAGGCTGTTCGGTATCCCGCCCACTGGGAGGCGGACGTCGTCCTGTCGGACGGCGGCACCGCCCATGTACGCCCGATCCGTTCCTCCGACGCCGACCGGCTGCGCTCCTTCTACTCCAGGCTCTCCGAGGAGACGATCTACTTCCGTTTCTTCGGCCCCCGGCCCCGGCTGTCGGACCGCGACATCACCCGGTTCACCGACGTCGACTACGCGGACCGCGTCGCGCTGATCGCGACGATCGGCGCGGAGATGGTGGCGGTGATCGGCTATGACCGGATCGAGCCGGGGGAGGCGGAGGTGGCCTTTCTCGTCGAGGACGCCCACCAGGGACGCGGGGTCGCCTCGGTGTTGCTGGAGCACCTGGCCGAGACGGCCAGGGAGCGGGGGATCGCCCGGTTCGTCGCCGACGTGCTGCCCGCCAACCGGAAGATGACGGCGGTGCTCAGACAGGCGGGCTACACCGCGCAGAGCCGGTTCGCCGACGGCGTGGTCCGGATGACCCTCGACCTCACGCCGACCGAGACCTCCCAGGAGGTGACCGCCTCCCGCGAGCACCGGGCCGAGTCCCGCTCCATCGAGCGGTTGCTCTCGCCGGGTTCCGTGGCGGTCGTCGGCGCGGGCAGGGAGCCGGGCGGCATCGGTCAGACCGTGCTGCGAAACCTGCTCGCCGCGGACTTCGCCGGCCCGGTCTACCCGGTGCACCGTGAAGCGCGGGCCGTCGCCGGGGTGCGGGCCTATCCCAGTGTGACGGCCATCGACGGCGAGGTGGACCTGGCGGTGCTGGCCGTACCCGCCGAGGGGGTGATCGAGGTGGTGAAGGAGTGCGCGGAAAAGGGGGTGCGCGGGCTGATCGTGGTCTCCTCCGGCTTCGGCGAGACCGGTCCGCAGGGGCGGGCGAGACAGGATGAGATGGTCCGTATCGCCCGCGCGTACGGGCTGCGCGTCGTCGGTCCCAACTGCCTCGGCGTCGCCAACACCGATCCGGCGGTCCGGCTGAACGCCACCCTGGCCGCGACCGTTCCCGGGCACGGCAGGGTCGGCTTCTTCAGCCAGTCGGGCGCCCTGGGCACCGCGCTGCTGCAGCGGGTGGCCCAGCGCGGCATGGGCATCTCCTCGTTCGTGTCGGCGGGCAACCGCGCCGACGTCTCGGGAAACGACCTCCTGCAGTACTGGGAGGAGGACCCCAGGACCGATGTGATCCTGCTCTACCTGGAGTCGCTGGGAAACCCCCGTAAGTTCGCCCGGCTCGCGCGGCGCATCTCCCGGCGCAAGCCGATCGTGGTGGTCAAGAGCGGCGGCGCCACCCAGGGCGTGCCCACCGGTCACGCCGCGCCCACGCTCGGCCTGCCCGACACCGCGCTGAGCTCGCTGTTCGAGCAGGCCGGGGTGATCCGGGTCGACGACCTGATCCAGCAGTTCGACGTGGCGCAACTCCTGGCCTACCAGCCGCTGCCCGCCGGGCCCAGGGTCGGCCTGGTGGGCAACTCCGACGCGCTGGCGCTGCTCGCGGTCGACGCCTGCGCACGGGCCGGGCTCGACCCCCGGCCGCCGGTCGACCTCGGCGCGCGGGCGGGGGCGGCCGAGTACGGCGCGGCCCTGGCCTCGGTGCTCCCGGAGGTGGACGCGGTGGTCGTGATCTACATGCCGCCGATCCCCGGCGGGGCGGCCGAGGTCGCCGCCGAGCTGCTGAGGGTCTCCCGAGACCACGGCAAACCGGTGCTGGCCACGTTCGAGGGAGAGGTCGGCGTGCCGCCGGAGCTGCGGGCGGGGCCCACCCCCGAGCGGGGCTCGATCCCCTCCTACGCCGCGCCGGAGGAGGCGGTCCGCGCCCTGGCCCACGTCGTACGGCACGCCCGCTGGCGGGAGCGGCCCGCGGGCCTCCCGGTGGAACTTGAGGACGTCGACACCGCCGCGGCCCGGCGGCTCGTGGCGGCGGGGCTGAGGGAGGCCAGGACCGAGATCGACGCCGCCGGGCTGCTCGCCTGCTACGGGCTGGCCGTGTGGCCCGCCGAGACGGTGGGCTCGCCGGAGGAGGCCGTCGCGGCGGCCGGGCGGCTGGGCTGGCCGGTGGTGCTGAAGGCCGCCGATCCGGAGGCGGCCAAGCGCGCCGGGACCGTCCGTCTCGGACTGTCCGGCCCCGACGGGGTGGCCGAGGCGTTCGCCGGCCTGACGGAGCAGCTCGGCCCGGACGCCGTGCTCGCGGTGCAGCGGATGGTCCCGCAGCCGGCGGTGCCGACCGTGGCCGGCGTCGTCGAGGACTCCGCGTTCGGCGCGGTCGTCTCCTTCGGACTGGGCGAGGTCGGTGCGCGGTTGCTGCGCGACGAGGCGTACCGGCTCGCCCCGCTGACCCGTGAGGACGCGGCGACGCTGGTCAGGTCGCCGCGCGCGGCCCCGCTGCTCTTCGGCGAGTACGGCTATCCGCCGGTCGCGGTCGGGGCGCTGGAGGATCTGCTGGTCCGGATCGGGCGGCTGGCCGACGATCTGCCGGAGGTGGCCAGGCTGGACCTCGACCCGGTGCTGGTGGGGGAGTCCGAGGTGGCCGTGCTGGGGGCGCGCGCCGTGCTGAGCAGCCTGGAGGGTCCCCGGGTCGACGCGGGACCGCGCCGCCTGGGACCGAGCCGGTCACGGTAAAAACCTCATGATCGGCGATTCAACTACAATTACCTGTCAAAACCTCAATTAACTGTTCTCTTTCATAAGGAAACAGCATTCGGTCGGGATTGTGTTTTTCGCCGAGGGCCGAACCTCGCGCGCTCCAGGCGAAAGCGCTGCCCCGGACAGGGCAGGATGGACCCATGAGGGAAACCCGACTCTCGGCCGCCGGCCTGCGCGATGCCATCGATCGCAGCGGCTACTACCCCGACCTGGTCGCCGACGCGGTCGACTCCGCCCTGGGCAAGGAGCAGGTGGGCGCCTACGTGGTGCACCACGAGGCCACCTTCGACCCGGCCATGGAGGTGCGCAGGCACGTCACCGTGCTGGTGCTCTCCCCCACCCGGCTGCTCGTCTGCCACACCGACGAGCACTCGCCGGTGGAGGGGGTGTCGGTGGCACACGCCTCCACCACCACCGAGGCTGTACGCCTGAGCAGGATCCAGTCGGTCGCCGTCACCCGGGTCGTCCCCGACCCCGCCTCCTACGTGCCGGGCGTGCCACCCACGGAGGTCACACTCACCATCGGCTGGGGGGCCATCTCCCACGTCGACCTGGAGCCGGCCACCTGCGGCGACGACAACTGCGAGGCCGATCACGGATACACCGGCGCCATCACGGCGGACGACCTCTCCCTGCGGGTGAGCGAGGCCGCCGACGGTTCCGAGGCCGTCTCCCACGTGCTGGCCTTCGCCAAGGCACTGTCGGAGGCCACCGCCCGCGCCGCCTCATGACCGCCCCGCTGATCCCGGCGTACGGCACCGCCTCCCTCGCCGACCTGTCCTCCTCGCTGCTCACCGTGCTCGGGATGGACGGGGAGAACCCGCTCGGCCTCGAACCGGCCGGCCGGGTCCTGATGTTCATCGTCGACGGCCTGGGCGCCGAGTTGCTGCGCGCCCATCCGGAGACGGCCCCGTTCCTGTCCGCCAGACCGGCCGGGGTGCTCACCGCGGGCTTCCCCGCCACCACCGCGACCAGCCTGGGCACGCTGGGCACCGGCCTGCCACCCGGTGAGCACGGCATGCTCGGCTACCAGCTCGCCGTGCCCGGCGCCGGCTACCTCCTGAACTGCCTGCGCTGGACCGCCGCTGGACCGCCGGTCTCCCCCGACGAGTGGCAGCCCACCCCGACCGTGTTCGAGCGCGCCGCGGCGGCCGGTGTTCCCGTCAGCTACGTCGGACCGTCCGAGTTCGGGCCCACCGCGTTCAACCGGGCCGTCTACCGGGGCGTGACCTTCGTCGGCGCCGACACCCTCGACGACCGCGTGGAGGGGGTGCGCCGGGCGCTGGCCGAGCCCCGCTCCCACGTGACGGTCTACTACGGCGACCTCGACTCCGCGGGCCACCGCTTCGGCTGGGGCAGCCCGCAGTGGCTCGAACGGCTCGCCGTCGCGGACCGGCTGGCCGAGCGGCTGGCGGGCACGCTCCCGCCCGGCTCGGCGATGTACGTCACCGCGGACCACGGCATGGTCAACATCACCGAACGTGTCGACGTGGACACCGTCGCCGCGCTCCGCTCCGGCGTCGCCCTGCTCGGCGGCGAGACCAGGGCCCGGCACGTCTACGCCGTTCCGGGCGCGGCCGAGGCGGTGCTCGCCACCTGGCGCGACCTCCTCGCCGGAAAGGCGTGGGTCGTCTCCAGGCAGGAGGCCGTCGAGTCCGGCTGGTTCGGGCCGAGGGTGCGCTCCGGATGGCTGCCCAGGATCGGCGACGTCCTCGCCGTGCCGTACACCGACTGCGCGGTCGTCGCCTCGGTCGAGGAGCCGACCGAGACGTCGTTCACCGGCGCCCACGGCTCCCTGACAGCCGCCGAACAGCACGTTCCTCTACTGGAGGTGAGCACCCGTTGAACCCGCTGATCACTCCGTCGGAGCTGGCCGCGCTGCCCGAGACGACGATCCTGGACGTGCGCTGGCGGCTCGGCGGCCCGCCCGGAGTCGAGTCCTACCGCGAGGGGCACATCCCCGGCGCGGTCTTCTGCGACCTCGACGCCGACCTCGCCGCGCCGGCCGGGCCACAGGGCCGCCACCCGCTGCCCTCCGCCGGGCCGTTCCAGGACGCGATGCGCCGCCTGGGCGTCTCCGGCTCCCGCGCCGTCGTCGTCTACGACGAGGCCGACTCCACCGCCGCCGCGCGGGCCTGGTGGACGCTGCGCCACTTCGGTCACCCCGACGTCCGGGTCCTGGACGGCGGCCTGCGCGGCTGGATCTCCGACGGGCTGCCCCTCGCCGGGGGCGAACAGGCGAGACAGCCGGGTGACTTCGTCGCGCGGCCGGGCGGGATGCCGGTGCTCGACGCCCGGCAGGCCCGGGACCTGGCCGTCGACGGGGTGCTTCTGGACGCCCGCGCCGGCGAACGGTACCGGGGCGAGGTCGAGCCGGTCGATCCGGTGGCCGGGCACATCCCCGGCGCGGTCAGCGCTCCCACCGGTGACAACGTCGACCCGGCCGGACGCTTCCACCTGCCCGACTTCCTGCGCGAGAGGTTCAACACCCTCGGCGCGGTCCCCGGGGTGCGGGTCGGCGCCTACTGCGGCTCCGGTGTGACGGCGGCCCACGAGGTGCTGGCCCTGGCGGTGGCCGGCATCCCGGCCGCCCTCTACGTCGGATCCTGGTCCAACTGGGTGGCCGACCCGTCCAGGCCGGTCGCCACCGGCTGACCTCCGTAGCCGAAACACACGAAACCGGCCACCGCCGTCTCCGCGCTCGCCGTGACGAGCGCGGAGGCGGGTGGGTGGCCGGCGGCCAGCAGGCCGTGGAAGGCCGTCATGAGCGTCAGGGTCTCCTCGTCGCGCACCGGCACCAGGCTCGCCACCACGCACCGCGTTCCCAGCGACAGGAAGGTGCCGGCCAGCCCCAGCGGCGCCCCGTCGACCGGAGCGTGCGCCATGCCCGCGTCGCAGGCCGACAGCACCACCAGCCCCGGCGGGGTGCGCAGCCGCAGCAGGTCGTAGGCCATCAGCGGGCCGTCGTCGAGGTCGATGCTGGACAGCAGCGGACTGCGCGGGCAGAACATCCCGTGCGCGGCCAGGTGCGCGGTCCCGGCCCGCTCCAGCGCCGCCAGCACCGCGGGCCGGCGCGCCACGACCCGCTTCGCCCCCCGGTGAAGGGCGCCGACCATGTCCGCCTCGGCCCCGGCGCACCGCGGCCCGGGACCGGCCACCGCCACCACCCCGCCGTTCCGAACGGCCCGCGCCCGGTATCCGGCCAGCCAGGCGGCGGCGCCGGTGGCCACCGACACCGGGCGGTCGGCGTTCATCGGCAGGACCGGCCACGGCAGGGTGTGGAGGGTTCCGGTCGGCACGATCACCAGAGGGCGGTCGCCCAGCCGGCCGCGCAGAGGGCCGAAGAGCAGCCGCTCCAGCAGCGTGGCCTCCCCGGCGACCCCGGGCGACCTCCCGTCGCGCAGGTGCGTCCTGCGCAGGCCGTACCGGAGCCTGACCGTGGCCTCGGCCGCGGTCGCGAAGGAGCCCAGGCGGCGCAGGGTCACGCGCTCCGGGGTGATCGCGACGGCGACCAGTTCGTCGCCGTGCCGGGCGAACTCCACCAGGGCCGTGTCCCCGAGCGCGGCCCGTAGCTCGCCCAGGTCGGGGGCGACGGGCCGCCCGGCGCCTCCCACCACCGCCCGCCACCGTTCCGACCAGGCCAGGACCGTCCGGCCCCGGCCGGTCCGCAGCGCCAGTGCGAGCCCGAACCCGGCCAGCGGCTCACCGGCCCTGACGGCGTGCGCGCGCACCATGGGGTCCTCGACCGCCGCCGCCCGCGCCCCCACCTCGGCCAGCCCGGCCAGGACCGTCGCGAACGCCCCGCGCCGGTCTCCGGCCAGCGCCCGCCGCACCGCCGTCGCCTGCCGGGACAGCACGCCGGAGCCGGAGCGGGCGAGGCGGGACAGCTGCTTCTCCGCGGTCCCGCGGTCGCCCGCCTGGAGCGCCGCCTCGGCGGCGGTCAGCCTGAGCCCGCCGGACACGTCCCGATGGCCCGCGCCGTCCAGGGCGTCCGCGCACGAGAGCATCTCGGCGAGCAGTTCCCCGCAGGGCGGGCCGAGCGCGAGCCTGGCCCGCAGCAGGACCTCGGTGGCGAGCGGAACCAGCACGGTCCTGCCCTGGGCCGCCAGATCGGCCGCGGCCCGTTGCGCGCTCTGCCGGGCCCGGTGAGGGTCCCCGGTGCGCAACTCGGCCCTGGCGAGGTGGAGCCGCGCCTCGGCCAGGGCCACCTCCGCGCCCGCCGCGGCCAGTTCGGGCACCGCGCGGTCGAGCAGCGCCCGCGCCTCGCCCGGCAGATGGGCCGAGATCAGCGCCTCGGCCAGGTCACAGCGCATCGCGGCCAGCCGTTCCGGACAGCCGAACAGGCTGCTCTCCGCGCGGCGGTAGGCGCTGAACGCGCCGGCCAGGTCCCCGCGCCGCGCGGCCAGGAACGGCAGGTTGCCCTCGGCGAGCGCGAGCAGGTGATCCAGGCCCGACTCCCGGGCCAGTTCGGCGCAGCGGGTCAGGTCGGACTCGGCTGTCTCGAACTCCCCGAGCAGCGTCCGGGCCAGCCCCCGGTTCAGCAGCGCCCCGGCCAGAAAGCGTGTGTCGCCGCCGAGCAGGCCCACCGCGCGGTCGCACTCCTGCACGGCCTCGGCGTACCGGCCGAGCCTGGCCAGGGCCACCGCCTTGTGGACACCCAGCTTGGCCACCTCGACCGGGGTGAGGTGGGGTTCGGCGGCCGCGGCGAGGGCCAGGGCCTGTCCGGGGTGGCCAAGTTCGGCGCGGACGGGGACCAGCGACAGCCGGGCCTGCGCGGCCCGGTGCGGCAGGCCGGCGGCGAGCGCCACGTCCACGGCCCGGTGCAGGTGCTCCTCGGCCAGGGGCAGGTCTCCCAGCTCCCGGGCGGCCAGTGCGAGCGCCCGATGGGCGACCGCGGCGGCCTCGCCGCCGGGGCCGGTCGCGGGGGCGGAGCGGAGCAGGCTGCTCGCCAGGGCACGGGCGCGCGCCGGATCGCGGCCGGAGAGGTCCACCGCCCGTTCGGCGGCGGCGAGTGCGCCGTCGGAGATCACCTACGGGCGGATCCGGGTCCAGCTGGTGACGACCGGTGGATGCTCCGGCCGCCGGCAGACCACGCTGAACCAGCCGGGGGGCAGGCCGGTGACGGCGAACTGGCCCGTCGCCGAGACCTCACGCGACTGGGTGAGGTGCGGGGTGCGCACCTCCACCGTCGTGCCTCCCTCCGGCGGAGGGGACACCTGACCGGCCAGGTCTACCAGGCCGTCCACCGAGGCGACCTCCAGCTCCACCGTGACCTCGGCCGCGCTGAAGCGCAGCAGCCGCGCCTCCTCGGCGGACCGGACGCCCAGGGGGGCCGGTGTGGCCACGGGCAGGGCCGTGGCGGCGTCGGGCAGCCGCAGGCCGAAGGCCGCCCGGGCGGCACCCTGGACGTGGACGGGCACGGGATCCCGGCCGGCCGCCAGGCGGAGCGCGGCTATCAGGGATTCGTCGTCGAGTGCGGCCGGGCGTCGGGTCACGGTGTCGCCTCCTGGGCGGTGAGCATGGTGCGTAGCCGGTTCAGGCAGCGTCGTCTGGTGGGGCCGTAACTGCCGCTGGGCATGCCCAGCCGCCCCGCGAGCTGGTGCACGCCCGCGTCGGGAGCCGTGGCCATCAGCAGGAACAGCGAGCGGCAGGGCTCGTTCATCGTCTCGACGGTCCGCCACAGCCGGCGGCTCTCGTCCGCGGAGAGCACGGCCAGCGCGGGGTCGGGATGGGCGTACGCGGCCGGTGCCGGGACGAAGGCGGCGTTTGTGGCGTGCCCGGTGTTTCCCGTGTTCTCGGCGTCGGCCGGATCCGCGACGAGCCGCTCCCCGCGCCTCCGCCTGCTCAGAAGCGCGGCCTCACGCCTGGCCGTGGTGAACAGCCAGGAGCCGATCCGCTCGGGGTCGCGGATGGTGTGCAGGCTCTCGACCAGCCGCAGCCACGTCCCCTGCACCGCGTCGGCGGCGTCCGCGCCGCTCAGGCCGTAGGCGCGGACCATCGACCAGAGCGGCCCCGAGAACCGGCAGACCAGCGTGTCCCACGCCGCCTGGTCGCCCGCCAGCGCGGCGTCGATCGTGTGCTGGTCACTCACCGGCGCCTCCGGACCACGTCGAACACACCGGGTGTTCGCGCGAGTACTTTGGGCGAGACTTTACCTCGGCGTGGGCACGACGACCCCCAGATCGGGGATTTGCCGTGTTCGCACGGGATCGAGGACGTGGGCCGCGGCCTCCTTGGGCGTCCGGCTCCGGCACGCCTCCGCGATCGCCCCGCTGACCACGGCGGTGGCGAAGGAGGTCCCGCTCCACCTCGCGTAGCCGTGGAACGCTCCGTGCTCCAGGAAGGCGCTCGCCGTCCACTCACCTCCGGCGCAGGCGTCCACCCACGGACCGTGTGCGGAGAACGGCGCCCTGGCCTTCTCGGCGGCGTCCAGCGCGCCGACGGCGATCACCCCGGGCAGCGCGGCGGGCCAGAACGGGCGGTCCGAGGCGGTGTTGCCCGCGCAGGCCACCACGGCCGTGTCCGCCAGGGTGGCCAGGGCCGCCTCCAGCAGAGGGGAGGGGCGGTCGTCGTAGGTGTGCCCGCCCAGGGAGAGGTTGAGCACCTGGGGCGGGTCGATCCTGAGCCTGGCCAGGACGCGCAGCAGCCCCGCCTCGTCCCCCACCCCGTGACCGTTCAGCACCCGGAGCGGGCGCACCCGCGCCGCGGGAGCCGACCGCAGGATCAGCCCGGTGACGAAGGTGCCGTGCCCGGCCTGGACGTCGAGCCTGCCGTCGCCGTCGGAGTCGGGCGGTTCGGGGGCCTCACGCCGCTGCTCCCGGAACCACGGGCGCTCGCACCACCAGGGGTGCGCCGCCAGGCCGGTGTCCGCCACCGCCACCGTCACGGCGTCCTCACCGGACTCCGCCGCCTCGGGGAGGGGAAAGGCGGGCGCGGGAAAGGGGCGGGAGGCCGGCCCGCCGAAGAAGAGCGGCTGGCCCACCAGCACGTGGTTGGGGGAGGCGGGATGACCCTGGTCACGCACCGTGGCCGACAGGTCGCAGACGTCCACGCCGGGCGAGAGCCGGATGCGGAAGATCCCGTCGGCCTCGGCCACGGCGGCGGTCCACCGGGCGGCGACCGCCGCTCCGGCGGCGTCCGTCAGCAGCTGGCCGGGCCTGATCAGCGCGGGTGCTCCGGCGGTGGGCTCCACCCGTTTGATGTCGGCGTTCATCCAGCCCTCCAGGGGTTGATCACCAGGTCGATACGTGTTTTCCTTTCAGAGGATGCCGTAGTCAAGTGCGCGCGTCGCAACTTCTCGGTATGACCCCCCTCTGGTGCGGCGTCACAACCGACGGTAGTCTCTCCTTCAGTCACCTGTGATCATCCTGGCGAGGCCGTTGGGGAAGGCGCACCTCGTACGAAACGGGAGGTCCGGTGTCTGCTCGTGGCGTGCTTTACGTCCACTCAGCTCAGCCTGCGCTGTGCCCTCATATTGAATGGGCGGTCGCGGGTGTCCTTGGCGTGCCCGTAGACCTGACCTGGACTCCACAGCCCGCCGCGCCCGGCCACGTGCGCGCACAGGCCGAGTGGGAGGCACGTCAGGGGACCGCGGCCGCCATCACCTCGTCATTGATGGGCTGGCAGCGGATCCGCTTCGAGGTCACCGAGGACGCCTCGCCGGGTGCCGACGGGGCCCGGCACGCCTACACTCCGTCACTCGGCGCCTTCACCGCGGTGATCGGGGCGACGGGTGACATCCTGATCCCCGAAGACCGGTTACGCTCCGCCATGCTGATGGCCCGGCAGGGCCGGGTGGTGCTGGAGGAGGAGCTGGACCGCCTGCTCGGCAAGCAGTGGGACGCCGAGCTGGAGTCGTTCCGCTACGCGGGAGAGGGCGCCCCGGTCCGCTGGCTGCACGCCGCCGTGTGACCGGGGACACCGTGCCGGAAAAGCGCGAAAGCCCCCGACGGCGCGGCCGTCGGGGGCTTTCGCGAGGTGCTCAGAGCGGGATGTTGCCGTGCGCGCCGCGGGCGGGGGTGGCCTGGGCGAGAACCCTGGCGATGGCTCCGCGGGTCTCCTCGGGCTTGATGACCTCGTCCACCACGCCGAGTTCGACGGCCCGGTGGAGGCCGCCGGCGAGGATCTCGTGCTCCTCGGCGAGCTTGGCCTCCAGGGCCGCGCGCTCGTCCTCGGGCACGGCGGCGAGCTCGCGGCGTTTGAGGATGCGGACCGCGGCGACCGCGCCCATCACCGCGATCTGGGTGGTCGGCCAGCCGAAGACCCTGGTGGCGCCCAGCGACCGGGAGTTCATCGCGATGTAGGCGCCACCGTACGCCTTGCGGGTCACCAGGGTGATCCGCGGCACCGAGGCCTCGGCGAAGGCGTGCAGCAGCTTGGCGCCGCGACGGACCACGCCGTCGTGCTCCTGGCCGACGCCCGGCAGGTAGCCGGGGACGTCCACCAGCACGACCAGCGGCACCCCGAAGGCATCGCACATGCGTACGAACCGGGCGGCCTTCTCGGCGGAGGCGGAGTCGAGGCAGCCGCCCAGGCGCATCGGGTTGTTGGCGATCACACCGACGGTCCGGCCCCCGAAACGGCCCAGCGTGGTGACGACGTTCGGCGCCCACTTGGCGTGCAGTTCGACGCCCGGCTCATCGAGCAGGCCCTTGACCAGCGGCTTCACGTCGTAGGCGCGGCGAACGTTCTCCGGCAGCAGGCCCGAGAAGTCGACCTCCTCGACGTCGGGGCGGACCCGGCCCTGGTGGCCCAGCAGCACCGCCAGCCGCCTGGTCTGGAGGTAGGCGTCGGTCTCGTTCTTGGTGACCACGTGCACGACGCCGCTGCGCTTGCTGTGCGGCTCGGGGCCGCCGAGGGCGGCCATGTCGATCTGCTCGCCGGTGACGCTGCGGACCACGTCGGGGCCGGTGACGAAGATGCGGCCCTCGTCGGCCAGGATCACGATGTCGGTCAGCGCGGGGCCGTACGCGGCGCCGCCGGCCGCGGGGCCGACCACCACCGACAGCTGCGGGACCACACCGGAGGCCCGGGTCATCGCGGCGAAGACACGGCCGACCGCGTGCAGTGACTCCACACCCTCGGCGAGCCGGGCGCCGCCGGAGTGCCACACACCGATGATCGGGACCCGCTCGCGGACCGCCACGTCGTAGGCGTGCACGATGTGCTCGCAACCCTCGGAGCCCATGGCGCCGCCCTGGACCCGGGCGTCGCTGACGAACGCCACGACCGGCACACCCTCCACCCGGCCCATGGCCGAGAGCACGCCGCTGCGGTCCACGGGAGAGATCAGCCGGACCGACCCCTCGTCGAGCAGAGCGGCGAGGCGAACCCGAGGGTCGCGAGGATCGGCGGTCTCCTTGTCGGAGGCGTCGCTCACCACTCTGTTGTCGAGCACAGTCATCACGGGCTCCCTGTCAGATACTGGTGAAGGCCACGGCGACGTCGTGCCCGCCGAACCCGAAGGAGTTGTTGATCGCGGAGATCTGACCGCCGGGCAGCGCGCGCGGCGCGCCGCGCACGATGTCCACCTCGACGCCGTCGTCGAGATCGTCGAGGTTGATCGTGCCGGGGGCGATCCGCTCGTGCAGTGCGAGAACCGTGAAGACCGACTCGATGCCGCCGGCGCCGCCGAGCAGGTGGCCGGTCATCGACTTGGTGCTGGTGACCAGCGGGTGGGCGCCGATGACCTCCCTGATCGCGACGGTCTCCACCACGTCGCCGGCCGGGGTGGAGGTGGCGTGCGCGTTCACGTGCTTGATGTCCGAGCCGGTGAGGCCGGAGTTCTCCAGGGCACGGCGCATGGCCAGCATGACCCCGGCGCCGTTCGGCTCGGGCTGGGCGATGTGGTGGGCGTCGGCCGAGTAGCCGACCCCGGCGGCCACCGCGTAGATCTTGGCGCCACGGGCGAGGGCGTGCTCCTCGGACTCCAGCACCACGATGCCCGCGCCCTCGCCGAGCACGAACCCGTCACGGGCCTTGTCCCACGGCCGGGAGGCGCGCTCGGGGTCGTCGTTGCGGGAGGACATGGCGCGCATGGCCGCGAAGGAGCCGATGTTCAGCGGGTGGATGGCGGCCTCGGTGCCGCCGGCCACGACCACGTCGGCGCGGCCGGAGCGGATCATCTCGATGGCGTAGCCGATCGACTCGGCGCCGGTGGCGCAGGCGCTCACGGTGGCGTGCACACCGGCGCGGGCGCCGACCTCGATGCCGATCCACCCCGCGGCGCCGTTCGGCATCAGCATGGGCACGGTGTACGGCGAGAGCCGCTGCCAGCCCTTCTCCTTGAAGGTGTCGTAGGCGGCGAGGATCGTGGTGATGCCGCCGATGCCGCTGCCCACGACCACGCCGAGGCGTTCGGGATCGACCTTCTCGATCGCGGCGTGCGCCCACGCCTCGCGGGCGGCGACCAGTGCGAACTGCTCGGCCCGATCCAGCCGCCGTGCCTCCGGCCGGGGGAGTACCTCGGTCGGGTCCACGGCGGCCACGGCCGCGAACTTCACCGGGACGGAGTCGACCCAGTCCTCGGTGAGGCTGCGGACCCCGGACTGACCGGCGAGGAGCGCCGACCAGGTCGAGGCGACGTCCCCACCGAGGGGCGTTGTCGCGCCGAGCCCGGTGACGACGACACGTACCTGGCCTGTGTTCACGTTCTGCGCTCCTTGTGACTCGCGGGTCAAATCCGGACGGTTCTCAGCCGGTTCTAGTTCTGGATGAAATTGATGACGTCCTTGACGGTCTTGAGGTGCTTGAGCTGCTCGTCGGGGATCTCGACGCCGAACTCGTCCTGGGCGGCGACGGCGATCTCGACCATGGACAGCGAGTCGATGTCGAGGTCGTCCACGAAGTTCTTCTCCGGGCTGACCTCGGCGGCCGGAATGCCGGTGATCTCGTTGATGATCTTGCCGATACCAGCGAGGATCTCCTGCTCGGTCAGGGCCATGTCGGGTGTTCTCCTTGGATTCGGTGATGGAGTCGGTGTTCTTTGGGGTTTTGCACGGCGTAGCCGTACAAGTTTCAGGGGATTTCGACGACCTGACCGGCGTAGGTCAGTCCGGCGCCGAAACCCAGCAGCAGGGCGAGCCCGCCCGACTGGACCTCGCCGCGTTCGATCATCCGGGACAGGGCCAGCGGGATCGAGGCCGCCGAGGTGTTGCCGGCCAGCACGATGTCCTTGGCGACGACGGCGTTGCCGGCGCCGATCTTGCGGGCGATGGTCTCGATGATGCGCAGGTTGGCCTGGTGGGGGACGAAGGCCGCGAGGTCGGCGGGGTCCACCCCGGCACGCTCGCAGATCTCCTTGGCCACCGGGTGCAGGGCCGTGGTGGCCCAGCGGAACACGGCCTGCCCCTCCTGGTGCAGGAAGGAGTCGCGGTCCCTGATGATGATGGCGTCGGACTTGTCGCCGGCGCTGCCCCAGACCACCGGGCCGATGCCGGGGGTGTCCGACGGGCCGACGACCGCGGCGCCCGCGCCGTCGGCGAAGATCACGGCGGTGGCCCGGTCGGTCCAGTCGATCCACTGGGAGAGTTTTTCGGTGCCGATGACCAGCACGTTGGTGGCCGAGCCCGCGCGGACGGCGTCGTTGGCGACGGCCAGGGCGTAGCAGAAGCCGGAGCAGGCGGTGTTCACGTCGAACGCGCCGGGGGCGTCGATGCCCAGCCGGACGGCCACCCGGCCGGCCGCGTTGGGGATCTGCGTCTCCAGCGTGCAGGTGGCGACGATCACCAGGTCGATGTCGGAGGCCGCCAGCCCGCTGGCGGCGAGGGCCTTGCCGCCCGCCTGCACGGCCAGGTCGATCTCGGACTCGCCTGCCAGGGCGATCCGGCGCTCCTTGATGCCGACCCGGCTCTGGATCCACTCGTCGTTGGTCTCCATGGTCGCCGACAGGTCGTCGTTGGTGACCACGTTGGAGGGCTGGTAGTGGCCGAAAGCCAGGATTCTCGCGCCGGGGGCGCCCTGCTGCACCTTCACTTGAGAGCCTCTCGCGCCGCGTCCAGGTCGTCGGGGGTCTTCAGGGCGACGGTCGTCACCCCGCGCAGCGCACGCCTGGCCAGACCGGTCAGCGTGCCGCCGGGAAGCAGCTCGATCATCGTGGTGACCCCCAGGCCGGACATGGTGGCCATGCAGGCGTCCCAGCGGACCGGATTGGCGACCTGGTCGACCAGGCGCCCCACGAACTCGGCGCCGTCGGCGACCACCGCGCCGTCGCGGTTGGACAGCAGGGTGACGGCCGGGTCGGCGGGGGTTACGGCTGTGGCGGCCTCGCGCATGCGGTCGACCGCCGAGGCCATGTGCACGGTGTGGAAGGCGCCGGCCACCGAGAGCGGGATCAGCCTGGCCCGTGCCGGAGGGTCGGCCTTGAACGCCTCAAGCTGCGCCGGTGTGCCGCCGGCCACGATCTGCCCCGCGCCGTTGATGTTGGCCGGGGTGAGGCCGTGCCTGCCGAGGGCGGCGAGCACGTCCTCCTCGACGCCGCCGAGGACGGCGAGCATGCCGGTCTCGGTGGCCGCGGCGGCCTTGGCCATGGCCAGGCCGCGCTCGCGGACGAGGGTCAGGGCCTGCTCGACGGTCAGCACTCCGGCCAGGGCCGCGGCGGTCAGTTCGCCGACGCTGTGCCCGGCGACGACGTCGGGACGGGCCCCGAGGACCTCGGCGACGGCCAGCCCGGCGGACACGAGGAGTGGCTGCGCCACCGCGGTGTCGCGGATCTCGTCCGCGCCCGCGGTGGTGCCGTAGGCGATCAGATCGAGGCCGACCACGTCGGACCACGCGGACAGGCGGTCCGCCAGACCGGGTATCTCAAGCCAGGGGGTCAGGAAACCTGGAGTCTGGGCGCCTTGGCCCGGCGCGACGAGTACGAGCACGAAATCCAGCCTGCCCTGTAGAGGTTCGATACACGGATAGGGATCCTGACGAACTTTGTGCTCAGTATCTTGTAGGAAGCCTACAACGGGCATTTCAGTGAGGTTAAGTAATAACCACTATGTTCCGGCTGTTTCCGACAGGCGGCCCAAAATAAGCCCGACCTGCAGGGTGAAGGCGGAACGGCCCTCGGTCGGCTGGTACCCCGTCAGCTCGGTGATCTTACGCAGCCGGTAACGCACGGTGTTGGGGTGCACGAACAGCAGCCGGGCCGTGGCCTCCAGCGATGTGCCCTGCTCAAGATAGGTCGCCAGGGTGTCGAGGAGCGGCGTGCCGGTCAGCGGCACGTAGACGTTCTCGATCAGCTGGCTCCTGGCGTCGGCGTCGCCGTCGATGGCCCGCTCGGCCAGCAGGTCCTCGGCGTGGACCGGCCGGGGCGCGTCCGGCCATCCGGCGGCGGCCCGCAGCCCGGCGATCGCCGCCCGCGCCGAACTCGCGGCCGCCTGCAGGTCGTTCACCTCCGGCCCGATCACGATGGGGCCGGGCCCGAAGCGCGGTACCACGTGCTTGGCCGCGGCCCCGACGCTGTCGGCGCCGCCCACGATCACGATCAGCCGGTCCCCCTGGACCCCGGCCAGCATGTCCAGCCCCGACCTGCGTCCCCGGTCGCGCAGCCCGTCGATCACCGCCTGCGGGTCGTCGTCGGGTGTCTGCCCGGCCAGCACCACGATGGGGGAGGAGGTCCAGCCCAGCGCGGCGGCCCACGAGTGCAGGCCGTCGTCGACCTCGCCCCGGACCAGCGCGTCCACGATCAGCGCCTCCAGCCGCGCGTCCCAGGACCCGCGGGCCTCCGCCTCCCGGGCGTAGACCTGGGCGGCGGCGAACGCCACGTCGCGGGTGTAGCGGAGCATCGCCTGCTGGAGCTGATCCTCCCCGCCTGGCGCCGCCAGCTCCCCGGTCTGCGCCTCCACCACCTCGACCACGATCCGGACGATGTCCACGGTCTGCTGCAACGAGATCGACCGCTTCAGCTCCCGGGGCGCGGTGCCGAAGAACTCGATGCTCGGTGTCGGACGGCCCTCCCCGGCGTGCTGGAACCACTCCACGAACGCGGCGATCCCCGCTTGGGCCACCAGCCCGACCCAGGACCTGTCCTCGGCGGACAGGGCACGGAACCACATCAGCCGCTCGTCCATCCGGGACATGGCGGCCGTCCCCAGCGCGCCCATGGCCCGTTCGAGCCTGCGCGTGGTGTCGTGCCGTGTCCGATCCGCGTCGGCGTCCTCTCCGGTGGCCCGGGTCACGACGTCGCTCTGTCTGCCGGCTCGCTCGTTCCGCTCCCTCACGTCACTAAGGGTGCCAGGTCGCGTGGGATGCGCCGGCCACCGCGGGTCATGCCGCGGGGCCGCGGGGCCGGCCACGGCGAGGACCTGCGGGATCGCCCTGTGGCCGGGTCAGATGACGGCAACGGCGGTGATCAGGCCGATGACCACGTGGGTGACCGCGAGGAGCCGGGTGCCGGGCTGGAGGTCGGTCTCCTCGACCAGGTCCCGGACCGTGATTCCGACGACCCTGTCGAAGACGACCATCGCCACGGTCTGCACGGCGATGCCGACCAGGCCGAAGACCAGGGTCGCGAGCAGGCCCTCGTGCAGCGCCCCGCCCGAGGACCAGATGGAGGCCGCGACGATCAGTCCGACGGCGGTCAGGCCGGAGCCGGTGAGCATCGTGGCGTTGGGGTTGCGGTCAATCTTGATCAGCCGGCTCAGCTTGCCGGGGATGGCCAGGTCGATCACGTAGAACCCGATGATCATCAGGATCACGCCGAGCGCGGCGTAGGAGACGACGGCGAGCGCGCCGCGGCCGAGGATCTCGGCGAGCGAGGTCACCGCGGCGTCGGCGGCGAGCGGAAGCGGCTGGGGGGTGGGGGTCATGGTGTTCTCTTTCCGGGGTCAGAGCTCGATGCGGTGCGGGACGAAGGACGACGTGTCGTCGGTGATGAACCCCGAGGTCTCGCGGATGCCGACCCCGGCCGCCTCGTCGTGGACGATCCAGGCGCCGAGCACGGGACGCCAGCCGTCGAAGACCGGCAGCGCCTGGAACTCCTGGTAGACGTAACCCTCGGCGCCGTAGCCCCCGGGGGTCTCGACACGGTCGCCCGGGGTGACGATCCGCATGTTCGCGCCCTCCCGGCCCAGCAGCGGTTTGGCGATGTGGGAGGACAGGTCACGGGGGCCGTCGAGATAGGCGGGCAGCAGGTTCGGATGGCCGGGATACAGCTCCCACAGCACCGCGAGCAGCGCCTTGTTGGACAGCAGCATCTTCCACAGCGGCTCGATCCAGGTCATGGAGACCTGGTGGCGTACGGCCTGGGCCCCGAAGGGGTCGGCGATCGCCCACTCCCAGGGGTACAGCTTGCACAGAGAGCGGATCACCCGGCGTTCGGTGTCCACGAACCGCAGGTTGAGGCCGTCCCAGCCGATGTCCTCCATGGCCACGGCGACGGTGTTCAGCCCGGCCTGTCCCGCGGTCTCCTGGAGGTAGGCGAGCGTCATCGCCTCCTCGCCGGTCTCGTCCATCATGGTCCAGGCGAAGTGCGCCGGTCCGCTGGGCAGGCCGGTCGCCAGCTGCCGCCACCGGTCGATCAGCCGCTCGTGGATGGAGTTCCACTGGTCGTCTCCCGGGTAACGGTCGCGCAGCCAGAACCACTGCACGACCGAGCTCTCCAGCAGGCTGGTCGGGGTGTCGGCGTTGTACTCCAGCAGTTTGGCGGGGCCCGTCCCGTCGTAGCGCAGGTCGAACCGGCCGAACAGGTGGGGGTCGCCGCGCCGCCAGGAGGCGGCGATCTCCGGCGCCACCCACGCCGGCACGGCGAAGTCGGCGTAGCGGTTGTGCTCCACGACGTGTTCCACCGCGTGCAGGCACATCCGGTGCAGCTCCTCGACCTGTTCCTCCAGGGCGAGGACCTCCTCCATCGAGAAGACGTACTGCGCGGTCTCGTCCCAGTAGGGGCGGTCGAGGCCGTCCGGGTGGGCGGAGCGGTGATAGACCAGGCCGTGGCCCTCGATGATGCCCTCCCAGCCTTCGCGGGGGAGCGAGGTCTCGCGTCTCATCGGTCCGGGCTCAGCTCCCGCTGCCCCAGCCGCCGCGCCCTCCGAAGCCGCCGCGCTGGATCACGGTGCCCTTGCGGGTGGTGATCTGGACGTCCGAGGGGCGCACCGTGGTGCCCCGAATGATCCGGGCCCCGGACCTCGCGCCTCCGTAGTACCAGCCGTAGGCTCCGTGCGAGCCGCGATAGCCGGGGGAGTCGCAGTGGTCGTCGTCGACGACCGCGTAGGAACCGTCCGCCTGGCGGCTGTCGAGGTCCACGCAGTCGGCGCCGACCTCCTCGTAGTCGTCCTGGGCCGCGCAGTAGCCGATGAGGAACAGGGAGACGACCCCGATGCCGGTGAGGGTGATGACCTTGGACGCCTTCGTGCCCGAGGACTTGGGCGCGGGCTTGCCGGGGAGGTTCTGGCCTGCTGCCAGGGGGTGTTTCGGGCTTGCGGCCATCGGGCTCCAATGAGATGTGTCGCCACAGGGTATCGATGCTGTTTTGTCGGTTCAACTCCTTCTTGTGGTGGATATTGTCGGCTTTTTCGTGATGAATACGGTCGTCTGCCGGGTGAGGGCGGTGGCGGGGAAACTGTCGGCGCCGGCGCGTAACGTCACGGGTGTGAACCGTACCGATCGGCTTTACGCCCTGGTCGAGGAGCTTCGCGCCGTCTCGCCCCGCCCCCGTCCGGCCCGCGAGCTGGCCCTCAGGTTCGAGGTGAGCGTCCGCACGGTGGAGCGTGACGTCTCCGCCCTCCAGCGGTCCGGGGTGCCGATCCACGCCGAGCCGGGTCGGCGTGGCGGCTATGTTCTCGACAGGGGCACGTCCCCGCCCCCGCTCACCTTCACCCCGGCCGAGGCGGTCGCGATCACCGAGGCGCTCGGTCACGCGGGGAGCGACCCCCACGCCCGCAGCGCCCTGCGCAAGCTGATGACCGCGATGCCCCCGGCCCGGGGGGCCGTGACCGGGGATCTGACCGCGCGCGTTCACCCGGTCGCCGAGCCGGAGCCCTACCCGCGGGTGTCGAGGACGATCGAGCGGGCGCTGCTGCACCGGCGGGTGCTCAGGATCGGATACACCGACCAAAAGGGCCGGGCCACCGTCCGCGAGGTGGAGCCGGCCGTCTTCGCGGGCGGCTACGGCGGCCACTGGTATCTCGTGGCCATGTGCCGCCTCCGGCGGGACACCCGCGTCTTCCGGCTCGACCGCATCGGCTGGGCCGAGGAGAGCGAGGAGACCTCGCCGGAACCCCCGCCGGGCCGGCTCTCCCCGGCGAGCCCGGCGGAGTGACCCGGTGAGGTACGGCCCGCCCGCCGCGGAGACCGGGTGGGGGGTCTCGCGGCGCCCCGACGACGGCTTCGCCGCGCGCTCTCACACGCGGCACGGGCGGGGCGGGGTCACGGCGAGGGGCAGACGGTGCCGGTCGCGGGCACCTTCCCGTCGAGCAGATAGCCGTCCGTGAGCTTCTTGACACACGGGTCGCCGGACAGGTAGGCGCCGTGGCCCTCGCCCTTGTAGGTGACCAGCACACCGGTCCTGAGCTGGGAGGTCAGGCTCGGCGCCCACTGGTACGGCGTGGCCGGGTCGCCCTTGCCGCCGATGACCACGATCGGCGCCGAGCCGGTGGCGTTCACCTTCTTGGCCTCGTCGCTGCCCGGAACCGGCCACACCGTGCAGATGGCGCCCATCCCCGCGCTGCCGAACAGCGGGGAGATCTTCAGCGCGGTGGCCTCGGTCCTGGCCAGCTGCTCGCGGGACGGCCGTTCGGCGGTGTCCACGCAGCTGATGGCCGGGAAGCTGCTCATCAGGGTCGAGTAGGACCCGTTGGGCATCCGGCCGTTGTAGCTGTCGGCCAGCGCCATCAGGATCCGGCCGTCGCCCTTGAATCCCCGCCTCAGCCCCTGTTCCAGCAGCGGCCAGGTCAGCTCCGAGTACAGCGCGGCGGCGATGCCCGTCCCGGCCAGCCCCTGGGTGAGCGTGCGGTCGTCGATCGGGAGCGGGCTGCTCTTCAGGTCGGTCAGGAAGTTGTCGACGTTCTTGTTCGCGATGGTCGCGTCCGCGCCGACCTCGCACTGGCCCGGACCGCTGACGCAGTCCTTCAGGAAGGACTCGTACGCCTGCTGAAACCCGGCCGCCTGGGCCAGCGTGCGCCGCTCCAGGGTGAGGCTCGGGTCCACCGGGGCGTCCAGTACGAAGCGGCCCACGTTCTGGGGGAACCGGGTCGCGTACACCGCGCCGAGGTGCGTGCCGTACGAGATGCCGAAGTAGTTGAGGCGCCTGTCGTCCAGCGCCTCGCGGAGCCGGTCCATGTCGCGGGCGGCGTTGACCGTGCCGACGTGGGGAAGGATCCGGCCGGAGGTCTGCCCGCAGGAGCTCGCGAAGTCCTTGATGGTCTTCTCCTGCTCGGCGCGCTCGGCGTCGTCGGTGGCCTGGGTGTCCATGGCGAGGAACCGCTCCAGGTCCTTGGTGGTGCCGCACTTGACGCCGTCGCTGCGCTCCACCCCGCGGGGGTCGAAGCTGACCAGGTCGTAGCGGGTGTTCAGGGTGCCGAAGATCTTGGCCGCCTGGGGCAGGGTGTTGACACCGGACGCGCCGGGACCGCCGAAGTTGAACACCAGGGAACCGATCCGCTTGCCGGGCTCGGCGGCCCGGATCCGGACCACCGCCATGTCCAGCGTCTCGCCGTCAGGCCTGGCGTAGTCGAGCGGAACCTTCAACCTTCCGCACTGCAACCTGGGGTTGGACTTGGGGGTCGCCCCGTCCGGGCGTCTGAGGTCGGTGCACGGGCCCCAGGCGATCGGACCCGGACTCCCCTGCGACGTGGAGACACCCGGCGACGTGGACACGCCCGGTGCGGAACTCGGTTCGGAGGTGCCCGCCACGGCACCGTACCCGCCAGGCCCGTTCCTGCTCCCGCAGGCGGCCAGCGCGGTGGAAAGGATCGTCGTCACGGCGACGGCCGTCAGGATTCTTCGCATGAAGCGCCCCCCTCGAATCGTTCGGCGGGGGAAGCGATTCCACACTAACCGGGCGAGGCCCTCCGTAGAAGGACCCGCCCGGCAGTGATCACATCACAGTCCCATGGACTGGGTGTCGTTGCTCTCGACGCCACCGGCCTCGGTCACGCCGTTCTTCAGGTGGTACTTCGCGATGGCCTCGTGCAGCACCTTCGCGTCGAGCTCGTCACGCTTGACCAGCTGGGTGAGCACGGCCAGGGTGATCGAGGCCGCGTCCACGTGGAAGTGGCGGCGCAGCGCCGACCGGGTGTCCGACAGGCCGAAGCCGTCGGTGCCGAGCGAGGTCCAGTCACCCGGAACCCACTGGGCGATCTGGTCCTGCACCGCGCGCATGTAGTCGCTGACGCCCACGAACGGTCCCTCGACCGTGGACAGCGCCTGGGTCACATACGGCACGCGCTGCTCGGAGTCGGGGTTGAGCAGGTTGTGCTCCTCGACGGCCAGCGCCTCGCGGCGCAGTTCCGTCCAGGAGGTGGCCGACCAGACCTCGGCCGCCACGCCCCACTCCTCGGCCAGCATCCGCTGGGCCTCCACGGCCCACGGACCGGCCACGCCGGAGGCCAGGATGTTGGCCTTGGGGCCGGGTACCGCCGGAGCCGGGGCGAACCGGTACAGACCCTTGAGCAGGCCCGCCACATCCAGGCCGGCGGGCTCGGCCGGCTGCGGATAGGGCTCGTTGTAGACGGTCAGATAGTAGAAGACGTTCTCCGGCTGCTCGCCGTACATCCTCCGCAGGCCGTCCTGGACGATGTGGGCCAGCTCGAAGCCCCACGACGGGTCGTAGGACACCGCGGCCGGGTTCGTCGAGGCGGTCAGCGGGGTGTGACCGTCCTCGTGCTGCAGGCCCTCGCCGTTCAGCGTGGTACGGCCGGCGGTGGCGCCGAGCAGGAAGCCCCGGCCCATCTGGTCGGCGAGTTGCCACATCTGGTCGGCGGTGCGCTGCCAGCCGAACATCGAGTAGAAGATGTAGATCGGGATCATGTGCTCGCCGTGCGTGGCGTACGACGAGCCCACCGCGATCGTCGAGGCCATCGAACCGGACTCGCTGATGCCCTCGTGCAGGATCTGACCCTCGGTCGACTCCTTGTAGGAGAGCAGCAGTTCGCGGTCCACGGCGTCGTAGGTCTGGCCGTGCGGCGAGTAGATCTTGGCGGTCGGGAAGATCGCGTCGAGACCGAAGGTGCGTGCCTCGTCCGGGATGATCGGCACGAACCGGTGGCCGATCTCCTTGTCCCGGATGAGGTCCTTGAGCAGCCGGACGAACGCCATGGTGGTGGCGACGTTCTGCTTGCCGGAGCCCTTCTTGAGCTGCGCGTAGGCCGCGTCGCCCGGCAACGTGATCGGCTTGGCGCGCGTCACGCGCTTGGGCAGGAAGCCGCCCAGGGCCGCGCGGCGCTCCTTCATGTATTCGATCTCCGGGTCGTTCTCACCCGGGTGGAAGTAGGGCGGCAGGTCGCCTTCGAGCGCGGAGTCCGGGATCGGCAGGTAGAGCCGGTCGCGGAACTCCTTCAGGTCGGCCTTGGACATCTTCTTCATCTGGTGCGTCGCGTTGCGCGCCTCGAAGTCCTTGCCCAGCGTCCAGCCCTTGATGGTCTGGGCGAGGATGACCGTCGGCTGGCCGACGTGCTCGCGTGCCGCCTTGTAGGCCGCGTAGACCTTGCGGTAGTCGTGACCGCCGCGTGACAGCTTGCGGATCTCCTCGTCGGACAGGTGCTCGACCATCCGGCGCAGCCGGGGGTCGTCGCCGAAGAAGTCCTCGCGGATGTACTCGCCGCTCTCGACGGAGTAGGTCTGGAACTGCCCGTCGGGGACGGTGTTCATCTTGTTGACCAGCACGCCGTCGACGTCCGCGGCCAGCAGCGGGTCCCAGTCACGGCCCCACACGACCTTGATGACATTCCAGCCGGCGCCCCGGAAGTAGGACTCCAGCTCCTGGATGATCTTGCCGTTGCCGCGGACCGGGCCGTCCAGGCGCTGCAGGTTGCAGTTGATGACGAAGGTGAGGTTGTCGAGCTCCTCGCGGGCGGCCAGGCCGATCGCGCCGAGCGACTCCGGCTCGTCCATCTCGCCGTCGCCGAGGTAGCACCAGACGTGACTGCGGCTGGTGTCCTTGATCTTCCTGTTCAGCAGGTAGCGGTTGAACCTGGCCTGGTAGATCGCCCCGATCGGGCCCAGTCCCATGGAGACCGTGGGAAACTCCCAGAAGTCCGGCATCAGGCGCGGGTGCGGATAGGAGGGCAGGCCCTTGAAACCGTGCGAGAGCTCCTGCCGGAAGGCGTCGAGCTGCGCCTCGTTGAGGCGGCCCTCCAGGAACGCGCGGGCGTAGATGCCCGGCGCCGCGTGGCCCTGGATGAAGACCTGATCGCCGGACTCGCCGTGATCCTTGCCGCGGAAGAAGTGGTTGAAGCCCACCTCGTAGAGCGATGCCGCCGACGCGTAGGTGGCGATGTGCCCGCCGACGTTGGTGCGGGCGTTGGCGCGGGTCACCATGACGGCCGCGTTCCACCGGATGTACGCGCGGATCCGGCGCTCGACGTACTCGTCGCCGGGGAACCAGGGCTCTCGCTCCGGCGGGATGGTGTTGATGTAGTCCGTACTACGCAGACCGGGCACCCCGACCTGGTGTTCGCGGGCCCGTTCCAGTAGGCGAAGCATCAAATAACGGGCCCGAGTGCGACCTTCCGTCTTGATGACGTTGTCGAGCGACTCGAGCCACTCCTGGGTCTCGCTGGGATCGACATCAGGGAGCTGACTGGGTAGGCCGTCGCTGATGACCGAGAAACGCTGGCGTCCGGAAGCCACTGGGTCTCGCCTTCCGAGGATGGACTTTTGTCTGGGGTAGGTCGCCTTCCATCCTGGTCGCTTACCCCGGAAAGTGCATCTCTACTGACCGGTAACCAGGAAGTCCCTGCTGGCAGGGGCACACAAGTGGCCTAAACCACCGATGGTAGGACGAATTATCATTAAAGACTACATGGGGGCTCGGTCGATCGGAGGGGGGATCGCCGGGAACCCGAGGTTCTCTTTTCCGGCACTCCCCGGTCCCATCTCCGGCGGGGCGAAAAGGATACCCGCGCCCCCTCGGCGCGTCCCGAACGGGTCTCGATCGTCGTCGCAGCTCAGCATGGATCGTAGGATCGGTATGTGAGATCTCAGACGATCGAGGTGGTAACGGGGGCCCGTGAGCGGGTGCACGACATCACCTCCGAGTGCGAGAGCTTCGTCCGGTCCTGCGGGGGAGACGGGCTGCTGCACGTCTTCGTACCGCACGCGACCGCGGGGATCGCGCTGATCGAGCTCGGCTCGGGCAGCGACGACGACCTGCTCGCGGCCCTGGAGGACCTTCTTCCGGCCGATGGGAGATGGAAGCATGCGCACGGATCCAGAGGGCATGGACGGTCGCATGTCATGCCTGCTCTCGTTCCGCCGTACGCCACCGTCCCGGTTCTCGCCGGACGGCTCGCGCTGGGCACCTGGCAGTCCATCGCCGTGGTGGATCTCAACATCGACAATCGGGAACGCCAGGTCCGTTTGTCATTTTTGTCGGACTAATTCATACGTAGCCCAGTCGTTGCCGTGGCGACCGTTGACGACCGAGGGTCACAGCGTGTGGACTGTGCCGAAGCACTTTGAGCACCGTGTGACTGCGGGGCCAATCAAGCAGGAGGGACAAACGTGAGCGCGACCGCGGGTCAGGCGCAGGGCGAACGCGGCCTGGCCGAACGACTCGGCCTCAAACCGGGTCAGGTGGTGCAGGAGGTCGGCTGGGACGAGGACGCCGACGAGGATCTGCGCGACTCCATCGAGGAGCTGACCGGTAACGAACTGGTCGATGAAGACTTCGAGGACGTCGTCGACGTCGTGCTGCTGTGGTGGCGCGACGGTGACGGCGATCTGTTCGACGCCCTGAGCGGCGTGGTGACCAACCTGAGTGACGGCGGCCAGATCTGGCTGCTCACTCCCAAGGCCGGTCGCGAGGGCCACGTGGAGCCCAGCGACATCGGGGAAGACGCCACAACGGCGGGTCTCTCGCAGACCAGCAGCATCAGTGCTGCCCCCGACTGGTCGGGAACGAGGCTGGCCACGCCCAGGGCACGCCGGTAGGTCTCCGCCCTGCCGTACGGCTCGGATGAGCCGTACGGCAGGATGACGGTCTTGCACATCATCCGATGAAAGGACCTGTGGACATGGCGGTCGAGGTGGGTTCCCCGGCTCCGGAGTTCGAGCTGAAGGACCAGCACGGCACTCCGGTCAAGCTTTCGGACTACCGGGGTAAAAAGATCGTGCTGATCTTCTACCCTCTCGCCTTCAGCGGCGTCTGCCACGGTGAGCTCTGCGCTATCCGCGACGAGTTCATCGCCACCGCGTCCGACGACGTCCAGGTGGTCACCGTCTCGGTCGACTCGATGTTCACCCATCGCGCCTGGGCGGACCGGGAGGGTTACACCTTCCCGTTGCTCTCCGACTTCTGGCCGCACGGGCAGGTCGCCCGTGCGTACGGCGTGTTCGACGAGGAGAAGGGCATCGCCACCCGCGGTACCTTCGTCATCGACGGCGAGGGCGTGATCCGCTGGAGTGTGGTGAACCCCATCTCGCAGGCGCGCGACATCGCCGAGTACCGCAAGGTCCTCGCCGAACTTTCCTAAGTGGCGATCCGGCGGGCGCTCACGAGGTGTCCGCCGGTCCCGACCTCTCGGAGGCGATCATGCCCTGCTTCTCCTGCGGGGCCAGGCAGACCGACCCGATCCGGGGCGTCAGCCCGTGGAGACGCGGCGTGTGCCGGGAGGCCCAGGTGCTGATCTGCCCGGACTGCGAGCGTATCCACGGCCTCGACCTCGACACGTGCACCTCGTGCGGCTCCGTGGCCCTCATCTGCCGGCTCGGCGAGGTGGAGTGCCGGTCCTGCGGCTCGGTACGGCCGGCCCGGGGTGGCGGGCGACCGGCCGCATCCTGCGCCCCCGGCCTGGCGGACGAGGTCGAGGCGGCGCTGAACCGGGTACTGGGCCGAGTTCATTAGTGCCTATAAATCTGCTTTAACCGCATTTATCATCACTTGTGGGGAAACGGCGATACCGTCGTGGGTTAAGGCCGGACTCGGCCTCGCCCCTTCGACCCGCTGGACGCCTGCATGAGCTCCTTCGTTGTGGCCCTCGACGTCGGTGGCACCTCCATGAAGGGCGGCCTCGTCACCCGCTCGGGGGAGATCGTCCTCACCGGCCGTCGCAGGACCCCTCGCGAGCAGGGCCCCGCCGCCGTCATCGAGGCCATCAGGTCCTTCGTCGGGAACCTCGCCGCCGCAGGCGGCGATGCCCCAGCGGGCGTCGGCCTCGCCGTTCCCGGCCTGGTCACCGCGGACACGGCGCTCTACTCCGCCAACATCGGCTGGCACGACGTCCCGGCAGGAGACCTCGTCCCGCTGAACGTGCCCGTCATGCTCGGCCACGACGTGCGCGCCGGCGGTCTCGCCGAGAGCGTTCTCGGCGCGGGACGGGAGATCTCCGACTTTCTCTTCCTGTCCATCGGCACGGGTATCGCGGGCGCCGTGATCCTGCGCGGTGAGCCGTACGGCGGGAGCGCCGGATGGGGTGGCGAGATCGGCCACATCCCGGTCTTCCCCGACGGCGAGCCCTGCGCCTGCGGCCAGATCGGCTGCCTGGAGACCTACGCCTCAGCCTCGGCCGTGGCCCGCCGCTACTCCGCCAGGGCCGGCTCGCCCACCATGGCCGAACGGGTGGCCGCCCTGACCGCCTCCGGCGACCTCGTGGCCGCCGCGGTGTGGCACGACGCGACCGAGGCGCTCTCCCTCGCCCTGGCCACCTACACGCTCCTCCTGGACCCCTCCGCGATCGTTTTGGGCGGCGGCCTGGCCGAAGCGGGCCGCCTTCTGTCCGACCCGCTGGCCGACCGCCTCCAGCGGCGCCTGACCTTCCGCAAGGCCCCGCCCCTCCATCCGGCCGCCCTGGGGGTCAACGCGAGCATGCTCGGCGCGGCCCTCCTGGGCTGGCACGCGGCCGGATCTCCGGAGGTGGGAGCCACCTGGTCGCTTGATGTGCTGAAGTCCCTCCGAGTGGCGTAAGGTGTTGTCCCGTCTGTCCGACGGGACTCCCCGGGGCGCTTAGCTCAGCGGTAGAGCGCTCGCCTTACAAGCGAGATGTCACTGGTTCGAACCCAGTAGTGCCCACCAAAATGGCTCTGACCTGCAACAACAGGTCGGGGCCATTTGTTTTTCCTCACCTTACCTCCTGGCTACATTGCTCAGACAGCACTCGCCTTCGCGACGAGCACTCCCTACGGTGTCTGCCCATGGCCCCCCTGAGTGAGTCCGCCGCATCCGTCTTCGGACCCGACATCACCTCGTTCCGCCGCGCGTTACGGTCAGAGAACAAGTCGGACAACACGACGCGGATCTACACCGACGCAGCCGAACGCTTCGCCAACTGGCTCACCACGTGGCCGGGCGATGAGGACACCGACCCCGCCACCGCCTGGGAGGAGGTCCACAAGCGTCACGTCCAAGCCTGGATGGTCTCCCTCCTGGAGGAGCGCAGCGCCGGGTACGCCAACAACCAGTACCGATCCATCCAGCAGTTCTTCAAATGGTGGGCTGCGGAAGAGGACGCGATGAGCCCCATGACGGGGATGAAACCGCCGCTGGTGCCCGAGCAGATGGTGCCGGTCCTGCGGCCGGAGCAGCTCGGCCGACTGCTCAAGGACTGCCAGGGGCGAGACTTCATGAGCCGCCGCGACCTCGCCCTCTTTTACGTGTTCATGGACTCCGGGATCCGCCGCGAGGAGGCCGTCAAGATGAAGGTCGATGATCTCGACTTGGACATGAGGGAGATCCAGGTCCTGGGCAAGGGACGTCGCAATCGGGTCGTCACCATCGGGCGTAAGGCCACCGTCGCCTTGGACCGGTACCTGCGGATCCGATCCAAGCAGAGCCGGGCGCATCTGCCGGCTCTCTGGCTTTCGGAAAAAGGTAAGGGCGCTCTGACGGGCACGGGTATCTATCAGATGGTCACCCGGCGGGGCAGGGCCGCGGGGATCCCCGAGCTGTATCCGCATGTGCTGCGTCACTCATGGGCGCATTTCTCGAAGCAGAACATGTCGGAGGAAGTGCTTATGCGGCTGGCCGGCTGGCGGTCTCGGCAGATGGTGGATCGATACGCCGCGTCGACTGCGGATGAGCGGGCCCGGGAGGTGGGGAAGCAGCGCGCCCTGGGGGATGAGCTGTAGTCCAGATGGCGAGTTGGCTACAAAAGGCTTACCTAATTTCCGGTTGATCCTCGGACAGTTTGGACATTTCATGCCGAACGGTAGCGGAGGGTTTCGCCTTCTGTGCCCAAATGGTCACTCTGCGTACGCGTGTGCGGATGGGGCGGATAGATCCAAAAGTCCACGTCCGTTAGTCCCTTTGCGGCTGCTCATATCGCGCATACAGTGATGGAAATTTCGCCCGGGGGAAACGGGTCGCAAGGTGTAAAGGGTCACAATGGTGTGGCCCTGGGAGGTGCGGATGGGGTTGTATGCGCGCCGGTTGATCCAGGCTATAGCCCTGATTCTCGGAGGAGCAGGCATTCATCTTGCCATCACCGGCTATGGGACAGATCGCATGTTCCATGCCGTTCTCTGTGCTGCCGTTGTGGCGGCCTTGGGGGGGATCGGGGCGGAGTTGATGCGGCATGACCGGGGGGTCATCGCGGCAACCCGCCTCGTCTTGGAGACGTTGCGCGAGAGCGAGGAGGAACGTTCCAAGGACCCCGTGAACGGTTTCCGCAGCGTGCACCCCATGGGGGGATAGCTGCGCTGCGCCCGGTTGCGCGGGCTACTCGAAAGCTGGCTACGCGAGGTTCAGCGCCTCGCGTAGCTTTTTCAGGCTCGCGACCATGTCGGCCTTCTCGCCACCGGAAAAATCCGGATTATCCATGATCCACTTTACTTGCGCCTCGTGTCGTTCGACCGAAGTGTGCCCGGGGGAGGGGGCCGACCGGCGGACGGCCAGTTCCGAGGCGGCGGCCAGGCCAGCCTCTACGAGCGTCTCGCCCAGCGTGTAGCCCGACCTGCGCCCCAGTTCCCGGAGTACTTCGATTATTGGGCGGAAATCTTCAGTGCTGACGCCCTCGGTGACCAGTGCGGTCGCGATCCAGGGTGCCGGGGTCGAGACGCCCGCCGACACGACTGCGGGCTCAGCGGGACGGCTGTCCTGAGAGTGGCCGGCGGGGAGTGGTGTGGGGTCGCCGCCGTTCAGGATGGCGTCCACGCTTCCCTGTTCCCACAGCAGCGCGATCTCAATGCCCCGTTTGGTGAGGGGGCGCATGCCGCCGCTGCCGGTGCGGATGGTGCGCAGGGCTTCGGTGGTGATGCCGGAGGCCGTGGCGACATCGGCCCAGAGGAGGCCAAGGTTCACTCTGCGAGTCTCCATGAGCTGACCGAGGCGGGCTCTCCACGCCTGCTTTCGTTGTGCTGCCGCGCGCATGTTCCTGAGTGTGCCTGACACAAATTGGCATGTCTAGGCATGACATTCGGTAAGGATCGCGTTTGCGCAGCTAGAGGCCACAAGTTGACACAAGAGATACGAAGTTGCCCAGGCAATCTTGGATAACTTGGTTCACATTTGCTTGAACTTGGCATAACTTGGGCTCATGCGATCCGCAGTCATCGACGGCGGCAAGCTCCGGAAGATCCGCGACGAGCGGGAGCTGTCTGGCCCCCTCCTCGCGTCCCTTCTTTCCGTGGAGCTTGGCCGTACAGTCCACGTCTCCACCATCTACCGCATCGAAGGCGGCTCACGTCAGCCCAGCGCCAAGATGTTCGGCGCACTGAGCCGGATCCTCCGCTGCCAGCGCTCCGAGCTCCTCGTGGCTCCCCCTGAGCAGGCCCCGTGAACACCCACGCCATGAACGGACGCATCGGCGCGCTGGAGTCCTGGTCGCGCACCATCGACCGAACCGCTCGGACCCAATCCGCGCACTCCAAGTCGCCGGCCTCCCTGGACTACTGGCGCGCAACCGTTGACCCCACCGGGCAGATGAGCGTCGCCGACAGGGAGAAGGCGGCTGAGAACGCTCACCGTGCCCACATGCTCCGCCTGGCGAAGGCTTCTGCCGCTGCCCGCCGTATCAGGAAGGCGCTCAAGCAGCCGGGGGGCGCCGCGTGAACGAGCTGGCTCTCACCGAGTCCCCGTCGCTGCGCGCCGAGCACGCGGGCCGCGTCGAGGTGCTCGACAAGGTGAAGGCGCTCAGCCTTCTTCCCGACGGCGTCCACATGAACACCGACCTGGTTGCCGGCTACTACGAAGTCGATGTCGACGCCATCGAAAGCGTGATTCGGCGCAACCGGGCCGAGCTTGAGGCGAACGGCTACACGGTGCTGCGAGGCGAGGCGCTCCGCGAGTTTGAGACCGTCAACCTGACGGGCTCAAAACGTCGGGCGGTCGCCCTGTTCACCCGCCGCGCGATTCTCAACGTGGGCCAGATGCTCACCGAGTCGGCAGTGGCACGGTCGGTGCGTACCTATCTCCTGGACGTTGAGGAGCTCGCGCCGCCTGAGGCTCGCACCGCGGCCATTGAACTCGCTGCCCTTACGCGGGTCCAGGTGCTCGCCTACAAGGCTGCGGAGGGTCTCCTCGACCGGACGTGGCTGGCCGGAAAGGCGAAGGTTGCGCTTGCGCGGATGGCTGGCGAGGAGCCGGAGATCGACCCGGACGATGTGCCGCTGTACGTCCCCGACTTCCTCAAGGGCAAGGGGCTGAAGAAGGCGAACATGGGGTCCGTGCAGTCCGTGTTCGGCAGGCGGGCCGCCGCGCTGCACGAGGCGGAGCACGGATTCAAGCCCGGCAAGCGGCCCAGCGAGACGACGAACGGCAGCATCCGCAACACCATCGCCTGGACCCAGCGTCACCTGCCCCTGTTCGAAGAGGTGTGGGACCGCTGGTTCGCCGCGACGTATACGCCTCAGTCCGAGCTGTTCGGGGCGGACTCGTGAGCCGCCCGTCGAGCGCCCTCGTTCCCGGCCGGGTTTACGAGCTGACCCCGGAGACGTACGCGACGTGGGGTGCGTCCCGCCTCGCCGACGCTGTGGAGCGCCGGGAGTTCGAGGCGGCCGTCACCGGCCTGGCCTCCACCTACACCACCAACTAGTGCGGGCCCGGCCGTGCCCCGGCCAGACCCGCCGATCACCCGCTCAAGAGCCAAGAGAGAGCAGGCAATCATGACCAACCCTACGACCGGCGTCGCCCGTGAGGCGACCGGCCACACCCCCGACACCACCGGCGTCCTCAACGCCGCCGCTGACGCCCTGGCCGCGCTGCGCCACGCCCGGGTCTGCACCGTGGACGTCACCCGGACCATCCACCAGGCCGCTATCGACCTGCTGCCCGCCGACAGATCCGGCGCCTACCGGCTGGCCTGCCGCTCCCTGGACGTGCTGGTCGCTCACCGGTCCGCGACCGGGGAGGACCCGGCGGCGCTGGACCGGTGGACCGACATGTTCGGCCGGGACGCGATGGCCGAGCAGATGCGCGCCGCCGCCCAGGCCACGGCCGGACAGGCGGTGGCGTCGTGCTGACCCTCATGGACTGGTTCTGCGGAGCCGGCGGCTCCTCCCAGGGAGCCGACGGCGTCCCCGGGGTGACCGTGACCCGCGCCGCGAACCACTGGGAGCGGGCCATCGAGTCGCACGCGCTGAACTTCCCCGCCGCCGACCACTACCGGGGCGACATCCGCACCGCCCCGGTGGAGAAGTGGCCGGTGTGCGACCTGTTCTGGGCCTCCCCGGAGTGCCCGCAGTGGAGCAACGCCCGCGGCAAGCGCCGCGACTTCGCGAGCACCCTCCAAGGCGAGCTGTTCGGCCCCGGGCGGGACGAGGAGGCAGACCGCTCCCGCGCCCTCATGGAGGAGGTCCCCATGTACCTGCGGGGCGTCCAGGACCGCGGCGGCCTGGTCCTGGCCGGCGTCGTCGAGAACGTCGTCGATGTCCGGGCCTGGGACCAGTGGGACCGGTGGCTCGGCGAGATCCGCGCCCTCGGCTACTCGACGCGCGTCATCGCCATGAACTCGATGCACGCCGACCCCGTCGCCGCGCTGCGCGCCCCGCAGTCCCGTGACCGGCTGTACGTCGCCTACTGGCACGCCTCGCTCGGCCGTACCCCGGACTGGGACAAGTGGCTCCGCCCCAAGGCGTGGTGCCCCACCTGCGAGGCGCAGGTGCGCGCCGTCCAGGTATTCAAGACCCCCGGCGCCGACATGGGCCGCTACCGGCAGCAGTACGTCTACCGGTGCCCCCGCACCTCCTGCCGCAACGCCGTCGTGGAACCGGAGGCGCTGCCCGCCGTTGTCGCGATCGACTGGTCGCTGCCCGGCCAGCGGATCGGCGACCGGGCCAAGCCGCTCGCCCCCAAGACGCTCGCCCGTATCCAGGCCGGGCTGGCCAAGTACGCCCGCCCCATCACGCTGGAGGCGGCCGGCCACACCTTCGAGCGCCGCCCCGGGGTGCGTACCTGGCCGGTCGACGCGCCGGTGACGACGCTGACGACCACGGCGACGAAGGCCCTCGCCGTCCCGCCGCTCCTCGTCCCGGTCGAGGGCCGCGACGACAAGGCAGCCAGCCCCGCCGATGTCCCGCTGCGCGCCCAGACCGCCCGCAACGAAACCGGCCTGGCGTGGCTGCCGTTCATCGCCGAGCTCCGCGGCGGCGGATCCATCGCCCGCCCGGTGTCGGAGGCACTGGCCACCGTGACCGCCTCGGGCAACCACCACGGACTCGTCCACCCGGCGGCTGAGCACCTGCTCGTGCCGTACTACGGCAACGGCGCCGCCCGCACCACCGCCGACCCGATCGGCGCGCTGACCACCCGCGACCGCTACGCCCTGGTCCGCGGCGAGGTCGACCTCGACGACGTCCTGTTCCGCATGCTGGAGCCGCACGAGATCGGCCGCGCCATGAGCTTCGCCGGCGACTACACCGTCCTGGGCAACAAACGCGAACGCGTGAGGCAGTACGGCAACGCCGTCACCCCGCCCGTCGCCGAGGTCATCGTCTCGGCCCTGGTGGAGGCCATCACCGGCGCCGACCTGGAGCGTACCCGCGACGCGGAGCCCACTCTCTGGGACGAGATCGCCGGAGGTGGGCGATGACGATCGCCCTTGAAAACCTCGCCCCGTACCCGGACCGGGCGGAGAACGTCACCGCTGAGGCGCTGGCCAAGCACTTCGCCACGTTCGCCCAGCTGCACTTCCGGCTCAACCTCGACGACCCGGACCGCGACAAGGCCATGGACTCGTCTCGCGCGTTCGTGTCGTACTACGCCGTCGCGTTCCTGCTCCGCGAGATCGAGGCCGCCGGGGTCGGCGTCGCCGACCGCGTGGCCAAGACGCTGTGGGAGGCGTGGCAGCACCCCCAGACCCTCGGGCCAGATGTGTGGGCGTGGCTGGAGGAGTACGGCATCACCCCCGAGGCGGTCAACAGGATCGCCTCCAACGCGGTCAGCGAGCGGCGTGCGCTCCGCAAGCGGGCCGCCGAGGCCGAGCGGGACCGCCTCCGCCACGCCCTGGAGCGCGCCGCCCAGGCCGTCGCGCACGACTACGACTCCGCAGCCTGCCGGGAGCGCCCCGCCTACCAGGAGCGGCTCAAGCCCTGCCAGCAGCGCCCCCCGGAGCACGACGAGGACTGCCCGGCCTGCGACTTGCAGACCGCCCTCGACCCCGCCCCCGACGACTACGGGTGCGACCGCCACAACGCCAGCGTGGAGAACGACCGTGACTGACCTGACCCCCGCCGAGGAACTGCGCGCCGCCGTCACCGAGCTGCGCCGGATCGCCGAGTCCGGCGTCGCCTGGCCCTGGGTGAGACACATCTCCCCGACCCTGGCTGCCCCGCTCGCCGCGTGGCTGGAGGAAGCCGCCCGGCAGGCAGCCTGCCACCAGCAGACGCCCGGCTACGTGGGCCTGCCCGACTACCGCCTGTGCCACGACTGCCAGGAGGAGGAGTGCTACGGGCTCCAGGCCCTCGACAAGGCCCTGGCCGTCGCCCGCGTCATCCTCGGGGGCGACGAGAAGCCGGCCGCCACCACCAAGGACGGTGCCCGGTGAGCGCCTGCTGGTGTGCTGAGCCCGGCCGCACCGAGGACGAGATGTACCAGTGCCCGGCAGGAGACGCGGGCGAGGACTGCCTCGCCCACGACCTCCTCGCCACCGGCGGTGCCCTCTTCCGGGGCGCGAACCGGTTCCCCCTCCCTGACCTGTCGGAGCTGGCGGAAGCCAGGCGGGCCCTCGAAAGGGCCCCCGCCTGCGGGGCGGTGAGCGAGCACGGGGACGTGTGCGTCCGCCAGGAAGAGCACATCGGCCTGTGCCAGTCGGTCGGGCGCAAGCACGTGTCCTCGCCCGAGAAGGCGGACAAGCCGTGGCGCTGGCACCGCGACGACCTCGCCGCCAAGTCCGCCCCCGGCCCGGTGGCCGCGTCCACTCTGCGCCCCGGCATGGTCGTGACCTGCCCCGACTGGCTCGACGGCGACCCGGTCCGCATCGTGACCGCCCGCACAGGCGTCGACCTGGTGGCGATCCGCTACCGCGACGTCCGCGCCCACCACCCCGACGTCCAGGTGAAGGTGCCGACCACCTTCGAGGTGACGCCCGGCGTCGGCTTCGAGCCCCACACCACCCCCACCCCCAGCAGGGAGAGCTGACCCGTGGCCGAGAACATCACCCTCCTCGCGGACCTCGCCCGCGAGTTCCTGGAGTTCGCCCCCGGTCACCTCGGCGAGACGCACATGGGGTGGACCATCGTCGCCGATGAGCACGTCAAGATCGTCCGGCACGTGGAGCTGCGGGACCTCATCATCCGCGACTCCGACGGCCAGCACTACCGCGGGACGTACCGGCGAGACCTGACCGAGTACCAGGACATTGAGCCGTGGGAGGACCAGACCTGGGCGACGTTCATCCCGGTCGTGCCCGTGCGGACGGTCGTCACCGAGTACGTCACCCCGCGGGTTGCGAAAGCCCGCGCCGAGCAGCAGGACGGTGCCCGGTGACTGACCACTACCGCGAGGCCGAGGAGCTGCTGGCGTCGGCGGCGCGGGTCATCCTGCAGGCCGACGGCAGCAGCCCAGAGGCGGACCGGCTGATCGCTGAAGCCCAGGTCCACGCGACCCTCGCCCTGGTGGACGCAACCGCCGGAACATCCCGCGTCGACCCCACCCGGGAAGGCTGCGTCGACCACCTGCCCGCCGCGTCCCGCTCCTGCCGGGACTGCGCCCAGAGACAAGGGGTCGCCCGGTGACCGCCCGCCCTGCGTGGACGCAGACACACCTGCACGCCCACGCCACCACCTGGCTGCAGACCAACGCCGACGCCATGGCCGACGCCTCCCAGCACTTCGCCGACCTCGACGACACCACCACGGAGGGGACGTGACCAAACTCGTTGAAGGGTGCAGGCCCCGTCCTTCAGGGCGGGGTAAGCCCGGCATCCTCCCGGGTGCCCTGCCGCTCAACCCACCAGTCGTAAGGCACGAGCACGGCGCGAGGTTCGCCGCTTTTCTCAACCACGAGGTGGTGCCCTCGGAAGTGGGCGTTGTCGATGCGGCGGCCGAGCTGATTGCGCAGCTCGTTGGTCCCGATGCGTTCCGTATCCATAGTCCAGACGATACCAATCATCCGATTGGTGCTAGTGGTACTAGTGGTACTATCAGTACTGTGCAGCTCAGATACAACTTCCGCATCTACCCCACGCCGGGTCAGCGTCAAGCGCTGGCCAAGGCGTTCGGGTGCGCGCGGACGGTGTTCAACGACGGGCTGCGCGCACGACAGGACGCCCACGCGGCCGGGCTGCCGTACATCAAGGACACCGACCTTCAAAAGCAGGTCATCACCGCCGCGAAACAGACCCCCGAACGGGCGTGGCTGGCCGGGGTGTCCTCGGTGGTCTTGGTGCAGGCGCTTGGCGACCTGCACACCGCCTACCGCAACTTCTTCGCCTCGGCCACCGGCAGGCGCAAAGGCCCCAAGGTCGCGCCGCCCCGGTACCGGTCGAAGAAAGACAACCGGCAGACCATCCGCCTCACCCGTAACGGGTTCTCGATCCGGTCGAACGGGCGCCTGTACGTGGCCAAGATCGGCGAGATCGACGTCCGCTGGTCCCGCGCCCTGCCGTCGGACCCCAGCTCGGTGACGGTGATCAAGGACGCCTCGGGCCGGTACTTCGCGAGCTTCGTCGTGGAGACAGACCCCTCCGAGGTGCTGCCGGACACCACGCCGGAAGTCGGCGTTGATCTGGGCTTGACGCACTTCGCGGTCCTGTCGGACGGCCGGAAGATCGACAACCCGCGTTTCCTGCGCCGCGCGGCCAAAAAACTCCGCAAAGCCCAGCAGGCCCTCAGCCGCAAGGCGAAGGGCTCGGCGAACCGCAAGAAGGCCGTCGTCAAGGTCGCCCGGGCGCACGCCCGAGTGGCCGACACACGCCGAGACTGGGCACACAAGCTCTCCACCTCGTTGATCCGCGACAACCAAGCGGTCTACGTGGAGAACTTGGCCGTGTCCGGCATGGCACGTACGAAGCTGGCCAAGAGCGTCCACGATGCGGGCTGGTCACAGTTCGTCGGCATGCTGGAGTACAAGGCCGCACGGTACGGCAGGTACCTCGGGAAGATCGACCGATGGTTCCCCTCCTCCAAGCTGTGCTCAGCATGCGGGACCATCGCCCCCTCCATGCCGCTCAACGTCCGGTCGTGGGTGTGCCCATGCGGCGCCGCGCATGACCGGGACGTCAACGCGGCGATCAACATCCTCGCGGCTGGACGAGCCGAGAGGTTAAACGCCTGTGGAGGCGACGTAAGACCAGGCCCCGGCCCGGCAGACGCCCGCGAAACAGGAACCCCCCGGAGCGCGGCATGAACCGCGCAGGAGGAATCCCCGGTGTTCACGCCGGGGAGGACGTCAACACCCGAGTGGAGGCGTACCCGTCCGCCACGGAGGTCGCCGTGATCCACGTCCCGGCCGGTGCCGTGGCTCGCGTCCACCACCCGTCCGAGGTTCAGGAGTACACGCCGATGCTGCCGGAGGTGCCGTGGTACGCGGTCATCCCCGGCGACAGGGACCTGACGGGCTGGGGTGCGGTGCCGTGCTGGCACGGCTCCCTGGCCGGGGTCCGCAACGGCAGGCACCGGCTGGACCGCGACGCCTGGCACGCCGCGGCGAAGGCCCTGCACGCCATCAGCGTGGTCTACGTCCGGCGCGAGCTCATCGACCACCACGGCAGGCCCCGGTGGACCGCCGTCAGCGTCCGCCGCGAGGCCGTCGCCGAGCAGATCGGGGCCGTTCATGTGTGAGCCTCCCGACCTCCTCACCTCCTCCGAGGTCGCCGCCTTGGAGCAGCGCGGGGTGGACGCCATCCTCGCCCGGATCCGCACGGGAGCACTCCCCGCGGTGCGCCTGCCCGGAGGCATTTACCGGATTCATCGGGCGGACGTGACCGGCCGGCACCGGCCGCCGGTGCGCCTGGACGGATACCCGGAGTGGCTGCGCACCGGGCAGGCCGCCGCCCTGCTCCGGGTGCACGCCGACACCGTGCGCGTCTGGGCCAACAACGGACTGCTGCCCTCCACCCCCACGGAGGGCGGCGGCCTGCTTCGGCACCACCGGATCCACCGGCAGACGGTGGAGCAGCTCCTCAACGCGACGGGGGAAGCGTGATGGACCACGCCGAGGACGAGATCAGCGAACGCCTCGCCCTGGGCCCGGCATGGACGCCGTGGTCGGCGAGCGACTCCCCAGACGACCGCGCCTACCGGACCGAGCAGGACGACCACGTCCTGGGCGATGACCGCCCCGCGTGGAGCAGTGACGACGACGAGCACCGAGGAGAAACCGCCTGATGGCGCGCGATTTCAACCCTTCCGACAACGGCTACAACGAGGTTGCCAGCCGGATCGTCGAGGCCAGGAAGAAGCACCCCGAGGGGATGTTGCAGCCGCTCGACCTGGCCAACCCGTACAAGGTCGAGACGATCGGCGAGAAGACGTTCATCGTCTACGCCGCCGCGTTCTACCGGACGCCGGACGACCCCCGGCCCGGCGTTGGTGTCGCATGGGAGCCGTTCCCCGGCACCACGCCCTACACCCGTAACTCGGAGTTGCAGAACGCGGAAACGTCCGCGTGGGGTCGGGCGCTGGTGGCCGCGTTCGCCGCGGACACCAAGAAGGGCATCGCCACCTCGCTGGATGTCCGTACCAGGGAGGCCGAGCGGCAGCAGTTTGGTCCGCCCGACCGGCAGAACTGGCCCACCGACCCGGGCGAGCAGCTCGTCACCAAGGCGCTGCTGTCCCGGCTCGCCGCCCAGTTCGCCACCCTCGGCGTCGTCGGCCGCGATGAGGGGCTGATGACCATCGCCGCGCTGACCGGCGTGCGGGTGTCGACCACCAAGGAGCTGACCAACGCGCAGGCGTCGCAGCTCATCGAGGCGCTGAACCCGCTGATGGGGGTCGACGACCCGCCTGCGGCTCTTGACGCGGCGCTGCGTCAGGCCATGGCCGAGACCTCGGAGGAGAGCAATGTCGACGCCCCGTGAGATCGCGCTCCGGGTCGCAGCCCTGGACGCCCTGTCCAAACGGGTCAGCAAGGTGCTCGCTGAGGCCCGGGCCGAGGCGGAGCCGCTGTTCGCCGCCCTCCGCTCCAGCGGGGCGACGCAGATCGAGGTGACGCTCCCTTCCGGTACCCCGGTCGGGAAGATCTCGATCAAAGCCGGTCAGGAAACGGTGCGCACCGACGAGGCCGCGCTGCTGGCGTGGGTACTGGCCAACGCACCGGAGGAGATCGAGGCGACCGTCTCCCCGTCGGCGCTGTCGCGCCCGGACGTAATTGCCTACGTCCGCAAGCTCCACCCCGACCTGATCGGACAGAAGATCCGTCCCGCCTACCGGGCCAAGCTGCTGAGCGGAGTCAACGACGCCGGCGAGCTGGTCAGCGAGACGACCGGTGAAGTCGTGAAGGTGTCCGAGACGGTCAAGTCCGGCCCGACCGGCGCGTTCGCCCTGACATTCGAGACCGCGAAGAAGGGCAAGCCGGGCGGTCGCGACCAGGTCGCCAACGCGTGGCAGTCCGGCGAGTTGTCCATCACCGACCTGATCCGCCCGGCCCTAGAGGCGGGTGCGGCAGGGTGACCATCCCGGACCGGGTCCGCGAGGACGTGCTGGAGCGCGACGGCTACGCCTGCGTGTGCTGCGGCACGTCCATCATCGGCCGTTCGTACAGCTTGCAACACCGGCGGGCACGGAAGATGGGCGGCTCACGCCTACCGTGGATTGACCGGCCGCAGAACCTCATCACGACCCTCGGCTCCGCCACCACGGATTGTCACTTCCGGATGGAGCAGCGGGGCGAGGAAGACCAGAGTCTCGGCTACGTCATCTCCGAATGGCCGGAGCTGGACCCGCGGTTCATCCCGGTTCAGGTGGTGGGCGAGTTCGGCACCTCCAAGGTGTGGCTCACCCCGGACGGCGGCCTGTCGAACGACCCACCGGCGGACGCTCCCGCGTTCCAGGACCTGGTGTTCTGCCAGGCCTGCCACGTGGTGAGGCTGCACCACTTCGAGGACGGAACCGCGGCGTGTATCCGCTGCGGGACGGCGCGGATCGTCACCGCGGACCTGGTGGTCGAGCCGCTCATCCAGAGGCCGGCGCCGGTGGTCGCGTGGGAGCTGTGCTCCTGGTGCAACGTCATGGTCCCCACCCCGCACGCCTGCCCCGCCTCGGGCCCTACGTGTCCGACGGAGGCCGGCCACCCCTGCGGGATCTGCACCTCCTGCGTCGAGGCCCAGCGCGCCGACCTGCTCCACGGCTCCCCGTCCGACCTCGACTTCCCCTGATCCCCTTCTGTGTCCCGCTGTCCGAGAGGACAGCGGGACCCCAACCCCCAAGCAACGAGAGAGGAGGCTGCGTGAACGAGTTGGCCCTGACCGAGTCCGCCTCGCTGCGCGCGCAGTACGCCGACCGGATCGAGGTACTCGACCGGGTTAAGAAGCTCCGGCAGCTGAAGGGGACCGACCACGTCACGGTGGAGATCGTCGCCGACTACTACGAAGTGCCTGTCGAGACGATCAAATCCACGATCAAGAACAATCGTGCCGAGCTGACGAGGAACGGCCACCGCGTTCTTCGGGGTCGGGAGGCTAGGTCACTGGCTGACCTAGCAGGGCTGAGCTCGGCTATCACGCAGATCGCGCTTTTCTCTCGTCGTGCCGTGCTCAACGTGGCGATGCTGCTGCGGGAGTCCGAGGTGGCCGAGGCTGTTCGCACTGCGCTGCTTGATGCCGAGGAGCGCGACGCGGCGGTAGCCCCGGCCGCTGGTCTTCCGGAGGACTACGAGGCGGCGCTGGCCGCCCTGCTGGTGAAGGTCCGCCGGGAGAAAGCTCTTGAAGCCGACAACCAGAAGCTGGTGACCCGCGCTGAGATTGCTGAACGGAAGTTCGAGGAGTTCGAGGGCGGACCCGGCATCACGCCGACGAAGTTCCACAAGAAGTACTTCTCCGACGTCCCCGCGAAGGTCTTCTTCGAGCACCTGTACGACCGCCACTACCTGATCGACCAGCGCGGCACCGGCCCGTGGGATGAGAAAAACCAGTGCTACAAGGACGGGCCTCAGCACTACGAGCCCGCCGCGAAGGGCAAGCAGTTCCTCTACTTGCACGAAGCAGGTATCTACGGTGGCAAACGCCGATTCAAGACCCTTGTCCGCCCGGGCGACCCGGAGCTGCTGTTCAAGGCCCAGCTGATGCGTGACGGCCTGCGCGGCAACATGCACACCACCTCCCATCTGTTCGCCATCGAGGGTGGCGCGTCGTGAACGGCGTCTTCGAGAGGCTCGCGACGGCCATCGTCACCGCCAACGACGACCATCTCCTCGACTACGGCCCGGACGAGCAGATCGCCCGCGCGGTCGAGCGGCTGGAGGCATTCGCCAAGACCACGCCGCTTCGCCAGGTGGAAGGCCGCTGGGTGGACCTGGCCGGCTTCGGCGACGCGCAGATCCACTTCGAGGCCGATAGCGACCGCTATCTCCTGCTGTCCCAGGTCGCCGATCAGCTCGGCGTGCCCATCTGGAAGGCATGCAAGTGGGCTGACCAGGAGCATGTGTGGGCGGTTCAGGAGCAGCGTCGGAAGGACGAGGAGCGCGGCGACGGCAGGCTTGGTTACGACTTCCTGCGCAACTTCGTTGATCTTGGTTTCAGGTTCATCCAGGACGACCCGGAGGCGAAACCCGACGCGAACGGTCAGCGCTGGTCGGACTACGGGGACTGGCTGATCAGCGCTGACCGGCTTCCGGCTTTCATCCTGGTCAGCCCCTGGGGCCGGGAGTTCATGGACAACACCATGGACCACTTCGGTCACGTCATGCGGAAGGTCTGGGGCGACAAGCTCAACGACCTGACCGCCTACCACGCCGACGGCAGCCCCGCCACGGGCGTGGAGCTGCTCGCTTCCGACCTCACCGAGGAGGAGGCGTTGAAGAAGGCTCGCCGGGGCCCTCGCGGAGACCTGCTGCCGCCGCTTCCCCCTGCATCCAACACCTGATCGGAGATCCCCTCATGAAGCGCAACACCCAGCCTCAGCCCGCCGTGGTGGCGTGGCCGACCGATGAGGCCCGCCACACGGTTGTTCAGGCCAACCAGTTCGCGTGGCAGCGTCACGCCGACGCCGCGCGAGGCCACCGCAGCCACGCCGAACGGCTGGACGCCGAGATCGGCGCGAAGACACGGGACCTGGAGGAGCTGCGCCGGGAGATCGACGCGCGCGTCCAGGAGAAGCGCCAGCAGGACCACTACGCGGCTCAGGAGCAGGCGGCGGCCGAGGCGTTCGCGACGACCCTCGCCATGCTGGGGGAGCAGCCGCCCCCTTTGCCGGATCGGCTGGTGGCGGGCGCCGCGGGCATGTCCGCGCTGGAGGTTCAGGCGCACGCGGCGGCGTGGAACGGCATGGACCCGAACCCGACCGGCGTGCAGGCCGATCCGCTGGACCGGTTCAACGCCGCCCACAACGAGTATGCGGCGGAGAACCCGGAGAACCTCCGGTGAACCGCCGCCCGGTGACCCGCCTGGAGGCGTTCCTCCACGCGCTGGCCGCTGTGGTGCTGCCCCCCAAGGGGCGCCACCGCCGGCCCACCGTGAGGGCGTCGGCCGGTGAGGACACCGCTCCCATCCGCGCTATCCGCGCAGCCAACCCCTACCCCAAGGAGTTTCGATGAGCCGCCCCCGCAACACCCGAGACGAGATCATCCCGATCCCGGCGCTGCATGGCGTCAGCATCCCGGGCGCGATCGAGGCGCAGGAAGCCGCCGGAGGGGCGGCAATGGCGGCGGAGGATTGTGAGGTCATCCCCACCGCAATTCGCGGCGGTACCGACGCGGACCTGATCGCGCTCGGCTTCGTCCTCGGGGAGGTCGACCCTTCCGACCGGCTGTTCCGGCAGGCAACCCTTCCTGCCGGATGGAAGCGGCGGGGCGGCGGCCACTCCATGCACACCGACATCACGGATGAACTGGGCCGCCCCCGGATGGCGGTCTTCTACAAGGCTGCCTGGTACGAGCGCAAGGCGTTCCTGTCGATTACCACGGTGTCGGGCTACGTCTCCTTGTGCCTGCATGAGAAGACCACGCCGATCCTGGATGAGAGGTGGGCCACCCGGGAGGCGGTGCTCGCCGCCCTGGCCGGGGCTCGCACGTACCAGTGGAGCCGCGTGGATCTGTGGACCGGTCGGCAGGATCCGTGTGCCGCTGAGTCCGAGCAGGAGGCCCGCGACGAGGTCGCCCGGATCGACGCGCTCCGCGCCAAGTTGGCGGACGACGCCGCCCAGAGCAGCACCGGAGGGGCGACCTCCAATGGGTAACCGCCCTCTGATCCTCCTGGACGTCGACGGCGTGCTGAACCCGTGGGTGCGGCCCGGCAAAGCCTGGCAGGCCCACAAGTGCGCCTGCCGCGGCGTCACCTTCAACGTCCTCCTCAACCCCGGGCACGGCCCTCAGCTCCTCGCTCTCGCCGAGCAGACCGGCGCTGAACTGGTGTGGGCCACCACCTGGGAGCACGACGCCAACCGCGCGATCGCCCCGATTCTCGGACTGCCCGAGCTGCCGGTCATCGAGGTCACGAAGGGGGAAGCCGAGCCGCCCGGCGTGTGCCTCAAAGCCCCGGCGGTCGCGGCGTTCGTGGACCGGCGGCCGTTCGTGTGGTTCGACGACGAGCTCACCCACGTCGACGATCTCTGGCTGGCCGCCCACCCCAACGTGGGCCGCTACGGCCTGATCCGCACCGAGCGGCGGCACGGACTCACTGACGAGCACCTGGAGCTGGCCGCCGCGTGGCTGGCCGAGCACACCGGAGGGGGTGCCTCCGATGAGTGATCCCAGGCATCCGATGTGGGGCCCGGCCGCCATCGGTATCACCTCGGCCGCAGCGGCTCTCGCGGGCGGGCCGGTGGGCCTGTACCCGCTGACCGTCCTCGGCGTGGTCGGGCTGGTGGCGGCGGTCGCGTGGGCCACCACCCTCCTGGTGGGCTCGATGGGAGGCCGGAGATGACCTCAGCCCGGTACCTCTCCCGCCGGAACCTGGTCGGCCTCGCCATGGGGGCGGTCATCGCCCTCAGTGTCGGCTTGGCCGTGGTCTACGCGGGCATGGTGTTCGCCCTTGTTCTCGCGGGCGCGGTGGGCCTGCTGATCGGGCTGGCGATCGGCATGGAGGTGGTCGACAGCCGAACGGGCTACGACCTGGCCCGGGCCCGCATGGACCTCGCCACGGAGCGGGCGAGGGTCACCGTGCTGGAGGCGACGAACGTCGAGCTGCGGGCCGCCCGGGACCGCGCCAAGCAGAACGAGCGCCTGTCGGCCGAGACCGCCGGGCGCCACCTCGATCGGTTGAAGGCCGCAGAAGCGCGCATCGCAGGGGAGGTCACGACGTGATCGACACCGCCGCCATGGTCGTTGTCGCCGCAGCCTCCTTCATCGCCGGAGCTGGCCTCGCCCTCGGCGTCGTCCTGCTCGTGTGGCTCCTCCGCTGGCTACGCGCCGAGCAGAGGTCCCGGGCGATGGACGCCGGGCTGCGGAACCTCCTCACCCAGGAGGGCGGAAAGTGAGCGGCCTCCTCTTCGGCGTGGTGGTGCTGGTGGGCGGGTTCCTGGCCGCCCGTCACATCCGACGCCTTGCAGACACCCCTGACATCCACGACGTGTTCGCCGACGAAGCCGAGCATCTCGCCCAGGAAGGAGACGCATGATCGCCGTTGGTATCGCCCTTATCTCAACCCCGCTCATCGTGGCCATCGCGGCCACGGTGTGGGTCATGGGCTGGAAGCTCGCCGCTTTCGTCTGGGGGACGGCGTTGGTCGCCACCGCTGCCCTGATGGGCGGCGCATGGCTGCTCGCGACGGGGGCAGCCGCGTGACTTTCTCCGAGCCCCGCCCGTACTGCTGTGCCCTCGCCGAGTTCGAGGGAGAGGGCGCCGAGCATTCCGGCCGCTGCCCCGAGCGGCGAGCCGCCGAGGGCGCCCTGTTTGACCTTCCCGACCAGACCCAGCAAGGGGGAACGCACCTGTGAGCACTGAGATCATCGCGTCCGCCGCCCGCCTGTCTCGGCACGCCGACTGCCTGGAGACCGCGGCCCGAGACCCGCGGGCGGCCTCTGATCCTCGTGTGGCTGCCCGGCTGTTGTTCATGGCTCGGGTTGCCCGTGTGGCCGCGGCTCTCGCCGGGTGCCCTGGAGCGGAGGTCGGCAGGTGACTACTCCGACGATTGGTGAGCTCCGAGTTTTGCGCGTGCAGGCAGGTCTGTCCGTCTGGCAGGTAGGGGAGGCGGTGGGGGCAAGCGGCTCCACCGTCAGCGCCTGGGAAGTGGGCCGCCACCAGCCCAGCCGCGAGAAATTGCAGCGGTATGCCGACGCGGTCGGCTGGGAGCCCGAGAAGAGCCCCAGGGCCGTGGTGAATCGCGGAGCCCTCCCGTCCGCGGTGGGCTGGCAGGACCGAGCGGCCTGTAATGGGCTGTCCCTCGCGTTGTTCTTCGACTCCGAGAGGGAACAGCCGCCCGCCCGAGAAGTCCGGGAGGAACGGGCTCGGCAGGTCTGCCAGCGGTGCCCGGTGTTGGCCGACTGCCTGGCCTACGCCACCCGCCGCGGTGAGGAGGGCTTCTGGGGCGGGATGACCGAGGGCGAGCGCAAGGGCGAGCGCCGCCGCGACAACCGGCAGGCCCCGGACCAGACGCCGGACGCGACCGACACCAGGCATCGGGCCTTGTTCGAGGACTCCGAGGAGCTCGTCAACGGTCAAGGCTACACGGTGGAGCGGGCCGCCGAACGCCTCGGCGTGAAGCCCGGCTACCTGCGCAAGGTGCGGTCCGAGGCTCAGCGGCAGCCTGCGGAGGTGGCGTCTTGACTTCCTCCCCGCGCCTGAAGGCGGGGGATTCCAACCGTTCCTACGCCGTTAAGAGGAGGTCGGGTTGAGGTTCGCGGTTCATCGGCCCGCCCAGCGGCGGGCCTCCCCGCGCGGCGACGGCATGCCCTGCCGCCGTGTCGCGTACGTTCTTGGCCGCGTTGACGTCGGCGTTGTCCCGGTGCCCGCAGGCCACGCAGAGGAAGAGGGCTTGGCTCTCGCGGCTCTCCCGGGCGATGTGCTTGCAGGCGTTGCAGGTCTGCGACGTGTAACGCGGGTTGATCTTCTGGACCCGGCCGGGGGCCTTGTGTTCCAGCCGTGCCACGAGTCGCCCCCACCCGTTGGCGAGGATGCCCCGGTTGAGCCCGGCCTTCTGGCGGACGTTCTTTCCTGGCGCTTCGACGGTGCCGCGCGCCGACCGCGTCATGTTGCCGATCTTGAGGTCTTCGACGGCGATGACGTCGAAGCGGCGGGCCAGGCCGGTGCTGGTCTTCTCCACCCAGTCTTTGCGCCGGTCGGCTTCGCGGGCCTTGAGCTTCGCGAGGGCGGCCTTGACCTTGGCGCGGCGGTTCGACCCGCGCTTGGCGCGGGCGAGTTTGCGCTGAAGGCGCAGCAGCCGCGTCTTCTCGGTGTCGCGCAGGGCGGGTGCGTTCAGCAGCTCGCCCGTGGAGAGCGCCGCCGACACGGTCACGCCCCGGTCCACACCGACCACCTCGCCCGTGCCGGGCGCGGGAATCGACTGCGGGATCGCGGCGAACGCCACATGCCAGCGCCCCGCCGCGTCCCGGGTGATCCGGTAGGACTTCACGCCGTCGCCGGCGGCGCGCGACCAGCGGAACCGCACCCAGCCGACCTTGGGAACCCTCACCTCACCGACATGGCGCGACAGGCGGCGCACATCGCCCGGCTTGACCGCGACGACGCGGAACCCCTCACCCCGGCCGCGCTTGCGGAAGGCCGGGCGGCGGTGGGTGCCGCCGAAGAAGTTCGCCATGGCCTGGGCGAAGTCCTTGAGCGCCTGCTGCTGCACCGTCACCGAACCGCCACGCAGCCACTCAAAGGCGGCCCGCGCCTCGGTGAGCTGCCGGCACTGCTCGGCGAAACCGGGCGCGGACTTGATGCCGGGCCGCCAGTGGGCGTGCTGCTCGACGGCGAGATTCCACACGTATCGGGCGTGCCCGCAGTGCTCGGCCAGCGCCTGCTCCTGGGCGAGCGACGGCTGAAGCCGGAAGCGGGACACGCCGATCAATCTACCGAGCCCTGCCGACAAAACCAGGAGACCACCGTGTCTGACCGTGCCGCGTTTCCTCCCCGCCCTGAAGGACGGGGCATCCACGCTGGAGGTAGCTGGTGACTTTAGAGCGACTCACCAGACCCGCGACCCACGCCCTGACCGCTCTCCTCGACCAGGGCGCCCTGTTCGATCCGGCCGGAGGTCTCATGCTTGCGGATGATCCAGGCGCCGGAAAAACGAACATGAAGGCGCTCCTGCCATGACCCAGCTCACCTACTTCCCCACCCAAGGGGACGCTGTCGAACAATCTGCCTGGACCCCGGCTCCTGAAGACGTTCACACACTGCGCCACGGCTACAACCTCGCCGACCTTCACCAACTCGCCACCCGAGCCCTCTGGCGTGTCTGGGGCGTCACCGTCGACCGCCACACCCGCTATGAGCTGGCATGGTCAGCTATCGCCGAGGCGATCTACGCGGCGTCCGATGACCAGCCGCCTTCCCCCGTCCAGCTGATCGGCGTCGGGCAGGACGCCATCGGCTGGCATGTCCGAGCTGAAGCCCGTCATCACGGCCTCAGCAAGCACGCCGAATACGACCCGATGCGCGGGTTCGCCGCCTACTGGGAAATCCCAGTCCGGCACGCCGGCAGCCCCGAGCCTGGCGTCGTTGATCGGCTTGCCCTGTGGCAAATCTGGCCAGAGCTGACCGACGCCCAGCGCAAAGCGGTGCTGGCACTCGCCGCCTTCGGCACTTATCAGGCCGCGGCCGGCAGCCTCGGCATCACGTACAAGACGTTCAAGCAGCACATCGGCGACGCCCGGCGCCGCTTCCTGACGCTGTGGCACGAGGGCGAGCAGCCGTCACGAATCTGGGGCGCCGACCGCCGAGTCCACCGTTCCGGAGACGCCAAAACCGAGGTGTCCTACCGCAACGCGGTGAAAAGTATCCAGCACGGCAAGACGCCGCAGGCCAGCAGGAAGAAGACCGAACTGGACCACGGCAAGGTCACCACTTACAACAACCACAAATGCCGCTGCGCGCCCTGCACCGAGGCCAAGCGCATCGAGGGCGTCAACCGTCGAGCACGCGCCGGGATCACCCCAAGAAAGCTCAAGGCGCGCCCTGCCGCAGAGCAGAGGGTCACCTCCAACGACGCATTCAGGATGCTCGCCGGCGGAACGCCATGAGGTCAGGACTCAGCAGAAGAACCAGAAGCGGGCTCCGGCGGCGCAATGCGGCTGATGTGTTCCTTCGTGTACAGGTGGTCGATCAACCGGGCGATCTCGGCGGGGCCGATGTTCTCAGCTCGCGCACGACGGAACAGATCGGCCAGTTTGAGCCGGCGCTCTTCACGCTCGGCGTCCGCGCGCCGGTACGCCTCGGCCTCAGCAGTGATCTGTGCGCGCACGTCCATACCTCCCATGGTCGCATGACGGCATCACGATATCAGATCAGCATATTGAGTCATGATGTGACATCATGATGTCGTGTCATCATGTGATGTCTGGAGCGCACACCGAGAGGTCCCCCGTGGAAACGACTGAGAACTCCCCCCTGGCGGCATACGAGGACACGCTGTTCCACATCGAGTTGATCGGGAGAAAGATCACGAAGCTTGTTGCCGCCCAAGTTGAAGCCGAGCGGCAGGTGCTCCATCGGGCAGGCCGGGACCACAGCACCGGCCGACTAGACGTGGACGGCCTGTGGGAGCTGTACCGCCGCTATCGGGACCTGGTCTGCGCAGAAGACGAGAACGGCAAGCGCGCCTACGTCCACCGCCCCGGTTTCTCCGAGCTGTGGAACGAATCCATCCCTCTCCACAGCTCGCGGATCGCGCTGATGGCCAAAACCGCCTGGCTACTCAAGCGGTACGAACCCAACACAGACGGAGCCTGGTCGGGGGAGAACCCGCTCATGCCCCAAGATCAGCGCCCGCGCGACGGCCAGTGCGTGGTCTACATCCTCTTCGACGACCACAACGTGCCCTGCTACGTCGGCAGCACCGAGAAGTTCAAGACCCGGATCGACTGCCACACCCGAGAGAAGTCCTTTGCGCGCTGGGTTGCCTACCCGTGCGTCGACCGGGAGTCGGCTTACCAGATGGAAGACCGGCTCCTGAAGGAACACAAGCCCTACCTCAACAGGAAGGCGAGCCGCTGATGCGAAGACAGACCCCGTCCTGAACCGAAACGAACTACTAGCGCAACGGGAGCAACGTAAGTGGCAAAGCGTGAGGTGCGGATCCCGGTCGAGATCTGGAGCGATCCGTTTTTCGTCGCGCTCTCGCCGAGAGACCAGTGGTTGTTCTTCGCCCTGCTCTCCCAGCCCGAGCTGGACGCGGCAGGGTTGATCATCCTTCGTCCCCGCCGCTGGAGTAACCAGGCGTCTGACCTCAACGTCGATCAGGTCCGCGAGTCTCTTGGGAGCCTGGTCGCGGCTGATCGCTTGGTCGTGGATGACGAGACCGAAGAGGTCTACATTCCGGCGTTCTTCGAGTTCGAGCACATCGGCCGCCAGCCGCGCCGGGCCATCGCCGCGGTGGACGCCCTGGGCGCTTGCCACTCCGAGCGGCTTCGCGCGCTGGTCATGGCAGACCTGATGGCCCTTGCTTCCGCTACCCCACCGGCCACCCCTCGTGGCGTCCGCGCCGAGATGCTGCTGCGTGATGGCAACCAGTGCCGCCGTTGCGGGTGGAAACCGGGAGACCCCGTGCCCGCCAAGAACGGGCGCCTGCTGTATCGCGGCCTAGAGCTTGACCACGTCCACCCGAAGAGCAAGAGCGGCCCCGACCATCCGGACAACCTCCAGGTGCTCTGCACCTCCTGCAACGCTAGCAAGGGGGCGCGGGTCTGATGACGTGGTTCAAGGTAGACGACTCGCTTCACTCCCACCCGAAGGCAATGGCTGCTTCGCTGGCGGCGCTCGGACTGTGGACCGCGGCCGGATCTTGGTCTAGTGGCCATCTCACCGATGGCTTCATCCCCGACCACATGATCCCGTCGCTGTCGCGAGGTCAGGTCGAGCTGGCGAAGGAGTTGTGCGTCGCCGGGTTGTGGCGAAGGAGCAAGGGCGGCTACCAGTTCCACCAGTGGCACGAGGACAGCGACGGAACGACACGCAACCCGACCCGTGAAGCCGTCGAGAGCACGCGAGTCAAACGCGCTGAAGCGGGCCGTAAAGGTGGTCTGGCCAGCGGAAAGACCCGAAGCAAACCCAAAGCAAACGGTAAAGCAAATGCTTCGGACTTGCTTCGCGAATCGTTGAACCCCCGTCCCGTCCCGTCCAGTCCCGAAGGGACTGGGACGGATACAGGTAGTCAGTCAGTCCTACGCCGTAACCCGCGCGGGTCCGGGGACGACGACGACTCCATTGATCTCGCCACAGTCGAGCTCCTAGCGGAGCTGACAGGGCGAGAGGTCAGCGTCCTGTGGGCGGCCAGGGTGCGGGCCGGGATCCTCGACGGCCGCACGGTCAAGAACCGCCTCGCCTACCTCACGAAGGCGATCCGCGAGCGCCCCCAGGACTTCCTGCCACCCGTCGACTCCGACGCCGGCGGGCGGTCTCCGCTGCGCGCCGCCCCCGAGTGGTGCGGCTACTGCAACCCGATGACCCGCCTCATCGAGCTGGCCGACGACACGGTCGCCCGCTGCCAGCAATGCCATCCCCTCGCGTGGAGAAGCGCATGACCAAGACCGAAGACAAACCGCTGATCGTCGCGGCCACCCCGGAGCTCATCGCCCTGGCCATCGCGGTCCGCCCCGACTGGGCGCCCGCCGACGTACAGGCCGCCCTGGCCAACGCGCACGCGGTGGGCCAGACCTGGCCTCAGGCCCTCGTCGGCCTGGTGCGTCTCGTCGTCGACCCGGACGCCCGCCCGGCAGAACTCGTTCCCCCGCCACTGGATCCGCAAAGGCCCGGCCCGCGGGTGGTGGGCAACCCGGAGCGGCACGCCGACGCCCTCGCCGCGGCGAAGCGGGCGTGCGCCGACGGCTCGGCGACCCTCAAGGCCGCCGAGCGGATCGGGGACATCCCGTGAACGCCGAACTGGTAGCGCGGCTGGAGGCCCTCGAAGCCGAGCGTCTGCGCCCAACCCCGCCGAAACCGCCGGCCTCCCCGTCCGCTCTGGCGGAGGTGGTGTTCCGGGAGATCGAGGACGTCCTCACCGCGGACGTGGATGGGGTCCTCGGCGTGGAGCCCGGATCGGCTGACTCCAACCCCACCAAAATCACCAACGAAGGAGATCCGCAATGATCGTCGAACCCATCACCGTCCTGGTCCTGCACTGCTCCCGCTGCAACGGCCCCTGGCTGGACGACGAGTGCGAAGAGCCCGGCCACTGGGCCAGCCGCGAGCAGATCAAGCAGGCGTTCAAGGACGGCGAGTACGCCTCCTGGATGAAGATCGGCAGCCGGTACCTGTGCGAAGACTGCTGGGCCGGCGACCACGACGTTTGCGTTGAGCGCCCGCCGCTCAAGGCGGTCGACGAGATCCGTGTGCTCAAGGAGCGCGCCGCATACACGCCTGTTCCCGCTGCCCCTTCCGCTTCTGTGGCCTCTTCCGCCCGTCTAGCGTCGCCGGAGACGGGCTCTGACGGCTCTCGCGTCCACGGCTGAGGGGGCAGCGCTTCAAGGCTTCTGAGGGGATTTCAGGGCTCTCTCGGGCCTGTACTTCAGAACTCACAAGCGAATCAAGATCAAATACCCGAATTCCAGTTCCCAGAAAGAGACCCCAGTGACAGAAACCCCCACCGTCCGCGTCCACCAGGTGTGGGCCGACAACGACCTCCTCGTCGACGCCCCCGCCGAGTAGCCCGCTCCCGCCCGCCCGGCCACCTCGCCGGGCGGGCACCCCGACCCCAGGAGCACCTGTGATCCGAGAAACCCGCTTCCTGATCTCCCGCCGCCCCTACGCCGTCGACCTGGCCACCCTCCGCATCACCGAGCGCCACGGGCAGGCAGGCCCCTACTACGACTGCCGCATCGGTGCCGTCTGGTTCCGCCGCCGCAACGGCGTCACCGCCGCCTGCACCGGCACCCTGTGGGGCTCCCAGCGCGAAAGGCCCGTCGACGCCGCCGCCTTCCTCACCCACCACGACGACGGCCGGTACGGCGGCGACTGCGACGGCCGATGGGACGGCGAACGCTACTGGGGCATGCAGCGGCCGAGCATGATCCAAAAGCATCTCGACCTGCTGCGGCCCATGCTCGACGCCTACCCCGCCATCCCGGACGGCTACGACGGGTGGTGGCGATTTTGACCCCGATGGCTCCCGACGCCGCCGCGTGGGTGCGCCAGCACGCCTGGACGCCCCAGATGCGCGCGGTCGAGGACGTGATCTGGCCCGGCCACTACACGACGTGCGCCTGCCACCGCGGCCGGTGCCACGAGTGCACGCGCGGCGACCACGAGCACTGCCAGCCCGGCGGCCCGGTCCTCGACTGCGAGGCCGTGATCCTCGACCAGGCCCACCTGCCCGTCTGCCTCCCGGCCCCGTACCGGCACCGCACCCCGGGCAGGCGGCCCGTGCCCACGGTCATCGCCCAGGTGTGGCTGGCCGACCGGGTGTGCCGGTGGGTGTGCCCGTGCAACCACACCGGCGCCCGGCCGGCACCCGCTCCGGAGCCCGGAACCGTACCGCGGACCTTGCGGGCCTACGAGGTCGTCGAGCTCCCGCTGTTCGACCTCCTGTCCGCCTGACCCATCCCGCCCGCTGTCCCGTCCGGTCTGTCTCCGGACGGGACACCCCAACGAAAGCAGGATCATCAATGATGATTCCCGCCGACCTGCTCGACGAGACCTCCCCCGCCTCCCCGCCGGCGGAAGCGCCGAAGAGGATCCAGCGCAAGCGCGTAAAAGGCTGGAAAATGCCGGACGGTGCGATCTACGTCGGACGCCCCGGCAAGTACGGCAACCCGATCCGCATCACGCCCGAGCGTGGTGATCGGGGCGGCGCCATGTATCGCGTGCACGGCAGCCCCATGGACCGCCACGGTGGCCCCGCCTACGCCCTCATGGAGACAGCCCGGTACTTCGCCGTGAAGTTCTTCGAGTGGGACCTGCTCAACGACCGCTACGGCGCGGGGTACCCGTCCCTTGACGACATTCGACGCGAACTCGCAGGCAAGAACCTGGCCTGCTGGTGTCCGCTCCCTGAACCCCGCGAGACCGACTGGTGTCACGCGCGGATCCTGCTGAACGTTGCGAACAGAGATTGGCCCGCCCATGTCTGAGATCCCTGAGCCTGGGGTGCGCGTCACCCGCTACGAGGTGTCGTGCCTGCCTGAAGAGCACCGGGAGTACAAGAACTACAAGATCGCCGTGGAGCGTCACCGAGACGGGCGCTGGTCCGCGCATGACGGCTATATGCAGCTCACCGCTGCCGGCGCGTGGGTCGAGCCGCGCGGCCTCGAACATCTCCACGACGGGGAAACCGCGCTGCGCCTCGCCCGGGAAGCCGCACCGCACATGACCACCTTCAACGGCCACACCGTGGCCGAAGCCCTCAGCGAGGGAGGAGACCCTCGTGGCTGACGCCCCGAAGCGCTACCGGCTGCGCGGCGAGATCGTCACCGTCCTGATCCGCACCGCCGACGGAGACCTCACGGTCCGCCCGTTCCGAGGACTGAGGAGAACCCATGCCTGAGACCAAGCCTGACCTGGAAACACCCCACAAAGATGCGTGCCGGAACTGCCGCCGCCCCATCCACTGGGCGCCTGGCGTCGGCTGGCTCCACGGCGAGCTGCCGCAGTACGCGCACGAGGAGAACACCTGCGTCTACGCCCACCCCGTGTCGTGCACCCTGCACCGCCGCGGTGAATGCCCGAAGGGATACGACCTTGCCTGACCTCCCCGACGCCGCCGTTGAAGCGGCTGCCATCGCGGTGGCCTCCCACCCTTGGGACACCACCCCGCGCAGCGCCCACCAGGACCACGTCCACGACGCCGGGTGCGCCGTTTGTCAGGGCGATGTGCCGGCCATCGTGGCCGTGGCGCTGAAAGCCGCCGCACCGCTCATCGCCGCGCAGGCCCGCCGCGACGTCGCTGAACGCGCCCTGAACGGTGGCCTCCCCGCCGACATGGACGAGTGCCGCATCATCGCCCGCTACCGGAGACAGGGGCGGCAGGACGCGGGAGAAGACATCGCCGACCTGATCGAGCACGTCGTCGGCGAGCACCCCGGCAACGGCATCCCCCGCCCCGTAAACGACCAGGGCCAGCCGCTCACCGACCTCGAATGGGCGGCATGGCTCGCCCGCAACGCCTACCCCAAGGAGCCCAAGGCCCGTGCCTGAAACCACCTACACCCTCGACGAGGCGCGCGCCGAGCTGGCCCGCCAGGAGTGCCGAGCCCACGGCCACGACTACGAACACATCGAGACGGCCCGGCCGGACGCCGGGCGGGACCTGACGGGAGTGTTCTGCCCGCAGTGCCGTCGGTCCTGGCCGATCGCCGCCCCCGGGCAGCAACCAGCCGACGCCGAGCAGGGCCGCGCCGAGGAGCGCGCCGCGATCGCCCGCATGGTGCGCAGCCATTTCGCCGCCGTCGACGACCCGCTGTACGAGGACGTCCGCATCCTGTGCGAGCGCATCGAGCGGGGAGAACACCTCCCCGCCCGCACCACCGAGGCAGACCAGCCCGCGGCTGAGCCCACCACCCCGCCGAAAACCGCAACCGCTCCCGAGATGCGCTGTTCGGAATGCGGCCGGCCACTGGTCGATCAGCCCTGTGGCCTTGTTCACGCTTTCGCCCGCATGCAGATCGCCGCTATCCGCATGGGGCTGTCGAGCCTCCTGAAACGAGGCGGGCATGCCTGAGATCCCCGACGCCGCCGTCCAGGCCGCTGTGACCCGCGCCCTCGCCGCCGGCCACGCGGAGGTGTACTGGTCCGGCGGTACCGAGCGGATCGAGTTCACCGACCAGGGATTCGCCGCGTGGCTGGCCGAGACCGTGTCGCAGGCCCGCCGTGAGGCCGCCAAGCAGATCGCCCACCGCATCCAGGGACGCCGGTGCGCCTTCCGGGCGTGCAGCGCATGCCTATGCCGGACCGAAGACGCCCGCGCCGCCCTTGACGCGTTTCCGAAGGAGACCCCCGATGTCTGAATCCTGCGTGTTCTGTCAGATCGTCGCGGGGGCTTCCCCCGCGACAGTCGTCCGCGAATGGGATGACGCGCTCGCGTTTGTCCCCCTCAACCCCGTCGCCCCCGGCCACGTCCTCGTGATCCCCAAGCGGCACGTCACGGACATGGCCGAGGATCCCGCCGTGTCGGCGGTCGCCATGCGCGCCGCTTCGGAGCTGGCCGTACCGCCATGCAACATCATCACGTCAGCGGGCCGTGAGGCCACGCAGAGCGTTTTTCACCTGCACCTGCACATCGTGCCCCGGCGGGCTAATGACGGGCTGGCGTTGCCCTGGTACAGCGGGCGCCGTGCCCTGCGCCCGGCCGGCACCGCCCTCGGCACCCCGGAGAAAACGTCATGACCGCGATGATCGTCATCGGCGGCATCGTCGTTTACCTCGCCGTCGGCCTCGGCAGGGTCGCGCCGCTCTTCGTTACGCGCGCGGTCGCCGACTCCATTCAGCGGTATCCGTCGCTCGCGGAACGTCCCGGTCAGATCGAGGAGTGGCGCCGCGAGGAGGCGGGCTCCGCGCTTCTCATCGCGGCCGGCTGGCCGTTCTACCTCCTCGGCCGCTTTTTACTCGGCCGGATCGCTGGAGCCGCCCCGCCCACCAGTTACGAGCTGACCCAGCGCATCGCCGAACTGGAACGAGAACTCGGCATGGGGAGGCCTCGTTGAGTCTCCTCGACCTCGGCGACGACCCGCATGACACCCGGCACTCGCTTACCCTCGACGTGCACTGGCACGCTCCGGGAGCGGTCACCCACGGGTGGCCCATTCGGTGAGTCAACGACTGACCCGCCCAGCTCTCTCTACTGGCACCTCTTGGCCGATCAGCGCTTAGCCCACGGAGAGAGCACTCAGACCCCCAACCCCGAATGGAGAATGCGATGCCTGCACATGGCTACGTCCGCCCTGGTGAGGCCGAAGCCGCTCGACGTGCCGCGAAAAGAGCCGTACAGCGGCGGCACGCCGAACTGTGGAAGGACCGCCGAGCCGAGGGTCTCTCCTTCGCCGAGGAAGGGTGGGCGCTCTGGTATACCGACGAAGCGAAGCTGATCCGCGAGGAGGAGCGCCGCAAGGTCGCCAAGGAGATTGCCGCCGAGATCGAGCGCGTCATCGGCGGTTATCCGGACAACGGGGAAGTTCGCCCGAAGGTCGAGCGGGGCGGGTTCCTCGACGACGCCGACTGGGCGGCCCAGATCGCCCGCCGTGTCGGCCAGGGCGACTGCCCCGCCTTTTCCCCGGCGTGCCCCTTCCATGAGCAGGACAGAGGAACAGAAGTGCCTGACCACCTGTCGGGACTCATCGACGAGATGAGCCCCGAGGAGAAAGTCCTTGTCCTGGAGTACTTCACCCGAGACCGGGAGGAGTTCCTGTACGCCGCCAGCGAGGCCCGGAAACGCTACGAGCGGGCACGGAAGCACCACGACGCCCGCCCCGGCGAATGCGGCGCCGTAAGCCCGCGCGACAAGTCCCAATGGTGCCGCGAACCCGAAGGGCACACCCGCGACCACTCGCCCGTCGCCTCCCCTCCCAGCGTGTGCGGAGTCCTACTCAACCCGCCGGACCCCTACACCTGCTGCCGTCTCCCCGCAGGCCACGACCGGGCGGTGGAATGCACGCAGAACACTGAGGAGCAGCCATGACCTTGGAGCGAAAACCCGCCTCCTACACCTACGACCCGCAGGCAGGAGCCACCTACGTCTACCTGCACGGCCCGATCCCGCCTGGGGGAGTGGCTCGCACCGTCGAGGTGGACGCGACGGTCAACCTGGACCTGGACGCCGACGGACGTGTCATCGGCATCGAGATCCTCGCCGCCTGGCCCCGACCAGCAGCCACCCCCAAGGAGGACCGCTGATGCCGACTTTGGGCGAAGAAGCCATGTGGGAAGACCTCATCCCCATCCCTGACCACCTCAAGCAGATGGCGGCCCGCCTCGCCGAACTGCCTTACGCTGCCGCAGCGGCAACCGAAACCGCCGCCGTCATTGCCGACCTGCAATCCGCGAACGCCCGCGCCCACCGCCTCGCCGAGGTGTGGCACGCCGTCGAACGGTGCGACCGTGGCGACGGCCAGGGTGAGGCGGACGTCCTGGAAGCCGTCTCCGCTTACCGGGCCTCACCGCTGCACGTAAAGGTCATGCCTGGCGTATGGGTGCCGTACGCAGCCGAACTGGTCGCCGAGGAGACCGGCCAGCCGGTCGAGGAGATCCGCCGCCTCTACGGCGACACCGTCCTTGTTCGCCCCGGCCTCACCCAACCCGAACTCCGGCCAGGCGGCCCTGGACCAACGCTCGCCGAGGTCGAGGACGCCCGCCGCATCGTCCGCAACGCACTCACCCCCGAGGACAATCAATGACCCGGCGAAGGGTTTCAATATCGCTGGAGTTGAAGCCGCCCGGTCTTCTCGACCGCGTCTGGTACCGGTACATCCACCAGACGCCCCCTACCGCGACCGCGAGCAGTGGCCCCCGCCACTCCAGGTGGGCGCGCCTGGTGCCGTACCGCCATCGCCGCTTCCACCACGCCTATGCCGTTAGGCACGGCTTTTACTGGCGGCCGTGCCCGTTGTGCGGGTGGGAGTACGGCGGGCATGAGGCCGGAAAGAACATCCCCGACCCCAGTCGAGGGCCAGGATGCGGGATGGCAATCTGCTCGAAGTGCAGCCGAAAACAGCGTGAGGAGAAGCGTTAAGCGATAGTTGTTTTCGGCCGCCGTCCCCCACCCGCCGGAGCCCCGAGGTGACCATGCCCGACCCCACACCAACCCGTGCCTTCGACCTTCGCAAGCCTTGCAAATGCGGTAGCACCAGCGGTCGCATCGAGAACAAAAACGGCCAAAACTGCGCCTACTGCGCCAAGTGCAACGAATACCAGTACAACGCCTCCCGCGCCGAAGTCGACCGCCACCGCCACTCCGAGTCCCTCGCCGAACTCATCGACTTGTACGGCTACCCGGTGACGGTGAAAGACGACCCTGACGCGGTCAACGACACCGTGCAACTCCGCATCGGCTCTGAGATCCACAAGCAGGACGCCTTCGCCCGCCTGCCCGAGGGGGAGGCCCGGAGACTGCGGGACGCCCTCACCGCCTGGCTGGAGGAGCGTTGAGCCGCGAGCAGGCCGTCGCAATCGGGCCCGCCCTGGCCGCCCGGCTCGCCGCCGACACCGGCCGCACCCTCTCCGACGTCGCCCGCGAGCTCGACGAGCTGGACCACACCTCGCCTGACAAGGTGGACGCCGCCCGGGTCGTGGCGCTGCTCGCCCCGACCGCCGTCGCGCTCGGCCGCCCCGAACTGCCCGACCTCCTCGCCCGGGCCGAACAGGCGCCCGCCGAGATGCGTGGTCCGGCGCTCGGCCGGCTCGCCCGCGCCCTCGCGCCCGCCATAGCGCAAGCCGTCACCGCCCAGGAGACCCGCCATGGCCGCCCCTGACGACACCCTGGCCGCGATCGACGACGTCATTGCCTGGCACGGCTCCCCGGATGCCATGGTGTGGACCGTCGCACCACCTAACCTCACTCTCCAGCTGAATTGCAGCGCGCTCCAGGCCACCACCGGCCAGCGCTGCCAGGAAGAGGCGGCCCGGCTCGCAGTCATCGAGTGCGCCCACACCCACACCGCCCCCGTCTTCCTGTGCGCCGCCCACGACTCACTCACGTTCAACGGCGAGGAGACCTGCCGCACTTGCAGCATCGCCGGGCACCGCTGCCCCCTTGTCCGGCTTCCCGGCTGGACCGGCGACTTCAACCGGCTCCTCATCGACGGCTTCGCCTCTCAGCTCAGCACCGAGGAAGAACGCGCATACGTACGCCAATACCTGGAAAGCAACCTCGACCGGCTTCTATCGGCCGGTCTACGCGGGAGATGAGCAGTATGGAAGACCTGGTCGCGTTCCTCCGCGACTGCTACGACGAGGAAACCGCAGAGCTCGAACGCCTAACGAGCGGCGCCTTCGTGCAGGGATATCTCCGCGTCCACGGCGACAGGCTCAAGGCCGACATCGAGGTCAAGCGGCGAATCATTGAGATACATAAGCTCGAAGTCGCAAAGGACCCGGCCCGATTCAACCAGTTGACCGGGGAGCAACTCCCTGACGTCTATGAGGTGGACTGCGCTGTGTGCGGCTGGGCAACCGACGACCCGACCTCAGGCTGCGAGACACTCCGCCTCCTCGCCCTGCCATGCGTCGACCGCCCTGGCTACCGGGAGAAGTGGAAGCCATGAGCGACCTGATCGCGTTCTTCCGTGCCCGCCTCGACGAGGACGAACGGTGGGCGCTCGCTGCATCTCCAGGCCCATGGTCTGAAAATGCCGAAAGTGACGAGGTCCTAGCCGTAGATGGGATCACAGTTGCGGACGGGTTCGCGCTCAGCGGTAACCAGCTCCGCGCCACGGTCGCCCACATCGCCCGCCATGACCCGGCCCGCGTGCTGGCCGAGGTCGCGGCAAAGCGGCGGCTGCTGGAGCAGTACGAGCGGGTCCTGCGGTCCAAGGCCGCCAACGACGCCGCCAAAGCCGACCTCGCCGCCGACCTCGCACATCAGGAGCAGACCGGCGTATGGGCTGGGGCCGGCTTCCCGGATGTCCGTCTCCGGGCGCTGCGCCGCGAGGAGGACTACCTCACGGCGATGCTGCCCGTACTCGAAGGGCTCGTGAAGGCCGAGGTCGCCGTACACGCCGACCACAAGGACTACCGGGAGGAGTGGAAGCCGTGAGCGAAGATCTGGTCACCCGGCTCCGCGCCGCGATTGAGGAACGCCGAGCCGTAGCCGAAGCAGCCACCCAAGGCGAGTGGATCCCAGAAGGCAACATCTACGTCGGGCACCCCACGAACGTGATCGTCGACTGGGTCCACCAAGAGGAGGACCAGGCGCACATCGTGGACAACCAGCCGAGCGTCGTCCGCCGCCGTTGCCAGGCAGACCTCACCGAACTGGCCCGCCACACCCCCAGGCCGAACTCTGGAAACTGCCCCGTCTGCGTCACCGGCGCCCACTGGGTCGACGAAGGCAGCGACAGCGACGGCAACGAATACGGCCACGACGAACTGGACTACGAGGCAAGCCCTTGTGGGTTCGTCCGCTACCTTGCGCAGGCGTACGGCATCACCGAGGAGGACGCTTGAGCAAGCCCGACTACATCGTGATCCGTCCATCGGCAGATCTACCAGACGGCTTTCTGCCGGACCGGTTGAACGGCCGATGGTTCGACCGAGCCGAGATGAGCATCGGCCCTGATGATGACGGCGAGATGGTGGCGCGACTCGGCGGCGCGGTAGCCGTACCAGCCGGGCGGTTCGAGAGCCGCGAGGATGGCGCCGTGGCTGAGGTCTACGAGGTCCGGCCGTGACCTCCCTCACCGAGGAGGAGCGTTGAGCAACCCGCTGTGGCTCGTCGACCTCGACGGCACCCTCGCCCTCCGAGGCGATCGCGGCCCGTACGACTGGCACCGGGTCGGCGAAGACCTGCCGAACCCTCCGGTCGTCGCCGTCGTCCAAGCTCTCATCCTCGCCGGCCACCCCGTCGCCTACGTGTCCGGCCGCAAAGAGCAGTGCCGCCGCCAAACCGAAATGTGGCTATGCGCCAACGTCGGCCGCTGGGACGACGCCGAGGGCCTATGGATGCGCGCCGACAAAGACAACCGGCCCGACGTGCAGGTGAAACGCGACATCTACCGACAGCATTTCGCGGGCCGGGACATTGCTGGAGTCATCGACGACAGGGCGAACGTCGTCCGCATGTGGCGCTCCCTCGGCCTGACTGTGCTCCAGGTCGCCGAAGGAAATTACTGACCCCCTCACCCGGCCAGCAGGCACACTGACCTCCATGACCTCGCACGGCTGGATGAAACACAGCACACCCGAACTCCAGGAAATCGCCGACAAACACACCATCTTCCGCTGCCAAGTCGGCTCCGGGCTGCACGGCACCGCGATCGCCGGCACCGACGACCGCGACGAGATGGGCATCTGCGTAGAACCCGCCCCCTACGTCATCGGGCTGCGCAGATTCGACCAGTACGTGTACCGCACCCAGCCCGAAGGGGTGCGGTCCGGCCACGGTGACCTCGACCTGACCGTCTACAGCCTCCGCAAATGGATGCGGCTCGCCCTCGACGGCAACCCCACCGTCTTGTTGTCGCTGTTCGTCCCCGCCTCCGAGATCGTCACCATCACCGACCTCGGCCGTGAACTCCTCGACGCCGGGCCCGGCTTCATCCTGTCCCGTCAGGCGGGCCACCGATTCCTCGGCTACCTGCGATCCCAGCGCGACCGTATGATCGCCCACCCCAACGGCAAACACACCAACCGGCCCGAACTGATCGCCCTGCACGGGTTCGACACCAAGTTCGCCGGCCACATGATCCGTCTCGGCGTGCAGGGCGTCGAACTGCTGGAGACCGGCACGATCTCCCTGCCGATGCCCGAACCGTGGCGGTCCCTGATCGTCGACATCCGCCAAGGCAAGCACAGCAAGGAGGAAGCGCTCGCCATCGCCTCCGACCTTGAGACCCGCCTGGAAAAGCTGATCGCCACCTCCGTCCTGCCCGAACATCCTGGCCGCGACCGGGCCGACCAGTGGCTGGTCAAGGCGTACAGCCACACCTGGGCCATTGAGGCCAAAGCGTGAGCTCCATCCTGACCTGGCCCCAGACCGTCTGGACCTGGCTATGCTCTCTGTCTGCCGACGCCTGGGCCGCCTTCGCTGCGCTGCTTTCCGCCAGCGCCGCCTTCGGTGCATGGCGCACGGCCCACCTCACCAAAAAAGCCACCGCCGCCCTCACTGCGATCGAAGCCCGCCGCTGGCACGCCGACATGAACCCCCAATTCGAGGTCACATGTGCCCGCGCCCGGATGGGCGACCACGCCAGCGACACCCGTGCCGAGCTCCGAATCCGCTTCACCGGACCTCCCGCACTCCACAAACTCACCATCACCGCCACGATCCGAGATGACTGGCCCGACCGTGAATCCACCCTCGCCGGCGGCCCCACCCAGGAACAGCTCGACGTGCAAATCTGGGGGCCGTACCGATTCGTGCACGGAGTGGACGGCGGCTCGCAGGACGGCCGGACGATCAGCCCGTTTACCCTGCTCGTCGGCGACGGCCGCCCGTTCGCGTTGGAGCGCACCCCGAGTCCCCGGTGGGCTGATGCCGCAGGGTGGCGTCAGCGGTACGAGGAAGCGAAGGTACGGCTCGCCCTGCAGTGCGTCCACGAAGACGACGCCCCGTGGACCGTGCATCTTGAGGTGCCCGTCGACGAACCCAAGCAGGGGTAACCCCAGCACTGGGCGCGCCTTTGCCCTGGGAGGATAAGCGGATCATGTCCTCCACCTCGCTCATCCTCACCCACCCGCGCGTGCCCGGTGTCGAACTCCACCGCGGCCCGCGCTCCGGCGAGGCGTACCTGATCGCCCTGGCGGTGCGGCTGTCGCCCGCCGACTGCGTAGACGTCGGCTCCTGGCTCACCGAGCAGGGCCGGGAAGATCTCAGCGGCCCGCAGCGCTAGACAACGAAAGCGGCTCCCCGCCCCAACGGAGAGCCGCCCCACCAACATCGCACGCCGCGCTGACCACGCCGCTTCCCAAAGAGTACGACCCCGGGGAGGCTGCCGTGACCCGCTACTGGACCCACTCAGACCCGAACGCCGACGACGGCCACTGGAACAGCGAGGGCCTTAGGGAGTGCGCCCGCGCTGAACGCTGCGCAGACCCGCGGCTTGAGACCGCAGACGGCAAAACCATTCGGGTGGGCGCCCCCACCCCCCGAGCCTTCTGCGACGCCTGCCGCGGCATCATCGAGCGGGCCATCCGGGAACTGCCCGCCTACTGGGGGCGCGTCCACACCACCCTCGGCCAGCGCGGCCAGTCCGCCGGTCCGAAGGTGACGCTCTCCAAATCCGCGCCCGTTCCCTTGTCTCTCGCCGCGGACGAGCTGCTGCGCGACATGGTCGCCGTGGTCGTCTCCTGGTGGGAGCGTGTGGCGGTGGTCGCCCGCCTCCGCGTCCCGGACACCAGCGCGTCTCAGAGGCTCGTCTCCTATGACGTGGTCAAGAACGCCTGCTCCGTGCTGGCCGTCCACATCGACGTCCTCCTGGCCCTTGAAGAGCAGCCCATGATGCGCGCCGTGTCGCTGCACGAAGCCGCTGATCTACCGCCCGGTACCACCGGCCTGGTTCACCGATCCGCGGAGTACGCAGACGTCCTCCTCCACCTCGACGGCGCGCGCGCCGGCCTGGAAATCCTCCAGCTCCGCTACCGGTGCCGCCGCCAGGTGGGGGAGACGAACCTGCCCGCCCGTCATCTGCCCACTCCGTGCCGGCGCCCGTGCGGCTACAAGCAGCTCTTCGAGGTCCTGAACGGTCAAGGCGAGTTCGACGGCGCCAGGTGCCGCCGGTGCGGAACCGAATACACCATGCAGGAGTACCGGGACCTGGTCACCGAAACCGGGGACATGATCCGCAGAGCCGGGGTGCGCCGACGCAGCCTCGCCGTTCCCGGGCCGTGCGACGACATCACGGCCCGCCGAGCCTAACGGCCAAAACCAATACGACCCGCCCCTGGGTCGGCCTACGCCGCCACCGCGGCGCACGGCATCCAACCCACCAGATCGGAGACCCCCATGCCGAAGCAGGTAGCACCCAACCTCATCTCCTGGGCCAGCGACATCGAGCCCGAGACGATCGAGCAAGCCGCCCGCGCAGCCCGCCTCCCATTCGTCGAAGGCCACGTCGCCCTCATGCCCGACGCCCACGTCGGTATGGGCGCCACGGTCGGCTCCGTCATCCCCACCAGGGGAGCGATCATCCCCTCCGCGGTCGGGGTGGACATCGGCTGCGGCATGGTCGCCACCGAGACCACCCTCACCGCAGACGATCTCCCCGACACGCTGGCCGCACTGATGCCGCTCATCGAACAGCGCATCCCCGCCGGCGTCGGCAAAGGCCACGACGACCCCCGCGCGGACGCCTTCCTCGGCCAGGTCGGCACACCTCACACCTGCCTGACGGGCAAGCAGGAGAACACGGCACTCGCCCAGTTCGCCACTCTCGGGTCCGGCAACCACTTCGTCGAGGTCTGCCTCGACGAGAACGACCGGGTCTGGACGGTGCTGCACTCAGGGTCGCGCGGCATTGGCAACCAGCTGGCCACCCGCCACATCGGTGAGGCCAAGAAACTGATGAAGCGCTACTTCATCAGCCTGGAGGACCCGGACCTGGCCTACCTCGTGCAGGGCATCCCGGAGTTCACCGCCTACATCGAGGACATGCTGTGGGCGCAGCGCTACGCCATGGCCTCACGGGCACGGATGTCCGAGGTCCTGGCCGCATCGCTATTCGAGGTTGTCGGCCGCGGGGAGGCTGTTCGCACGATCAACGCCCACCACAACTTCACCCAGCTGGAACTCCACCACGGCCGCGACGTGTGGATCACCCGCAAGGGGGCCATCAAGGCCGCCAGCGGAGACGAGGGCGTGATCCCAGGCTCGATGGGCACCCGCTCGTACATCGTGACCGGCCTGGGCAATCCCGCCTCCTACAACTCGTGTTCTCACGGCGCGGGCCGGCGCATGTCCCGCACACAGGCCCGCCGCGAACTCACCGCCGCCTCACTCACCGAGGCGATGGGCGACCGCACATGGAACGCCGACCGTGCAGGCGCCCTGGTGGACGAGCACCCCGAGGCGTACAAGGACGTGGACCAGGTCATGCGCGACCAGAAAGACCTGGTCACTGTGCAGCACACGCTGCGTCAGGTCTTCAACTACAAGGGCTGACCCGGTTCCAACCGCCGACAGAGGGAGGGAGAATGGTGTCATTGTGTCCACCTCCCCTCCTCTGCTCGGCGATGTCGCCGACGTGATGCCACGCGCCAACGGCGGCTTCCTCGTCGTCCCCTTCGTATTGCCGATTGACGTGCCGAAAGAGGCTTTAGGGTTGACCGTCGCGGAGTGGCTGGCGGTCAGCCGACCGGCCCTGAACTGTTTCGGCGAGCCGTAACTTGCGCAACGCGCGAGCGTTTGCGACACTTCGTATCGAAGCTTGATCTTGCACGCCCTCGGACACCTCAGGTGCCGGGGGCTTTCTGCTGTCCGGGAGGTGCTCCCGGCATGCAGGACCAGGTGGATCCAATCGCCCTCGCCGACGCCGCGGCGAGGATGCGCCGGCCGTGGTCAACGGTCCGCGACTGGCCCTCCCGCTACAACGCTTGCAAGGTCGGCACGGTTGGCCGGAAGGTCTACTACGACTACTGGGACCTGTCGACGATCGACGCGATGAAGAACCTCGGCCTGAGAGTGCTGGAAACCCCTGAGGAGCGGGCCCGCTGGCGTGAGGAGTCGCGTCCGGCACGCCACTTCGACGCGGCTTAGATTTCCTGATCGCACGCTCCTGGCGGAGGCGTGCCCGCTCCGCGGCTCTTCCCCGAGCGCCGCGTCGAGCGGTGGTGGCTCGGTCTCCTGCGCGAGGAGGCCGGGCCACCACCCACCAAGCGCGCGCCGACTCACGGCGGCGCGCCGCGCGACGCTGAGCTGTGGAGTCCCCCGACGACACCAGCTCGCCGCGCACGTGGCCCGGCCTCCCGACAGGGGGTTGCCGGGGGCCGGGCCACACAAAACCAACCTCCAACCCCCTGGAGAACACATGCCCGACTACCGGGACCGCAACAACAACTACGTGCCCGAGCGGCTCCACCTCGGAGGCCGCCCCCAGTACGCCGAGATCGGCGCCCGCAAAGACCTGGAGACCGGGGAGGAGAAGACCCTCAAGGCCCGGGTCGCGCACGGCCTCCCCGACGAACTCAACCGGGACCGCACCTGGTGGTGGGTCGACGTCGCCGGCGACGGCACCCACTGGGCCCACTTCCAAGGCCACCGCGTGCAGATCGACGTCGCCTTCCGCACCGAAAACCGCCGCGAAGCCAACGACTGGAAAGGCCGCGACGAGATCCGCGCCGAAGGCGCCTGGACGATCGCCCTGAACCGGCAGCAGTGCTGGGAAGGGTCCATCCACTCCGATCCTCTCGCGACTCTACGGAAGATCCCGGGCGTGATCGAGAAGCTCCTCGACCACGCGGCCATTGACTGGTTCGACGAGAAGCCCGCCGCCGAGCAGCTCCTCGGCAGGCGCGTCTACTACGACGGGTTCCCGGCAGTCATCTCCTCGACGAGCGTGTTCGACCAGGGGTGCGTCATGCTCAAGCCGGTCGGCGCCGAGGTGTTCCCGCCTGCGGCCTATGACTTGGACGAGGGCGACGATGATCCGTTCGAGCGCCGTAAGTACAAGGTGGGCCTCCTGTCGCCGCACGTGTGGTGGTGGCGAACCAAGCGGGTCGGAGACGAACCCGCCCCACCGCCAAGGTCTGAGCCTGTTCCGGTGGCCACGCCTGCCGAGGGGCGCTCGTGAAGGTCTATCTGGCCACCCATGGTTCGCACTCCGACTTTGAGGTGCTTCGCGTCTTCGCCAACCGCGAGGATGCCGAAGCCTACGAGCTCGCCGACAATGTCGACGAGTTCGAAGTCGGGGACAAGCCAGTGGAAACCCGGCCTTGGCACTCGATCAGCTGGTATCCCGACGAGCCAGACGGTGAGCATGAGCGTGAATTCCGCGATGGCCGTACCTTCACCCTCACGAACCCGCGGCCGGAATACGCGTCGTGCCGCGACTACGACGGCCGCCCCAACCACGTAGAGCACCAGTGGCATCCCTGCAAGGGCTCCGGCCGCCTCTACGTCGAAGGGTGGGACATCGAGCGCGTCCGCAAGGTGTACGGCGAACAGCGCGCCGTCTGGCTGAGCAACAAGACGCTCGGCATGGTGTGGGACCCCGAGAAGCTGGAGTGGACTGCCCCGGAGGTGGAGGCGTGATGCGCATTCAAATCTTGCTCCTGCCCTCGGTCGTCGTCGGCAAGGTGGTCCGCGAGCCGTTCGGCCTCGTCGTTGACCAGTGCGACACGAGCGCGGTAGACGCCGGTGAGTGGAAGCGGTTCGCGGAGGAATGCGGAGCCCGCTCAATCCTGATCACCCCCGAGACGGTCGACGTCGTAGACCGGTGGACCGAGGTGCCCGAGGCCGAGCCCACCGAAGACGAGGTCGCCCCCTCGGAAACCCCCTCCGCAGAGGCCGCTGATACCGGCCCGTTCATCTGGGATACCGGCCCGTTCATCCGACTGGGGGAGTCGGCGAACGTGGACCCGTACAAGATTGCCACCGAGCTGCGCTACCTCCTCGGTAGGGGGCGCCCACCTGGGCGGCCCACCGCCCGGCAGGTTCTCACCGCATCGCTCTGGGACGACGACCTGCTCACCCAAGATCCGGACCGTGTGGAGAGGCTCGCGGACGCGATCCTGAACGACCTCGACCAGCACGGACTGGAGATCGTCCAGCGCGGAGACAACGGCGGATACGGACTCACGGCGGTGAGCAGGTGACGGCCGCCCTGACCGCGAGACACGTCCGCGAGGTGGCCGACTGGATTCGGCGTTGGCGTGGACCGGACGGCCGGGTCGAGGTCGAGACGGCGCCCACGGCGAGGGTCATCGTGCGGCAGCCGGGCGGGGTTTTGGTCTACGAGGCCGACTCGATACGGCGCCTCGCTCACGGTTGAACGGTCTGCATAGCGAGCTTCGGATCTACTGCACAGATTGCCCAGCATATTCCCGGTTTCGCTAGAACAAATGAGCGATCTTTCCGCCAGGGAGGGCTCTTCTGCTCAGCGAAAAACAGGGGCGCATGGGACAATTGGGGCGAGAGTTCTTCAACACGAAGAACCCCGGCGACGGTGGTTGAGGCCGTCCCGGGGTCATGGCCGATCTACTAGAGGAGATCGACAGTGCACAACGGTACCTCCCCCGGCGCTGAGGGCGACGGCCGGGGCCCACACCGGGAGCTCCAGCTTCGGGGAGATCCCGCCAAGTCCCCCTTCGAGAAGATCCGTCAGGTCGACGAGGGTGGCGAGTTCTGGTCGGCTCGCGACCTCATGCCGGAGATGGACTACGGACAGTGGCGACAGTTCGAGGACGCGATTGACCGGGCCAGGGCCACGTGTCGGAACAGCGGCTTTGACGTTCTTGATCACTTTGCGGACGCCCGCAAGATCACTAAGAACGCTCGCGGACACCGCCGCGAGGTCCCCGACTTCCGGCTGACCCGCTACGCCGCCTACCTCGTCGCCCAGAATGGCGACCCGCGTAAGGCCGCCATCGCGCGCGCCCAAACTTACTTCGCCATCCAGACCCGCAAACAGGAGATCGCCGAGCAGGCCGCGGCGCAGGCGCCCACTCTCCCCGCCCCGCGCCGGGAACTGACCAACCGCGAGCTGGCGGCCATGGTCATCGAAGAGGCAGACCGAGCGGACCGCGAGGCTCAACTCCGGATCGTCGCCGAATCCAAAGTGGCCGAAATGGTGCCACTCGTTGCCGAGGTTGAGCAACACCGCGCCAAGGCGGAGTACGTGGACGCCTTCGTCGACGGCCGCCAGGACGTCACGGGCTTCCGTGTCTACTGCGCGCAGATCCAGGCCCCTGAGCGGAAGTTCCGAGACCACCTGATCAACCGGGGCATCATCTACCGCAAAGTTGTCAGCCGCCGCTTCGACCGGGCCAAGCAGGCGTGGGAGCCGGTACACGAGTACCACCCTCGCGCCGACTACAAGAAGTGGTTCCACCTGAAAGACCAGCCGGAAGCGCCCCGCCACCACAACGGCCAGATGCGCACCACCCTGTACGTGACCCCGCTGGGCAAGGTCAAGCTGCTCGACTGGCTGAAGCGCCACCCGCTGAGCGGTGCGGCATGAGCGAATCGTTGAACCTGAACCTGTCGATCTCCGATGGTCCTCGCCCCGACTGGTTCGATGACGACGGCAACCTCATCCATGGCCGGGTCACCGTCTGCCCTGGATGCCGTCGGATTCCGTACGGCGGTAGCAGCATCACCAAGCTGTTCGGTGAGTGGTGGCACGAAGAGTGCGGCGTCAAGTACCTCAACGAGAGCGCGGCCAACCGGGCGTGGATTGCTCTTGGGCTCCAGCTGGAGCGGGCGCCCTCACGGTTCACGGTCGCGGAGACCCGGACGATCGTCCACAACCTGCTGCGGATCACGGGCGCTCGCCTGACGCTGCCGTATTACTCCGTCTGCGAGGAAGACCGGGACGACGAGACGCAGGTCTGGTCCGGCCTGCGGGCGATCCGAGGCGGCCAGTCCGACGAGCCTGACCCATGGGCTTCCGGCAACATCGAGTAACGCTTCCGATCTTCGGCCTGGTCGCTGTGCCCACGGGGTCCAGGCCGAGTATGTCCCGGGCGGCCGGTTTGGCGCTGGCAGGCCGTCCGCCCGGCACCACCCCCGACCCCCACGGGAGAGCACTATGGACCGTGAGACTGCGATCGTCGAGTTCTTCCGTGCCCGCCTCGACGAGGAGGAAACGGAGCTGGACCGCATGACAGACGGCGCCCTCGTGCAGGGCTACCTCCGCGTCTACGGAGACAGGCTCAAGGCCAACATCGAGGCCGATCGCGAGCTGCTGAAGCGCTACGACTACTGCGTCCAGATGGAATGCCCCGGCAACGAGGACCTAGCCTGGGCGCGCCGGGAGTACGAGCAGCACGTCTTCCCCCTGCGGATCGCCCGCTTCTCGGACCACCCCGCTCATGCCGCCCTCGTGGCGTCGCGGTGGGTGCCCGAGGGCTATGCCGCCCCCGTTGAGCAGGCGGCCACCCGTTGAACCGCTTGGTCGACCCGCACCCCCAGGACGAGCACTGCAAGAAAGGCGACCTGGACCACTGCATGGCTCACGGCGTGGACGAGTCTGAGGCGGGCGCCTACCGGATCTGCCCCGAATGCTGGCACGCTTTCCCCAGCGCGGCAGCACTCCTCGCCGACCACGCCGCCCTGGTCGAGCGCCTGAACGCGACCCCGCCCGCCCCACCGGGCAGTCTGTTCGGCGGCCCGATGGTCGCCGAGACCGTCCCGGAGCGGATTCGGTTCTGCCCGCACTGCGCCCACGATTGGTGAGGGGCCGACCCGAACCGGGCGGCCCTTTCGCATGCCCACCCACCTCTATCCGCACCATGCCCGAGCACATGACCAGCCCGGGCTACCGGAACTTCCTCACCTGGCTGGGCGGCCAGGAGCTTCACTTGCAAGGCCACGTCTACGAGTGGGAGACCGCAGCGTCCCTGCCGCCGGGCGAGCGGGTGTACGCCACCTACAAAACGATCACCCTCTGGGACGACCCGGCGCGCGGAGTCGTCGCGGTGTACGACCTGGACGGGAACGGCGACCGCATCCCAGACGGCAACGGCAGCTACCAGACACACGATGAGGACGTCGCCCTGACGTCGCTGCCCAGCAACACCGGCACGATCCCCGGCGACCCAACGTAGGAGGCCGACCGATGGCTACCCGCATCTCGACTGCCGCTCGAAACGCCGCATGCGATGCGGTGGTCGACCTGGCCGACGCCGGAAGCGGCGCGGCGAAAATCCGCGTGTACACCGGCACTCAGCCCGCCGGGCCGGGCACCGCGATCACCACGGAAACGCTTCTCGCCGAGTTCACCCTCGCCGACCCCGCCTTCGGATCCGCGGCCTCGGGAGTGGCGACGCTCGCCTCCACCCCTCGCGCCACGACCGGCGTCGCGGCCGGCACCGCGACCTGGTTCCGGATGCTCGACTCCGACAACGTCGCGATCCTCGACGGGTCGGCCGGCACCTCCGGCACGGAGCTGATACTGAACACCGCCACCGTCTCGATCGGTGTGGCGGTGTCTTTGACCAGCATGACGGTGACCATGCCCGCGACCTGACCGCACCCGGCCCGGTGAGCGAACGGAGTCGTCGTGGCCGACCGCCATAATCTCTGCACCAACCCCGCGCTGGGCGTGGACGTCACCGGGTGGGGTGGCGGCAGCACGCCTGCCCGCACGGCGGTCACCGGATTCGCCCGGCCCTGGGCGGCTCGGTACACGGCCGGCACGTTCATGTCCACCGCGCCGACCAACGTCAGCGCGGTCACCCCGGGCCTGGACTACACCCTGGCGATTTACGTGAGAGTCGCCACGTTCAACGTCGGCGCGGGAGCCATCTACATCGAGTGGATCAACGCCGGAGGCAGCGGCTTCGGCTACCCGTCCGCGAACTTCACCGCCTCGATCGGCGCCGTCACCCGCGTCTCCATCACCGGCACCGCGCCCGCCAACGCCGTAGCCGCCAGAGTGATCATCGACGGCATCAACTACAACATCAACACGACGGATTTCACGGCGCTCCTCATCGAGCAGACCGGCACCCTCGGCACCTATTTCGACGGCGACAGCACCAACGGCTCCTGGGACGGCACCCCCGGCCTGTCGGCATCCACCCTGACCACCGCGCCACCCATCACCGGCACGGCCGCCCTGACCCTGCCCACCCTCACCTCAGCCGCAGCTGCCACCCTCACCGCGTCCGCGACGGCAGCCGCGGCCCTGCCGCCCCTCACATCCGCTCTGGCCGCGACGACCACCACGTCCGGGCAAATCAGCGCGGCCCTGCTCTCCCTCGCCGCCGCGGCAGCAGCCACAACCGCCGTCGTCGCCGCAGCCTCCGCAGTCCTGCCCGCGCTGACCGGCGCCGCTGCGGGGACCCTCACCGTCTCCGGAGCGGCAACAGCCAGCCTGCCGGCCCTCACCGCGGCTCTCACCGGAGCCGTTTCCCCAACCGGTGTGATCGCCTGCCAGCTACCGAGACTGACCGCACACCTCACCGGCACCAGCGACGCCGCCGCGGCCGACGACATCGCCATCCGCCTCGGCCCGACCCGGCGCCGCTGGTCGGCCCGCACCGGACGCCGATGACCTACGGGGAGGCGGCGCAGTGGCGATCGAGGACTATCCGAGGGAAACCAAGGAATACGTTCACGTCGTTGTGAGCGGCGACACCGACCTGACCGCTCTGCCAGTAAAAATGGCCGTTCTTGCCTACGGGATCCGTCCCGTAGAAGCAGACTGGCAGGCCGCCGAGTGGGACACCGATATCGACGGCAGCACCGTCGTCAAGATCAGAATCGGCCCTGGCACGGCTTTCGACTTCTCAGCCTCACCCGGCCCCAAGGTCCCATGGGTGCGCGTCACCACCAGCCAGGAAACCCCCGTACTGGAAGGCGAACCCATCCGTGTCACCTGAGACCCGTACGCCCGACCTGCTGGTCATCGTCCCGTCGCGCGGCCGGCCAGGCAACATCGCCGACCTTCACGACGCGTGGCAGGCCACGACCGCGGGCGCCGCCACACTCCTGGTCGCCGCCGACGATGACGACCCCACCCTGGAGGACTACCGGTACGTGTGCCGCTCCCGAGGCATCGAGCTCACCGTGGGGCCGCGGCTCCGGATGTGCCCCACCCTCAACGCCGCCGCCACCGAGCGGGCGCCGAACCACTTCGCCGTCGGCTTCATGGGAGACGACCACCGGCCGCGCTCCCGCGCCTGGGACCAGCGCTACCTCGACGAGCTCCACGACCTGAGCACCGGCATCGTCTACGGCGACGACCTCCTGCAGCACGACCGGCTCCCCACCCAGGTCGCCATGACCTCCGACATCGTGCAGACCCTCGGCTGGATGGCACCCCCGGACCTCGTCCACCTATGGGTCGACAACGTCTGGAAAGACCTCGGCCAGGCCATCGGCCGACTCCGCTACCTGCCGGACGTCGTCATCGAGCACATGCACTACCTCAACGGCAAAGCGACCGAGGACGACCGATACCGCGAGGTCAACGACTCCGCCGCCGCCGAAACCGACCGGCTCGCCTATGCCGCGTGGCTGGAACACGACATGCCCGCCGACGTCGAGAAGCTGAAGGCGTTGCTGTGAGGCTGATCTCCTACAGCCTGTTCGGCCCCCAGGAGTTCTACACCGCCGGCGCCCTCGCGAACGCCCGCCTCTGCGCCGACCTGTACCCGGAATGGACATGCAGGTTCTACGTCGGCGACAGCATTCCTCAGGCCGCCCGTGACGACCTCGCCGCCCACGCGAACGTCGAGCTCATCTCGATGCCTGGTGTGCCGGAGAACTGGTTCTCCACGTTCTGGCGGTTCCACGCCCTGCGCGACGACGTTGACGTGGTGATGTTCCGCGACGCCGACTCCCGCCCCTGCCGACGCGAGCAAGCCGCGGTCCACGAATGGCTGGACTCCGACAAGGAGTTCCACGTCATGCGCGACCACCCTGAGCACGGCATGCCGATCCTCGCGGGCATGTGGGGCGCCAAGCGGGACGGCGCCCGCGCCGCCGCGGCGCTGCTACCGGACCGGCACAACGGCGTGGAGCGCTGGCAGGCCGATCAGCTATGGCTGGCCCACCAGGTCTACCCGGTCGCGAAGCGGTCTCTGATGGTCCACACCAGCCCCGAATCACCGCAGTTCGAGCCGGATGGCTTCGACGACAAACGCGAATTCCCCGCCGAGCGGCAGCCGGGCCGGTTCGTCGGCCAGGGCTTCTACGGCGACGACACCCTCCGCATCCCCGCCGACGCCCTGCGAGTGTAAGGAGGCCGCATGCCCACCGCGCTCGTCACCGGAGCCGCCGGCTTCGTCGGCCGCCACTTCACCCGCGCCCTGCACCAGGCCGGCTACGACGTCACCGCGTTCGACATCAACCCCCGCGACACCCCTGACGTGCGACTGCTGGACGCTCGCGCGTTCTTCGCCGCCAACACCGAGCAGTACGACCTCGTCGTCCACCTCGCCGCGGTCGTCGGAGGACGCGCCAAGATCGAGGGGGAGCCGCTGTCGCTCGCGGTGGACCTGGAGATCGACGCCGCGCTGTTCCAATGGGCGCTCCGCACCCGCCCAGGGCGAATCGTCTACTACTCCTCATCCGCGGCCTACCCGGTCACCCTGCAGGACGGCGACCCGCCGAACCAACTCGCCGAGCCGGACATCCGGTTCGACTACCCGATCGGCGGCCCCGACCTCAGCTACGGCCTGGCGAAGCTCGTCGGTGAGCAACTCGCTGGCTATGCCGAGGGTGAGGGGATCCGCGTCCACGTGTTCCGGCCGTTCTCCGGTTACGGTGAGGACCAGGCGCTCGACTACCCGTTCCCCTCGTTCGCCGACCGCGCCCGGCGCCGAGACGACCCCTTCGAAATCTGGGGCGACGGCACTCAGGTCCGCGACTGGATCCACATCTCCGACGTGGTCGCCGCCACCCTCGCCGCCGTCGACCAGGACGCACCTGGCCCCGTCAACCTGTGCACCGGCCGGCCGACGTCGTTCAACGACCTCGCCCGCCTGTTCACCGCGGCCGAGGGCTACACCCCGGCCCTGAAACACATCCTGGACGCACCGAAGGGTGTCGCTTACCGGGTCGGCGACCCGGCCAAGATGCTGTCGTTCTACCAGCCGAAGGTCACCCTGGAGGAGGGCATATGGCGGGCGCTGGACCCATCCCGGTGATTGTCCTGACCAGCGGCCGCGCTGACTGCATCGTCCAATCCCTGCCCTCCGCGACCGGAAACGTCGTGGGCATCGGCTCGGTGACGATCGTCGACGACTCCGGCGACGCCGAATATCGGGCGTGGCTGGCCGGGGAGTTCCCCGACTGCGAGGTCATCCCCGTGGCCGGAGAAGCGGCAGGGTATTGGCGGGCGATGCAGACCGTATGGTCCCTCGCCGCCGACACCTCGCACATGTTCTTCGTCGAGGACGACTTCACGTTCAACCGGCCCGTCGACCTCGCCGAGCTCGCCGCCGTCCTGGACGCCTACGACCACCTCACCCAGATCGCGCTGCTGCGACAGCCGTGGTTCCACAACGAGCACGCCCATGGTGGCTTGATCGAGGCGCTCGAAGCCCAAGGCCAGGCGTTTGAGCAGCGCACCGACGGGCGCCGGTCGTGGATCGAGCATCGGGCGTGCTTCACCGGTAACCCCAGCCTCATCCCAGCCCGCACCCTCGCCCAGCCGTGGCCGGAAGGCGCATGGTCTGAGTCCCGTTTCGGGCGGCAACTCTTCAAGAACCGGGCGGCCCGCGGCGCCTACTGGGGCAGGCGCGGCGACCCGCCTGCGGTCACGCACATCGGACACGAAAGGGCGGGCCATGGTTACTGACCCCGCCGTCATGGTCGCCATTCCGTGGCGGCCCACCAGGGACCGCCAGTACGCCTACGACCTGACCGTGGCCCGCTACCGCGCACTGCTGCCCAACGCGGCGATCCTGGCGGCAGACACCGACCACGGGCCGTTCTGCCTGGCCGGGTGCCGAAACAAGGGCGTGCGCCTCGCCGAGGACGTCGGCGCCGACGTGGTGGTGCTGGGTGACGCCGACACCCTGCCCGAACAGCAGCCACTCCTGGACGCGATCCGGAGCGCCTCCGTCGACGGCCTGGTCCACCTGCCCTACACCTCCTACCGGTCTCTCCGCCGCGACGGCACCGCCCAGTATCGGGCAGGCGTTCCGTTGCAGGACTGCAACTACTTCGAGGTCCCGGGAGCCTGCTCCGGCGTGTACGTCACCACCCCGGCAACGTGGCGGGCGCACGGCGGCCAAGACGAGCTGTTCCTGGGCTGGGGCGGTGAAGATGCAGCATGGGCCGCAGCTCACCTGACTCTTCTGGGATCCGAACCTGTCCGGCATGAGGGGTGTGTCTACTCGCTGCACCACGCCTCCGCCGTTAAGGAGGGGGAGCAGTACAGCGCGAACTTCGCTCGCATCTACCGCTACCACCAGGCACAGGGCGACCCCGGCGCCATGTGGGCGCTGATCCGCGAAGGCGAGGCGACCGATGCCGAACGGGCAGTGGAAGGGGCACAACAGGCTCGCGTCGCTCCCTAAAGGCTGGCCCGCCATCCGCAGGCATGTGCTGGAGCGCGACAACCACACCTGTTACAAGTGCGGCGGCCACGCCACCCACGTGGACCACATCCAGAACGCGGCTTCAGGCGGGTCGGACGGGTACGCGAACCTCGCCGCGATCTGCGCGGACGACCACCGCACAAAAAGCAGTTCCGAGGGCGGGCAGGCGAGAGCCGCCAAGCAGGGCCGTCGCCAGCGCCCCGCCGAGAAACACCCCGGACTTCGGGACTGACCTTGAGGTCAGCACCACCATCGACGGCTGCAAAATCGGCTTTCCCCGGAGTTGTTCCCGCCGCTGAAGTCGGTACCGCCGCCACCCGATAGCGAGCCGTAGTTGAAGCCGACCACCAGCTTGACCTTCTGACCGACCCTCAAGGGTTTACCGGCCTTCGGGGACTGTGAGAGAACTCGGTAGGTGTTCTCCGGGACCGAACGGGACTCCTTGAGGGTTGAGTCGGCGGCCCAGTAGACGGGCTCAAATAGAGCCTCTGCCCGATCCTGTGACCAGCCGACCACGTTCGGCATCTTTTGGTACTTGCGGTAGAACTTCCGTTCCTCGCCGGTCATGAATTTCAGCGCCACCTTGCCGCCTGCCCGCACGACGCTTCCGGCTGCCGGGGCCATCTTGTAGACGAAGCAGTCGGTCTCGTCGTCGCAGTAGGAGCCCATCAGCCCGGTGGTAGACACCTCCAGGCCGAGCGCTTCCGCCTCGTTCTCTGCCTGCACCAGCGTCTTCTTCGTCAGGTCAGGCAGCGTCACCGGGCCGCTCGCCGTGACGGCCGTTGGAGCCTTGTCGTCACCGAACACGGCATCGACCAGCTTCGAGCAGCCGCCCACCACGAGCACGACCACCAGGAGCGTTCCACAACCTGCTGCGGTGTTTTTGCTCGCCATGCGGCTCACGGTAGGAAACGCGCGGTATCGGGGTGGTCGACGTTACAAGAACTACACCTTGATTCGACTTTGCCGCGATTAGTGGCAGCCGCTATTTCGCTTTCCGCCCTGACCGAGAACCCTCCAGGTCGCTCCTGGGGGTAGAGAGCCCCGGCTTCCTCATGGGGCCGGGGCTCTCGCACATCCATGAGGAGACACATGGTTCACCCCGACCTGCCGCCGTTCTCCGGCGACGAGCCGACCTGCCCCAAGTGCGGGAACGAAGGCGCCAGTACGCGCTACGTTGCCCATGGTGCCTGTGTACACGACGCTTCGGGGAACCTCGTAATGGGATTCGCCTCCAACGAGCGCCTCCACCGTGAATGCTTCCGCTGCGACTACGCGTGGGACGAAGCCGTCACAGAAAGCCAAGAGACTCGCCACCTAATCGCTTCCGCTTTGAAACTAAGCGGGGTCGCTGAGGTCACCAACAACAGCGGGCTCCCTGAGCCTGTGCTCACCGAGAAGCAGCGGCGTAAGGCGATGGGCGAGTTCGGGGACACCCATGCCTGACATCCCCAAGCTGATCCGGGTTGAGCGCGTAGGTGGCCGTTTCTTCAAGCTGGAGATCAACGGCGAGACCTTCCCGCACGCCCTCCTCGCCGACGATCCGATCACGGCGACGATGGCGCAAGGCAGCATGGCGTCCCTGAACATCACGCTCGTGGCCGACCGGGTCGAGTTCATCGACGAACCTTTCGGCAGCAGGGGAGCGCCCACCGATGCCTGACCCCGAGGACCCGATCACTCGGCTGGCTGAGGGCGCCGCCCAACTGCACGAGTTGTTCCTGGCCTACGTCACCGCTGGCTTCACCGAGCAGCAGGCCTTGTTCCTGATCGGCCAGATGATCCAGGCCGGCATCCGGAACGCCACAGGATGAAGATCATCCGACACGCCCGCCATGAGTTCTGGTGGGTGGCCGAGAAGTGGTCCGGCAGGCTCTGGCACCGAGTCTGCGCCGACGGCATCTCCTGCCGGCTGGACTGGCTCCCCGCGTTCTGCGCCCGACGCCGCTACGCCGCCCTTCGCGCGCTGCGACCCGAGTTCTTCCGGCCGAGGAAGCGATGACCGCCCCCGCCATGATCGTCTTCAGAGGGAGAAAGGAGACCCCGAATGGTTTTCCTGCACTGCAAGGGCCCTCTCCAGGGAGTCGCTGAATGCCGAGGGTGCGATTGGTCCACCTCCAGCCGCGACTACATGACCAACTACTGGAAGGCCGGGATCCCGCACGAATGCGATCGCAGCCCAATCCGGATCACCGGTTCTGTCGTCCACGCCCTCCCGGGTGACGTCCAGGAAGAACTTTTCACCTGGGCCCGATCCAACGGCATCGAAACCCACGTTGACGACATCGCCTCAGTCACGATCGACGGCGAATCCCTCCTCGTTGAAGAGTTCGTCCCGCCCGACCCCGCCACCGAGGGCCACAGGGGCCGCCGCCCGTACTCCAATACGCACGTCATGGACGCTACGCACCGCCTGCCTCGCCATCTGTACGACCTGCTCGTAGGGCAGGGAGCCGTCACCACATGACCGGCCAATTCGAGTCACGTGACCGGTCGGGCGACTTGTGGCGCGCATACACAGCACACCTCGCGCCAGGTTCGCCAAGGCCCGTCAGGCGGAGAAACGAACCACCCGTCCCCGCCATGATCGTCCTCCGCCCAGGCGACAAGGTCCTCATCGCCCTGACCGACGACCCCGGCCCCGAAGGATGCGCGCAGGTCGCCGCCGCACTCAAGAACTCCTTCCCTGGTTGCGACTTCACCGTCCTCGCCGGAGTAGCAGGGCTGCTCGTCCAGCCTCCCCAGCGGTGAACACAGCGTGACCTACGCCGAGAATGCCGGGCTTTATATAAGCGCTCCGTAATCACCGCAGGAAAAGCCGCAGCGGCAACGCCGAGACCGCGCGAACTCATACCACCCTCCGCCGCCCCTCCACGGGAGTCGGCTCCACAGCCATGCCCGGCGCCTGCGTGCAGGGCCGGCGAGCACACCAGCCCCACCGGAGGTGAGCGTGGGACGCCACAGCGCCAGCGCCTGGACCGAGCATGACCACCCGCGCGACCCGGACGGCAAATTCGCCGGCAGCGGCGCAAGCCGCGCAGGAGGAACCTCCAGGCGAGGCATGCCCGACGCCATCGCCGGCGCCGACATCCCCATACGCGGCGGCGACGAGATCGCACTGGACTCCCACCTGGACGGGAGCATCACCATCGCCACCCCGAAGGGCTCGGTGCGCCTGCCCGAGGAGAGCGTCTCCGACCTGAGGTACTACCTGGGTGACCTCAGCCTCGAAGGCAGAGACGCCGGCGAGGAGGCGTGGATCAAGCGCACCGAGCTCGACGCTGACGGCCGCCCACGCTCCAGCCTGGCCGCCCTGGTCCGCAAAGACGGGGAGGGCAAGTACTCGCTACGGCTGGCCCAAGGCGACGCCTCCTCAGCAGCTGAACTGCGGGACGCCCCCGCCCTGCAGCTCAACGGCAAAGACCTCAACAGCATCGACAACGCCCTGACCCGCATGAAGGCCTCCAGCCGTGTAGACACAGGCAACGGCGACCTCGACGTCTTCCTCACCGACGACAAGAAGTTCGGGTTTCGGCACCTCGGAGACGACGGCCACCCCGTCGAGACAAGGTTCGACGCCAAGTCATTCGCGAGACTCAACCACGCCATCGACGTCGTGATCGATGGGTTCGACGAGAACGACCCCACAGGCCCCGACGAGGGCGTCACCCAGGTAGACGTCAAGACCAACGTCGGGAAGGTGAGGGTCGAACTCACCGGCACCTGGCAGGGAACGGGCCTAGGAGACCGACTCAAGATCACACCAGTGCAGGGTGACGCATGGGGGATCTACGTCGACGGCACCCAGCAGCAGAGCTTCGCAGACGCCGTAAGCAAGATTTCAGATGCAGGTGAAGCATTAGAGTTCTACGACCCCTACGCGTATTGAGCGGACACAGCAGGCGCTCGCGCGGGCATCCAGCTGAGTAAGGCGCCGACGTGCACTACGACGCGATGAGCAACACACCCCGCACCATGCACGTCGACGATCTGATTGGACACGAGACTCCAACGTCAGAGCCCGACTGCATGTGCGGACCCGAGATCGCCCAGGCACACGCCGACCAAGACCCTCCGCTCATACTCACGCAACGTAACCAACAAATGTCCGATTTGTGTGATACCTGGGGGTATATCCCCCACCCCGGCAAAAGTCGAATCGGCAGGTATACGGGCTGTCCTCGGCTACGGGTCTGGGGCATGCGGTTATGACTCTCTGTGACATGAGATGATCTTCGCTGATCTGTAGTATTCGCAGCTCAATAGCTGCTTATGTGTGACATCATGAACTCATGGCCGGTAACTTTAAGTGCGCAGAGCAGACGTGTGGCCTCCCTTTGCGTCCGCTGGCCCGTAGCGTTGCGAAGTACTGCTCGGCGAGGTGCCGTCAGCGGGCGAGCCGCCGCCGTCGCACAGTGCCGGCGGAGATGACAGCACGACCGAACTGGGTGCGGCGCACAGCCCGCAAGGTTCCGGTGACGACGCAGTGGCGCCGGGTCGCCTCGGTGACCGACCGGTCGACGTGGACCACCTACCGGGAAGCTTCCCGGGCGAGAAACGGCGTCGGCCTCGGCTTCGTGCTGGATGACTCAGGCGTCGTTTGCATCGACCTGGACCACTGCCTGTCCAACGGTGTGGTCGCGCCCTGGGCGAGAGCGATCCTGGATCGCCTGCCGGCCACGTTCATCGAGATATCGGCCTCAGGGCAGGGCCTGCACGTCTTCGGCCGCGGCCATGTGCCAGCCGGTCGGCGCATCCGGCGCGAGGACGGCGCCGCGATCGAGATCTACGGCGACCGCCGCTACATCGCCATCACGGGCGTCCGCTTCGAGGCGGCACCCTCCGTCCTTGCCGATCTTTCCGGGGTCATCGCTGACCTGATCTGACGACGCCATGGAGGTGATCCTCCGTGGCTGGTCGTGGCCCTGCCCCCAAAGCCGCCCATCGGCGGGCTCGCACGAACGCTGATCATGTTCCGCAGACCGTTCTTCGCTTCGAGAGGGCCGAAGCCCCCGACCTGCCCGCGGACATTGACTGGCATCCGCGCACCCGGGCGTGGTGGGAGATGTGGCGGCGCTCGCCGCAGGCCGACGTGATGATTGAGTCGGACTGGTACTTCCTGCTCGATACGGCGCTCATGCATGACGCCATGTGGAGCAAGGGGCAGTGGACGCTCGCGGCTGAGGTGCGGCTGCGGGTGGCGAAGTTCGGCGCTACCCCGGAGGACAGGGCTCGCCTGCGGCTGGTGTTCGCCGACGCCGATGAGAAGGACGCCAAGCGGCCTCCTGCGGCGTCGGCCGCCCGGGAGAGATACGGCGACCTCAGGGTGCTGCCTGGCGTCAAGCGTGAGGCCGGCGAAAACGCCTGATCTGAGACTTGAAAATGAAGCGCCAGGGGGTGAGACGTGCCCTGGAGCCCGTCCCATCCCGAGGACTTCCCGACTCTGGGTTGGGAGTGCCTGGAGTGGATCACCTGCAATCTTGCGGCGCCTGACAGGTCGGAGTACGAGCCGTACATCCCGACCAAGGAGCAGGCGGCCTTCATCCTGCGGTGGTATGAGCTTGATCCGATCACGGGCAAGCGCAAGTACCGCCGTGGGGTGATCAGTCGCCCACGCGGCTGGGGTAAAAGCCCATTTCTGGCAGCCCTTGCATGCCTGGAGGGGCTTGGCCCGGTCCTGTTTGACGGCTGGGACGCGTCCGGTCAGCCGATAGGCAAGGGGTGGGCTACGGTCCGCACTCCGTACGTGCAGATAGCTGCCGTATCCGAGTTTCAGACAAAGAACTCGTGGATGCCGCTGCTGGAGATGCTTCAAGGGCCGGTGTTGGACAACTATCCGGGTCTTGAGCCGCTGGAGACGTTCGTCAACCTTCCCACGGGGCGCATGGAGCCGATCACGGCGTCGGCTCGCAGCGTCAAGGGCAACAAGCCCGTGTTTTCGATCATGGACCAGACGGAGGAATGGGTTCCGTCCAACGGCGGCGTCCGACTCGCCGAGGTCATGCGGATCAACGCGGCGAAGCTGGGCGGCTCCACCATCGAGTCGCCCAACGCCTACACGCCAGGCGAAGGGTCCGTGGCAGAGCAGTCAGCCGAGGTCTACAAGCGCATCCTCGAAGGCAAGGCGCGCGAAGACGGCCTGCTGTACGACCATCGGGAAGCACCTCCCGAAACGGACCTGGAGGACTACGAATCCCTGATCGCCGGCCTGCGGATAGCGTACGGGGACTCGTCGGACCATCCAGACGGATGCGTTCTGCATGATCCGCCTTGCCCCCCAGGATGGGCGCCGATCGAGCGGATGCGCGCCGACATCTGGGACATGGGCAGTGACCCGCAAACGTCAAGATCTGATTGGCTCAACCAAATCACTCACGCTACCGACTCCTGGCTGTCGCAGCCGGAATGGGCCGCGTGCATGGACGCGACGAAGGTCGTGGCGGATGGCGAGCGAGTCACGCTCGGCTTTGACGGCAGCCGTCACCGCGAGCGAGGCATCACCGACGCGACGGCCCTGATCGGGTGCCGCGTCAGTGATGGACACCTATTCGAGATCGCGGTGTGGGAGCAGCCTGACGGCCCTGCCGGCCGGGACTGGTGGGTGCCGACCAGCGAGGTTGAGGCCGCGGTGCGGACGGCGTTCCAGCGGTACCGGGTGGTGGGGTTCTACGCCGACCCGGCGGCTGACTGGCGGTCGTACGTGGCGAACTGGGAGTACACCTATGGCCGGCGCCTGAGGGTCCGCTCCTCGCAGCATCACCCCATCGAGTGGTGGATGAACCGCACGAACCTCGTCGTGCGGGCGCTGGAGCAGCTGCACGCGGCGATCGTCAACGGGGAGTTGAGTCACGACGGGTCGTTCGCGCTGACCAGGCACATGCTGAACGCCCGCCGCCGGAGTTCCCGGTCCGGCCTGCAGATCGCCAAGGAACACCCGACCAGCCACAGGAAGATCGACGCCGCGATTGCCGCGATGCTCGCCTGGCAGGCCCGCGTGGACGCCGTCTCAAGGGGTCTGGGCCGTAGAGGACAGGGACGGGCGGTGGTGCTGCGGTGACCGCGACGATTCCCGAACTGCCGCTGCTGGCCCTGTCCGACGACGAGCGCCTGCTGCTGGCGGCTCTGCGCGGCGAGCTGATGGCGGACAGGTTCCGGCTGGATCTGCGGGACTGCTACTACAACGGCGAGCAGCGGGTTCGCGACCTGGGGATCTCGATCCCGCCTCAGCTTCGGGGTCTGCACACGGTCATTGGGTGGCCGCAGATCGGCGTGGACGCCCTGGAGCAGCGCCTCGACATCGAGACGTGGCGATACAAGGACGCCCCCGACGACTCCGGTGAGCTGGCCGACATCTGGGAGCCGAACGAGCTCGTCGCGGAGTCCCAGCTCGCCCACCTGGACGCGCTGATCTACGGCCGGGCGTACGTGGCCGTCGGCTCGGGCGACTGCGACACGGACGACTGTCCGCCGCTGATCTCGGTGGAGTCGCCGCTGGACATGACGGTGTTCTATGACGCGCGAGCCCGCGCGGTCACCTCGGCGCTGCGGTTGTACAGGCTGGGCGAGGACGACGCGGCGGTTTTGTACCTGCCGGACACCTCGATCCACGTGGTGCAGACCACCACCGGGTGGGAGGTCATCGACCGCGACGACCACCAGCTCGGCGTGGTGCCGGTGGTGCGGATCTCCAACCGGCAGCGCACGGCGGATCGGGTCGGGCGCAGCGAGATCACCCCCGCGGTCATGTCGATCACGGATGCGGCGTGCCGGACGCTCATGGGGATGGAGGTCGCCCGTGAGTTCTACGGCGCCCCCCAGCGGTACATCCTGGGCGCGAGCGAATCGGCATTCCAGGACGCCGAAGGCAACCCGCTGTCAGCGTGGGAGACCTACCTCGGCCGGGTGCTCGCGCTGGAGCGCGACGAGGACGGCGAGGTCCCGCAGGTCGGCCAGTTCGCCGCCTACGACCCGTCGGTCAGCACCCGCATCGTGGACCTGTACGCGCGCATCATGGCCACCCAGCTCGGGCTGCCGCCGCACTATCTGGGCTACACGACCGACAACCCGGCCAGCGCGGATGCGATCCGCTCCACCGAAGCCCAGCTGGTCAAACGGGCCGAGCGCAAGCAGAGCCTGTTCAACACACCCTGGTCGCAGGTGTTCCGCCTGGCGATCCTCATCAAGACCGGTGAGCTGCCAGACCGGACCCGCCGGATTGAGACCGTGTGGCGCAACCCGGCCACACCGACGATGGCAGCCCAGACGGACGCCGCGGTCAAGTTGGTTCAGCAGCAGATCCTGCCTGCGGACTCCGACGTGACGCTGGAGATGGTCGGCCTGACCGAAGGGCAGCGGCAACGCGTCCACGCCGACCGGCGTCGGTCGGCTGGGCGGCAGGCGCTTGCTGAGGTCGGCAACGCGATCGCCGCCAACCGTCGGGAACGCACTCGCCCGGAGGTGACGGTCACCGATGGCGCAACAGGAGCGGGCGGCTGAGTACCAGGACGCACAGCGTGCTCTATCTGCTCAGCTGGTCGAGGAAATGGCTCCACTGTGGGAGCTGATTCGCCTTGGCGCGTTCGCCACCACTATCCCAGCTTGGGTTGAAGCGGTCATTGAGCTGCTACAGCGCTTCGCAGGCATGTCTGGGGCGCTTGCTGCGGATCACTACGCCGACGAGCGTGACACCGCGGGGGTTCGCGGAATCTTCCAGCCCGCCCCGGCCGAGATTCCGCCCGGTAAAGCCGAGGCGTCGCTGCGGTGGGCCGTCAAGGACCTGTGGATTCCCGAGGCGGACAACCCGCCGCCGATCGAAGAGCGCCTCGCTGTAGCCAAGGAGAAAGCCGCGGGCGTTGCTCAAAAGGTCGTGGCGGACGTGGGGCGCGACACGATCGCCCAGGCGATGGGCGAGGATCCCGAGGTGCTGGGCTGGGGGAGAACCACCGGCCCTGACGCCTGCTTCTTCTGTGCGCTTATGGCGAGCCGGGGGCCAGTTTACGAGTCCGAGGAAACCGCCGGCGGGGCCGCGAGCGACCAGTTCGAAGGCGAAGGCAAGTACAAATTCCACTCCCACTGCTCCTGCACGGTTTATCCCATTTTCCGAGGTCAGCGGTGGGAGCCGCCCGCCTATGTGGACGAGTGGGATCGGCTCTACACCGTCTCTACCGGTCATGAGCGCGGCATGAAGGACAAGCTCCGCGCCTGGCGCAGGGCGTTCGAAGGCCGCGAGGACTGACTGCATCAATGACTCCCCGCCTCGCGCGGGTGATTTCCCATGGCCGTAGCCGCGATGGCGCAGGCCGTTATCTGAGAGGCCGCGATGGCTGACGACACCACCACCGAGCACGACGACTCTGCGTCCACGGGCGTAGAGCCGACCGTGGAGGGCTCTGCGACGGATACCTCCCGCAGCGACGACAGCACGCTCGGCAGTACAGGCAAGGCGGCACTGGAGCAGGAGCGTAAGGCCCGGCGTGACGCCGACAGGGCACTACGTGAAGCCAACAGGATTCAGCGGGATCTGGAGCGGCAGCTCAGGGATTTCCAGGATCGGGACAAGAGCGACACCGAGAAGGCCGTCGCCCGCGCCGAGGGCGCAGAAAACCGCGTTCAGGGGCTGATTACCCGGGCTGTCCGGGCGGAGGTCCGCGCATTGGCGGTTGCGTTCGCCGATCCGGAAGACGCGATCGCCTTCCTGGATCTTGCTGTCTATACCGACCCTGACGGCGAAATCGATGCCGAGCGCATCCAGGCCGATCTGGCCGACCTGCTGGAACGCAAGCCGCACCTGGCCAAAAAGAGCGTCCCGGCCGAGCCGGACAAACGCCGGCCGCCCGCGCCGGACCGGACTCAGGCATCCAGTGCGAATGCATCTCGATCTACCAGCCCCGAAGAGACCTTCGAGGCTTTTCTTAAGTCGCAGCGCAAGTGAGCTGCTGAAAGTAGGAATCCATGGTGGCCACCGAGCCCCTGAAGCTCTCAAACGTCGACGATGCCCTGCTGCCCCGCACTCTGACGGGGCCGATCTTCGAAAAGAGCGTGGAGCAGTCGGCGGTCATGTCGCTGGCGCGGCGTGCTCCGCTGGCCATCGACGCCACCACAAGCATCCCCGTGCCGCTGGATGTCCCGACGGCTGACTGGGTGGGGCAGGGCTCAAGGAAGCCCCTGTCCAGCGGCGGGGTGGACGTCAAGCAGATGACCGCGAAGAAGCTGGCGGTTTTGATCCCGGTCTCGGAGGAGGTCTACAAGACCAACGCCGGCGGCCTGTGGACTCAGCTGAACAAGGACCTGCCGACCGCGTTCGCCCGCGCCTTCGACCGCGCTGCCATCCACGGGAAGACCATGAAGGGAGCTACCGGCCCCTTCGGGGATCACCTGATCGAGACCACGAAGTATGTGGCGCTCGGCACTGCCCCCGATTCGGCGGGCGGTCTCTACGCCGACCTGGTCAACGGCATGGCCGAGGTCGTCGACGATGACTGGGATTTCACTGGGTTCGCCGCCGACCACCGGCTCAAGCCGCGGCTGCTGCTGCAGACCGACGCCAACGGCCGCCCGATTTTCGTGGACGCCACCACGCCGGGCATGGACCAGGCGGTGGCCGGCACGCTGATCGGTGAGCCGCTCGCCTACTCGCGCAGTGTCAGCGGCAAGCACCGGCGCCAGTCGACCTCCACCGACACCGGCCTGCGAGCCATCGGTGGCGACTGGTCGCAGGCCGCGTACGGCGTCGGCATGGACATCACCGTCCGGGTGTCGGCGGAGGCGACGTATGTGGATGAGGACGGCGGCGTCCACTCGGCGTTCCAGGAGAACCTGGTCCTGCTGCTCGCCGAGGCGTACTACGGGTTCGTGCTCGGCGACCCGGAGGCGTTCGTCAAGTACACCAGCGCGGGCTACGTCTCCTGATGCCGCCCCGTCGACGGGCGGCTGGGGACAGTCCGCCGAAGCGAGCACCGAAGAGCGTGGCCACGCCGGAGGGTGGGACCGAACCGGTTCCGCCCTCCCCGGCTGTTCAGGCCCTTGCCGGGCGGGCGTCCAAGCCGAAACGCATCGTGGTGCGCATCCACTCGGCTCCTCCGCATCACAACGCGGGCGGCGAGTGGGCGCTGTTTTCCATGCTGCGTCCGCTGGCGGCTCGCGGCCACGAGGTGAGTGTGTGGCTGTCGCGGTACGGCAAGGCCCGCGACCCGTACTCGGTCGACGGCGTCCAAGTCGTTCCGCTGGCCTCGCGGCTGGATTTCGGGACGGCGATCCGGCATGCCGACGTCGTCATCAGCCAGTACGAAAACGTGCCCGCGGCCGGCGCTCTGGCCCGCGGCTACGGCATCCCGTTCGTGGCCCTGGCGCACAACCCGGCGCCGATCATCTTCAAGAACATCGCCGCCGGGTCGTGCGCGCTGGTCGTCTACAACAGCCTGCACCTGCGGGCTGAGGCTGAGGCGCAGTTCGCCGAGCACCCCAAGTGGGTGCGGCCGGCGAACTCCATTGTGGTGCGGCCCCCGGTGTTCGCCGAGGACTACTCCACGGTGCCCGGGGATCGGATCACCCTGGTCAACATGAACGCGGCCAAGGGCGCCAAGCTCTTCTGGGACCTCGCCAAGCGGCTGCCGGACCACCGGTTCCTGGCCGTCGAGGGCGCCTACGGGATGCAGATCAAGGAGAACCTGCCGAACGCCGAGTGGATCGACCAGGTGCCGGGCGAGCGAATGCGGGATGAGGTGTACGCCCGCACCCGGGTACTGCTGATGCCGTCCCACGTGGAGTCATGGGGACGCGTCGCGGTGGAGGCAATGGCCAGCGGAATTCCGGTAATCGCCAACCCCACCCCAGGCCTGTCGGAAGCCCTCGCGGACGCGGGTGTTTTCTGCGAGGTCACCGACGCCGACGCCTGGGCGGCCACCATCCGCGCCCTGGACGACCCGGCCGAGTGGCAGCAGGCATCCGACCGCGCCCGGCAGCGGTCAAAAGAACTCGACCCGTCCGCCGACCTGGCCGCCTGGGTCGAAGCGATCGAGGCGCTGTAGGAGGTCGCTGTGGCGTTGACCGCCGTGGATCTCGCCCTGTACCTCGACCTCGCGGAGATCAACGAAGCGCGTGCGGACCTGCTGATCGCCCAGGCCACCTTGCTGGCCGAATCGATCGTCAAGCCGCTCCCGTCGGGTGCCAGCGCGGTGGTGCTCGCCGCGGCCGGCCGGGCGTACGCCAACCCGCAGGGTGTCTCATCGGAGTCGGTCGGCCCGTACACGGTTCAGCGTCCGCAGGCGGGCCTGTATCTCACCAAGGCGGAAACGGCGGCCCTGAAACGCCTCGCGGGGCGTGGGGGAGCGTTCACCATCGACCCGACCCCGGAGACGGCTACGCCGGCGGCGTCGTGGCCGCCGACGATCGATCCGGACTGGCCGGGCGAGGGCTGGCGTGAAGGTGTGTGGTACTGATGCCCGCGCCGTTCCCGCAAGGCGAAACCCTGGTGATCCTCCGAGCTGCCTCGTCGACCCGGGACAGCGCCGGGAACTACGTGCCTGGCGCCGATCGGGAGATTCCCGTGGCCGGGTGTGCGGCGTGGAACACCGGCACCAGCGAGCGTCTGGACGCCCAGGACCAGGTGGTGGAGTTGTTCACGGTCGTCGCCCCGTACGGCACGGACATCCGGGCAACTGACCGTGCCCGGCTGCGTGGCCGGGTGTTCACCGTGCAAGGGCAGCCGCAACCCTGGAAATCACCTCTGACCGGCACTGCGGGTGGCGTTGAGATCCGCCTGGAGCGGACTGTCGGCTGAAAAGAGGGGAGGGCCCGTGGCCCGTGCTCGATTCAAGCCCAACACCAAGCAGATCGGCGCGATGCTGCGGTCGGCGCAGATGGAACGAGAGATGATCACACGGGCGCGGGTTGTCGTCTCCTACGCCGAAGCCGACGCTCCACGCGAGTCCGGCGAGTACGCCGACTCTTTCACGATCGAGTCCGGGCAGAGCGGGAGCCCGATCCAGCTCGGCACGGGTGACCGCGCCTGGGCGAAGATCAAAAACGATGCTCGCAGTGCCGCCGCCATCGAATTTGGTAACCGCCGCGTCGGTGAAGGCCAGCGGGTCCTGGGGCGCGCTGTCGACCGAGTGACCCGCGAATGATCGACGTCGAAGCACTCCTGACCTCGTGGATCGAGGCCAACGTCGACAACCTCCGCTCCATGTCCGAGACGCCGGCCGACCTCGACGCCCTCGTCCCCGTGGCGAAGGTTCGCCGCATCGGTGGCCCATACGACGGGTTCCGCTTGGACCGGGCGACTGTCGACGTCGACGTGTTCGACGCCACCCGCGACGGGGCATCCGCCGCGGCGCTGCACGTGCAATGGGCGCTGCACAATCTGCTGGCCCGCAACAAGGCTGGTGACGCCGTGGTGACCCGGGTGGAAACTCTCACCGGGCCGCGGCCTCTGCCCTACGACAACACCGGTCTACGCCGCTTCGGCGCCACCTACCGAATCACTGTTCACCCGGCCTGACCTGGCCGCGCTTCCAGCCCCGAGCCTCACGGCCGGGGCTTTCGTCATTCAAGGAGGTCCTCATGGTTACCATTGCTCGCTCCGATGATCTGGCCATGGTCGGCGCGAACGGCGGTGGCTGGGCGGCCCCGCTTGGCACCGCTCAGCCACTCGACCCGCGCAACGCGCCCGTTGCCCCGTTTCTGGCGCTCGGCGCCATCTCCGAAGACGGCCTGACCACCGCCTTCGACGAGGACTCCGAGCAGTTCATCGCGTGGGGGCAGTCGGCTCCGTTCCGCACCGTCGTCACCAAGTCGGTTCGGACTTTCCAGCTCACCCTGTGGGAGACGCGCCGCCCGATCGTCCGGTCGGTGATGTCCCGGCAGCCGCTGTCTGCCCTGGTACCGGACATTGACGGCATCGTGCGATACGCCGAGTCCGCGACCGTCACGCCTGACCGGCGCGCCTGGATCTTCGACATCTACGACGGCGACCTGTGGGAGCGAATCTACGTGCCCGAGGGGGAGATCACCGACCGGGGCGATGACACCGCCAAGCAGGACGAAATGCGCGGCTTCGAGATCACGGTCACCGCCTACCCGGACGCCGCGAACAACACCCTCTACCGGGCCTACCTGGCCCCCGATCTGGATGAGGTCAACTCCTAGTGCCCCCCAAGCCCAAGATGATCAAGCAGGACGGTACCCCGGTCTCGCATTTCAGCCTGCGCGACCGCAAACGCGAAGCCGTCGCCGAGCCGTTCGTTTTCGACGTGGACGGCGAGTTCTTCACCATGCAGCCGTCCGGGTCCGCCGACTGGCAGACCACCGCGGACCTCGGCACCAGCGACGGCAGCCTGCGAGCCTTCGTCGCCGAACTCCTCGGCGACGACTACGAGCGATTCCGCGCGATCAAGGGCGTCTCCGGCGATGACCTGAACGCCCTGATCGAGGCCTCGGCGACGCACTATCAGGGCCTCACCCGGGGGGAATAGCCGGCCTCGCCGCGCTCGTCGACCGGTACGGCGACGAGATCGAGGCCGACCTGTGGATTCACTGCCACCGCACCGACTTGCGCGACCTGTTCCGGCCGGGCGGCGGCGAGTCAAGGCTCACCTGGCGGCTGGTGGGCAACCTGATCCGGCATCTACCGCCCGAGTCCGCGACGAAAACCGCGCTGCGAAACGAGATGAGCGACGCGGAGATGGAGCGGGCGAGTAAGGGCGCAGACCCCTCTCAGGGGGCGTGGTCGCAGACGGAGATGCTGCTGGCGTCGCTGATCGACTCCGTCCGGTGGCTGATCCACGTCACCCTCCGGGTCAATGGCGGCAAGGGCGGACCTCCGGCGCCGGTCCCGCGGCCTGGGGTGAAGAAGACCGGCCGGAGGAAACGCGAGCTCACCCCGGCGCAGCTCGACGCGATGTGGCATCGCATCAACGGCGGCCGGATCGAGGGCACGGTCGTCGGCTCTGGCGCGGAGGCCGCGACCGTACGCAGCACAAAACCCGTCCCACAAGGGGCTTCGCAGGGCGCCTAGCCGCACCTTTCTCCATGACTCACAGAAGGCGGGTGAGTCGTGGCCGAGTTCACTGCTGGCGATGTCATCGTCCCTGTCGTCCCGTCGGCCAAGGGCTTCATTACCGACCTGAAGAAGCAGCTTCTCCCTGGCGCCTACGACCTCGGCCAGGCGATCAGCAAGGACATTCAGCGGGGCATCAAGGACGGCCTGGGCGGGATCTATGAGCCACTGAGAGAGCAGACGCGGCGTCAGCAGCAGCAGGCACCCCGGGACGGCGACCAGGTCGGCGGCGCGTTCGCCCGCGCTTTCAAGGCCCGCCTTCAGACGGCCTTTCAGAGCCTGCCGAAAGCGGAGATCGACGCCGACTCGACCGCGGCTCAAGTCAAGATCGCTGAGCTGCGGACCCGCATGCAGGAGCTGGCGAACAAGACGGTCGGCGTGGACCTGGACGCGGGCGCCGCACTCGCCGAGGTCGCCGCGATTCAGCGCGAGCTGTCCGCCCTGGATGGCGAGAGCGTGTCCGCGGACGTGCGGGTCGATATCGCGTCCGCGCTCGCCGAGCTCGCCGCCGTTGACGCGGGGCTGGCGACGGTCGACGGCAAGGTGGCGCGGGCGAAGGTCGACGTCGACATCTCCGGCGCGCTCGGCGCACTCGGTGCGCTGTCGGCCGCGCTGGCGGCGGTGGCGGCCATCCCTGTAGCGGCTGGTCTGGCGGCGGGTGTCGGCGCGCTGATCGGTCCTCTCGGTGCGGCCGGTGCCGGTTTCGCCGGGGTGGCGGCGGTGGCGGTGCCGTCGATGAAGCGCATTTCGGAGGCGCTGAAGGAACAGGAGAAGTCCACTCAGTCCGCAGCGGGAGCCACTACCTCGGCAGTGCAGGCGACCACTTCGGCAGCGCAGGCGGCAGCTGAGGCCGCCTCGCAGAGTGCCGCGCTGGAGCAGGCCGAGCGGCGTATCACGGACGCCAAGGTCGCGGCGAAGCAGGCCGA